>NZ_CP107871.1:6609522-6941544 GCF_041432505.1 Streptomyces virginiae
CGCTGAGCGCCCGCTCACCCGACCCATGCTACTTGCGGGTAACCAATGTGCACACCCCCTCCCGGAGGAGCGGCGAAGGTCACACTCCGCGCCCCGCGGCGGGAGCCCGTGCGCCCCCTCCTCACGCCCGTCCGATCGGAGCGCGGACGGTGCCCCGATCGGGTCGGCCGGCCGATCGTCACGGTCACGTCAATGGCGTCGGGCACACCCGCTTCCGGATTCTGGCCTCGTCCCGGGGCCTCCCGCCCCCGGACCCCGGCCGACCCGAACGGAGACCCCGGCCATGCAGATCAAGACGATCGACCACGAGGTCAAGCACTCCTCCACCCTCCCCGTCAACGACGGGGAGGTGATCAAACTCTTCGTCCGGGAGCGTGACGGGACGAAGAATCCCACCAAACGCACGGCCGTCCTGATGCTGCACGGTCGCAGCGTCCCCGTCCTGCCCGGCGCGGACCTGGGCACCGGCGAGTACAACTGGATGCTGTTCCTCGCCAAGGCGGGCTTCGACGTCTTCGCCATGGACCTCCAGGGCCATGGCCGCTCGCCGCGCCCGGCGGTCATGAACGAGCCCTGCAACACCAATGCCACCCAGCAGGCGAAGCTCCTGCACGACAACCACCCGCTGCCGGGCCCCTGCACCCCCCCGTACGCCAAGCACCTCGGCGACTCCGCCGCCGACTGGGCCGAGGTCCACACCGTCGTGGAGTACATCAAGGCCGAGCGCGGCGTGGAGAAGGTCGCGCTGTTCGGCTGGTCCGCCGCCGCCATCGCGTTGGGCCCGTACGCCATCCAGCACCCGGAGAACGTCTCCAGCCTCTTCCTGCTCGCCCCGGTCTTCCGGCCGGACGGCCCCGAGAGCAAGCCCGGCACCAAGTGGGGAAGGCCGGACGCGCTGCCGCCGCCGCCCTCCCTGTGGAACTTCCCGATGTACATCACCGGGCGGCAGGGTTTCGGGGAGGCCTGGGACAAGGAACTCGGCTGCGCCGACGAGCAGCGTGAGGAGGGCATGGTCGACACCGTGTGGGCGGCGATCATGGAGAACGACGTGGTGGGCCGCAACTGGGGACCGCCGGTGTCCGGCGTGCCCTCGGGCGTGCTGCGCTTCCGCAACGCCTTCTGGTGGGGCTGGAACAAGTCCGGTGCCAAGGTGGACAACATCCTCGGCCACAAGGTGCCTGTGCTCATCGTCGTCGGCGAGCACGACAAGACGGTGAACAGCGTTCCGGGCACCAATCCCTTCCTCTCGGTCACCGAGCTCTACAAGGCCATCCCGGGTCCGAAGAAGATGCACTTCAAGGTCGCCTGCGCGGGCCACCAGATCCCCTGGGAACGAGTGGTCAAGCACGTCCACCACCTGTCCCGGAAGTGGCTCAAGCACACCGAGATCGACGGCAACACGAAGGGCACCTTCTACATGGACACGGAAGGCGACTACACCGAGCAACCCCTCTGATCCGGACGTGCCCCGGTCCGCGCGTCGCGGACCGGGGCACCTCGGCGACCGCCTACGCGGTGGCCGACAGGGCCGTGACCAGCACCGGGGTCACCAGTTCGATCTGCCAGGGCCGGGCGCCGTAGCCCGCGAGGACCTCCGCCACCGCGTCCGCGTGCAGCCGCTGCGGCGGCTCCCAGCACAGCCGACGGACGGTGTCCGGGGTGATCAGGTTCTCCTGCGGCAGGTTCAGCTCCTCCGCCAGCGCCGAGACGGCCGCACGGGCCGCCGACAGTCGGGCCGCGGCCGCCGGGTCCTTGTCCACCCAGGAGCGCGGCGGCGGGGGACCGGCCGGGGTCGCCCCGGGCTGCGGCAGCTCGTTCTCGGGCAGGGCCTTCGCCCGGTCCACGGCGGCCATCCACTGGTCCAGCTGCCGCCGGCCCATCCGCTGCCCGTAGCCGGGCAGGGCGGACAGGGTGTGCACGTTGGCGGGCAGGGCGAGTGCCGCCTCGACGATCGCGGCGTCGCCCAGCACCTTGCCCGGCGAGACGTCACGCCGCTGGGCGATCCGGTCGCGGGACTCCCACAGCTCCCGTACGACCGCCATCTGCCGACGTCGGCGCACCTTGTGCATGCCGGACGTCCGGCGCCACGGGTCCTTGCGCGGCGGGGCGGGCGGGGCGGAGGCGATGGCGTCGAACTCCTGGCGGGCCCATTCCAGCTTGCCCTGCCGGTCCAGTTCCTTCTCCAGCGCGTCCCGCAGGTCCACCAGCAGCTCCACGTCCAGGGCGGCGTAGCGCAGCCACGGCTCGGGGAGCGGGCGGGTGGACCAGTCGACGGCGGAGTGGCCCTTCTCCAGCGCGTAGCCGAGCACGCTCTCGACCATCGCGCCGAGTCCGACCCGGGGGAAGCCGGCGAGGCGGCCGGCCAGCTCGGTGTCGAACAGCGAGGTGGGCACCATGCCTATTTCGCGCAGGCAGGGCAGGTCCTGGGTGGCGGCGTGCAGGATCCATTCGGTGCCGGACAGGGCTTCGCCCAGTGCGGACAGGTCGGGGCAGCCCACCGGGTCGATCAACGCGGACCCCGCACCCTCACGGCGCAGCTGCACCAGGTAGGCGCGCTGGCCGTAGCGGTACCCGGAGGCCCGTTCGGCGTCGACGGCGACGGGGCCGGTGCCCGCGGCGAACGCCGCGACCACTTCGGCGAGGGCGTCCGCGTCGGCGACCACCGGAGGAATCCCCTCACGGGGCTCCAACAAGGGAGTCGGCAGCCCACCGGGCGGAACAACGACGTCGTCCGAGGGGCCGCCCCCGGTGGTGGTGCGCAGGTCTGCTGCGGGATCTTGGGCGTCGGTCACCGGTCAAGGGTATCCGTGTATACGACGCGCCCGTCGCCGGAACGTTCCGTCGACGGGCGCGGGCGGTATGCGGGGCGTTTTCCCGGGGTATTCCGGGGGTCTCCCGGCAGGTTCCCGAGCGGCGGCTCCCGGGGTGGATATCCGGGGGCTCCGGCCGGCGGTCAGTGGATGATCCCGGTACGCAGCGCCACGGCGACCATGCCGGCGCGGTCACCGGTGCCCAGCTTGCGGGCGATCCGGGCGAGGTGGGACTTGACGGTCAGGGCGGACAGGCCCATCGAGACGCCGATGGCCTTGTTGGACTGGCCCTCCGCGACGAGGCGCAGGACCTCGACCTCGCGGCCGGAGAGCTCTCGGTAGCCGCCCGGGTGGCTCGGGGCACCCGGGGGGCGGCGGTGCATACGGGCGGCGGCAGCGCCGATGGGGGCGGCGCCGGGCCGGGTGGGGAGCCCGATGTTGGTCCGCGTACCGGTGACGACGTAGCCCTTGACGCCGCCCGCGAGGGCGTTGCGCACGGCGCCGATGTCGTCGGCGGCGGACAGGGCCAGGCCATTGGGCCAGCCGGCGGCCCGGGTCTCGGAGAGCAGGGTGAGACCGGAGCCGTCGGGCAGGTGTACGTCGGCCACGCAGATGTCGCGCGGGCTGCCGACGCGGGGGCGGGCCTCCGCGATGGACGACGCCTCGATCACGTCACGTACTCCGAGGGCCCACAGATGGCGGGTCACGGTGGAGCGGACGCGCGGGTCGGCCACGACGACCATGGCCGTCGGCTTGTTCGGGCGGTAGGCGACCAGGCTTGCGGGCTGCTCGAGAAGAACGGACACCTAGGCCTCCTGGGGGAGTGGCGGGACGGCCGGCTCGGGGAAGGAAGCCGGTGCGAACCGTGCGGATGGTCACCCACTCCTTCGGCACGTCACCCGCCCGGCTTTAGGGAATGATCACGATTTGGTGAGTAACAATTCGGGCAATTCGGACGCACGATCGATCATCGGTTGATCAGAAGCCCGCAAGGGACGCCGTCTTTCGACCGCCCGACCTGTTCTTCGCTCAGTCGTTCTGGGTCGCGCGCCGAATCCGGCGGCCGTCCGGCCCTGCGGCTACGGGTGGTGCGGACCGCGACGCTGTGGCAGGGAGACCACACCCGTCGCCGTGTCCGTCGGACCCACCGGCGGCAGCCCCGCGACCTGGCACAGCAGTTCGCACCACGCCGACAGGTGCGCCGAGGTGTCCGGCACCCCTCCCACGCCCTCGCGCGGCGTCCACGAGGCCCGGATCTCGATCTGCGTGGCCGGCCGCCGCTCCGCGAGCCCGCCGAAGTAGTGCGAGCCCGCCATCGTCACGGTGCCGCTCGCCTCCCCGTACGCCAGCCCGCGCGCCTGCAGCGCCCCCGTCAGCCAGGACCAGCACACCTCGGGCAGCAGCGGATCCGCGGCCATCTCCGGCTCCAGCTCCGCGCGCACCAGCGTCACCAGCCGGAACGTCCCCTGCCAGGCGTCGTGCCCGGACGGATCGTGCAGCAGGATGAGCCGGCCGTCGGCCAGGTCCTCCTCGCCGTCCACCACCGCGGCCTCCAGGGCGTAGGCGTGCGGCGCCAGTCTCTGGGGCGGTTTCGTGGGGTCGATCTCGATACCCGGACGCAGCCGGGCCTTCTTCAAGCCGTCGACCGCCCGCCGGAACGGGAGCGGGACGGAGCTCTCCTTCGCGCTGTCCATACCCTCGGCGCCATCTGAAAATCGTCCCTGAGCCGCAGCCATGCGGGGAAGACTAGGCGGAACGAGCGCCCGTGCGCCGCAGGGACACCCTCGCCGGGTCGGACACTTCTTCATACGTGCGAAGATTTGGGTCGTGAGCGCCAACACCCGCCCCACGGGCCAGCCGAGTCAGACGTACGATTCCGCCTTCCTGAAGGCGTGCCGGCGGGAGCCGGTGCCGCACACCCCGGTGTGGTTCATGCGGCAGGCGGGACGCTCACTCCCGGAGTACCGCAAGCTGCGCGAGGGCACGCAGATGCTGGAGTCCTGCATGCGGCCCGACCTGGTCACCGAGATCACCCTGCAGCCGGTGCGCCGCCACAAGGTGGACGCGGCGATCTTCTTCTCCGACATCGTGGTCCCGCTGAAGGCCATCGGCGTCGACCTGGACATCAAGCCGGGCATCGGCCCGGTCGTCGCCCAGCCGATCCGCCGCCGTGAGGACCTCGCACAGCTGCGCGACCTCACCCCGGAGGACGTCTCGTACGTCACCGAGGCGATCGGCATGCTCACGGGTGAACTGGGCGCCACGCCGTTGATCGGATTCGCGGGCGCGCCTTTCACCCTCGCGAGCTACCTGGTCGAGGGCGGCCCCTCCAAGAACCACGAGCACACCAAGGCCCTCATGTACGGGGACCCGCAGCTGTGGGCCGACCTCCTGGACCGCCTCGCGGAGATCACCTCCGCCTTCCTCAAGGTCCAGATCGAGGCCGGCGCCTCCGCGATCCAGCTCTTCGACTCCTGGGTCGGCGCCCTCGCGCCGGCGGACTACCGCCGCTCGGTGATGCCCGCCTCCACCAAGGTCCTGGAGTCCGTCGCCTCCTACGGAGTGCCGCGGATCCACTTCGGAGTGGGCACGGGCGAGCTCCTCGGCCTCATGGGTGAGGCCGGCGCGGACGTCATGGGTGTCGACTACCGCGTCCCGCTCGACGAGGCCGTGCGCCGGGTCGGCCCCGGCAAGGCGCTCCAGGGCAACCTGGACCCGGCCGTGCTCTTCTCCACCACCGAGGCCGTCGAGGCCAAGACGGACGAGGTCCTCGCGGCCGCCGCCGGCCTGGAGGGCCACGTCTTCAACCTGGGCCACGGCGTCCTCCCGACGACCGACCCGGACGCGCTGACCCGCCTGGTGGACTACGTCCACACCCGCACCGCGCGCTGAACCCGCACCCCGCCGCATCATCACCGGGCGCACCGCGCCGTCCGGTAATGATGTGGCGGACGCGGGGGCCGGTCGGCAGGGTGTGTGCATGAGCCACGAATCCGCCCGGATCACCACACCCATCACCCCGGACCTGCTGCGCGGCGCCCTGGACCTGGAGCGCACCGAGCACGGGCTGCTGCCGCACCGACTGCCCGCGCGAGCCCGCGCCCAGTGCGCCGACGGCGATCTGGCCACGGTCGAGACCCAGCCCTCCGGGGTACGGCTGGCGTTCCGCACCCGGGCCACCGTCATCGAGCTGGACACGCTCCGCACGAAGATGGCCTACGACGGCGCACCGCCCCGCCCCGACGGCCTGTACGACCTGCTCATCGACGGCCTGCCGGCCGATCAGGGCCACGTCGGCGGCGGCAACGTCCTCCAGGTGGACATGGCCACCGGCGCCACCGAGACCCGGCCCGGCCCGCCCGGGACCGTACGGTTCTCCGGCCTCCCGAACCGGGCCAAGGACATCGAGATCTGGCTGCCCCACAACGAGATCACCCAGCTGGTCGCCCTGCGCACCGACGCCCCCGTCGAGACACCGCCGGACACGGGCCGCCGCCGGTGGCTGCACCACGGAAGTTCGATCAGCCACGGCTCCGACGCCGCGAGCCCCAGCACCACCTGGCCCGCGCTGGCCGCCGGCCTCGGCGGGGTGGAACTGACCAACCTCGGCCTGAGCGGCAACGCCCTGCTCGACCCCTTCACCGCCCGGGTCCTGCGCGACACCCCGACGGACCTGATCAGCGTCAAGATCGGCATCAACCTCGTCAACCGCGACCTGATGCGGCTGCGGGCCTTCGGCCCCGCCGTGCACGGGTTCCTCGACACCGTGCGCGAGGGCCACCCCACCACCCCGCTCCTGGTCCTCTCGCCGATCCTGTGCCCCATCCACGAGGACACCCCCGGCCCCAGCGCGCCCGACCTCGGCGAGCTCGCCGAGGGGCGACTGCGGTTCCGGGCCGCAGGCGACCCCGCCGAACGGGCCTTCGGCAAGCTGACCCTGGGCGTCATCCGCGAGGAGCTGGCCCGGATCGTGCGCCTGCGTGCCGCCGACGACCCGAACCTGCACCTCCTCGACGGCCGCGCCCTCTACGGCGAGGGGGACACGGCCGAGCTCCCGCTGCCCGACGCCCTGCACCCGGACGCGGCCACGCACCGCCGGATGGGCGAACGCTTCGCGGCCCTCGCCTTCGCCGCGGACGGCCCGTTCGCGCCGCCGGCCGCCCTCTAGAAGGTGTCTAGACGGCGGCGCGGACCGCGGCGACCGCCTTGCGGGCCGCCACCAGGATCGGGTCCCAGACGGGGGAGAACGGCGGCGCGTAGCCCAGGTCCAGGGACACCATCGCGTCGACCGTCATGCCCGCCGTGAGGGCGACCGCCGCGATGTCCACCCGCTTCGCGGATCCCGCGCCACCGACGATCTGGACCCCGAGGAGGCGGCCCGTACGGCGTTCCGCCAGCATCTTCACCGTCATCTCCGCCGCGCCCGGGTAGTAGCCCGCGGTGTTGGTGGAGGTGATGGTGGCCGTCACGAAGCGCAGGCCCGCCTCCAGGGCGTCCCGCTCGCGCAGCCCCGTACGGGCGATCTCCAGGTCGCAGACCTTGCTGACCGCCGTCCCGACCACCCCGGGGAAGGTCGCGTAGCCGCCGCCCACGCCCGAGCCGATGACCTGACCGTGCTTGTTGGCGTGCGTGCCCAGCGGGATGTGCCGGGTGCGGCCCGCGACCAGGTCCAGGACCTCCACGCAGTCGCCGCCCGCCCAGATGTTCTCGTGGCCCCGGACCCGCATCGAGAGGTCCGTGAGCAGGCCCCCCGAAGGGCCGAGGGGAAGTCCGGCCGCGCGGGCGAGCGCCGTACGGGGCTCCACCCCGATGCCGAGCACGACCACGTCCGCCTCGTACTCCTCGCCCCCCGACGTGGCCACCGCGCGGGCCCGACCCTCCTCGTCGGTGAGGATCTTCGTCACCTCGGCGCGGGAGACCGTACGGATCCCCATCCGGTTCATCGCGCTGTGCACCAGGCCGCCCATGTCCGGGTCCAGCGTGGCCATCGGCTGCTCGCCCCGGTGCAGGACGGTGACCTCGTACCCCCGCGCCACCAAGGCCTCGGCCATCTCCACGCCGATGTACCCCGCGCCGACCACGACCGCCCGGCGGCCCTCCGTGCGCCGCAGGGTTCCCATCAGCCGTTGGCCGTCGTCCAGGCTCTGGATGCCGTGGACCCCGTGCGCGCCGATGCCGGGGAGCCGGGGGCGGACCGGACGGGCGCCCGTCGCCAGGACCAGCTTGTCGTACTCCGTCCAGGATTCGGACCCCGTGTCCAGATCGCGGGCGCGGACCCGGGACCCGGAAAGATCGAGCTCCACGACCTCCGTGCGCATGCGCAGATCGATGTCCCGGGCCCGGTGCTCCTCGGGGGTACGGGCGATCAGGTCGTCGCGTTCGGCGACCTGACCGCCGACCCAGTACGGGATCCCGCACGCCGAGTAGGAGGTGAAGTGCCCGCGCTCGAAGGCCACGATCCCCAGCTCCGCCGGGCCCTTCAGCCTGCGGGCCTGTGACGCGGCGGACATCCCCGCCGCGTCACCGCCCACCACCACCAGTCGTTCCGTCGCCATCGTCCGTACCGCCCCTTCACCACCGTCGGATGGTGAACACGCTACGGCCGAACGCGCGTTCAGTCCTGTACGTCGGCCTCCGCGTCCGGAGCCTTCCGGGCCGCCGGCACCGTCGGCCGCCACGGCGCCGGGGCCGGCTTCGGCGCCGCCGGACGCCACCGCCGGTAGACCCGGAACAGCACCAGCACCACCGCGGCCGTCAGCGCGAACGGCAGCACCGCGCCCACCGCCACCGTCAGATAGCGCACGACCTTCGTGAAGACGTCCCAGCCCCCGCCCAGCGCCCCCAGGAAGGTGGGCTCCTTCTTCTTCTCCTTCTTCTCCGGCTCCGGCTTCGCGACCGGCTCCGAGACCTCCAGCGTGATCGTGCCCAGCGAGGTCCGGTCCTTCAGCGCCGTCTGCTGCGCGAGCAACGACTCCAGGTCGGACTGACGGCGCGACAGCTCGCTCTCCAGCATCACCACCTCGCTCAGCGCCGAGGCCTTGCCCATCATCTCCCGCACCCGCGCCACGCTGGCCTGCTGCGAGGCGACACGGCTGCCGATGTCGGCGACCTTCTCCGTGACGTCCTGCGCGTCGACCTTGCGGTGCAGGAGCTTCCCGCTGCCCTCCATGGCGCCGAGCACGGCGTCGTAGCGCTCGCCCGGCACCCGCAGGGTCAGCGTCGAGGTCATCCGGCCGTTCTCGCCGCGCTTGGTGGACTCGTTGCCGACGTAGCCGCCCGCGTCGTCGGCGGCCGTGCGGGCCGCGGCGAGCGTCTTCTGGACGTCCGCCGTCTCGATGCCGAGCGTCGCCGTGCGGATGACGTTCGGGCGGACCGCGACCGGCGGCCGGTCGTTCTTACCGGTGTCGGTGGAGGAGCCCGCGGCGCCCGCGGACCCCGCCGGCGCCGGGGCCGCCGCGGCGCCCTCCGGAGCCTTGCCGTCGGCGGCGGGCGCCACCGCGGCCTTGTCGTTCGCGGAGCCCTGGCCGCTCGCCCCGCAGCCGGTGAGGGCGAGCGCCCCGACCAGCGAGAGGGCGGCCAGGGCCGCCGCGGAACGGTGTCTGTCGAAGCTACGCATCGCTGTGAACCCCCGAGGATCGGCTGGTGTTGCCGGTTCGACGTCCAGAGTCCCGTCGCGGGTTTCGAATCCACGGTCCCGGGGTGATCCCGATGAGGTCACGGTCCGGCCTCGGAGATCGGTCTGAGACGATGTGTCCATGCACGAAGCGGACATGCGTACGGATCGGCCGGGCGGCTCACCCCGGTCCGCCGGCTCCCCGGGCCACGCCGTCGTCATCGGCGGCGGTATCGCGGGCCTCGCGGCAGCCCACCGGCTGCTCGCCGAAGGCGTCCGCGTCACCCTGCTGGAAGCCGGACCGCGGCTCGGCGGCAAGCTGTACTCCGGTGAGCTCGCCGGCGCCCCCGTGGACCTCGGCGCCGAATCCATGCTCGCCCGCCGCCCCGAGGCCGTGGCCCTCGCCGAGGCCGTGGGCCTGGCCGACGCCGTGCAGCCGCCCGCCACCGCCACCGCCCACCTGTGGACCCGCGGCGCGCTGCGGCCGATGCCGCGCGGCCATGTCATGGGCGTCCCCGGCGACCTGGGACCGCTCGCCGCCTCCGGGGTGCTCTCCGCCGAGGGACTGGCCCGTATCGAGGCCGAGCGGACGCTGCCGCCCACCGAGATCGGCGACGACGTCGCCGTCGGCGAGTACGTCGCGGCCCGCCTCGGCCACGAGGTCGTCGACCGGCTGGTGGAACCGCTGCTCGGCGGGGTCTACGCGGGCGACGCCTATCGCATCTCCATGCGGGCCGCCGTGCCCCAGCTCTTCGAGGTCGCCCGTACGCACGCCCTCCTGGGCGACGGCGTCCGCGCGTTGCAGCGCCGGGCGCAGGCCTCGCCCCAGCAGGCCGGCCCGGTCTTCGCCGGCATCGACGGCGGGATCGGACGGCTCCCGATCGCCGTCGCCGAGGCCTGCCGCGCCGCGGGGGCCCGGCTCGTCACCGACACCCCCGTCAGCGAGGTCGTCCGTACGGCCGAGGGCTGGCGGGTGGTGGCCGGCGCCGAGGTCGTCGACGCCGACGCCGTGATCCTGGCCACGCCGGCCGGGGCCGCCGCACGGCTGCTGGACGGGCTCGCCCCGGCCGCCGCCGCCGAACTGCGCGGGGTCGAGTACGCCTCGATGGCCCTCATCACCATGGCGTTCCGCCGCTCCGACCTGCCGGAGTCCGTCTCCGACGGCGGCGCCAGCGGATTCCTCGTACCGCCCGTCGACGGCCGGACCATCAAGGCCTCCACCTTCTCCAGCAACAAGTGGGCCTGGGCCGGGACGGATCCCGACCTCTTCCTTCTGCGCACCTCGGTCGGCCGGCACGCGGACGAGAAGGACCTGTCGCGCGAGGACGGCGAGCTCGTCGACGTGTCCCTCGCCGACCTCGGCGAGGCCGTGGGCCTCGCGGCCCGGCCGATCGCCTCCACCGTCACCCGCTGGGAGGGCGGACTGCCCCAGTACCCGGTCGGCCACCTCGACCGGGTCGCCCGGATCCGCAGCGCCGTCGCGGCCCTGCCGGGCCTCGCGGTGTGCGGCGCGGTCTACGACGGCGTGGGCATCCCGGCCTGCGTCGCGAGCGCCGGCAAGGCCGTGGACGCGGTGATCGCCGCGCTCGGCGCGCGTACGGCACCCCTGGCACAGACCACTGATCAGCGCACGGGACAATAGGCACATGACTGCACCAGAGAAGATTCCCAACGCGGGGAAGAAGGCGAAGGACCTCAACGAGGTCATCCGCTACACCCTGTGGTCCGTCTTCAAGCTGAAGGACGTTCTTCCCGAGGACCGCACCGGCTACGCCGACGAGGTCCAGGAGCTGTTCGACCAGCTTGCCGCCAAGGACATCACCGTCCGCGGCAGCTACGACGTCTCCGGCCTGCGCGCCGACGCCGACGTCATGATCTGGTGGCACGCCGAGACGGCGGACGAGCTGCAGACCGCCTACAACCTGTTCCGCCGCACCAAGCTGGGCCGCGCCCTGGAGCCGGTGTGGTCGAACATGGCCCTGCACCGCCCGGCCGAGTTCAACAAGTCGCACATCCCGGCCTTCCTGGCCGACGAGGTCGCGCGCGAGTACGTCAGCGTGTACCCCTTCGTGCGCAGTTACGACTGGTACCTGCTGCCCGACGAGGACCGCCGCCGCATGCTCGCCGACCACGGCAAGATGGCCCGCGGCTACCCCGACGTGCGCGCCAACACCGTCGCCTCCTTCTCCCTGGGCGACTACGAGTGGCTGCTGGCCTTCGAGGCGGACGAGCTGTACCGCATCGTCGACCTCATGCGTCACCTGCGCGCCTCCGAGGCCCGCATGCACGTCCGTGAAGAGGTGCCCTTCTACACCGGGCGCCGCAAGTCCGTCGCCGACCTGGTGGCCGGGCTCGCCTGAGACCTCCCCTGGGGGGAAGGACCGGAGGACGACCACACCGTCAGGTGAGTTCCTCCGGTGGATCGGGAGGCTGGTCCGGAAGACGGCCCCTGCCCCCGAAACGACGCAGCCGGAGATCCCGCCCGGAAGTTCAGACGACAGGCGGCAGCAGTGCCCTGTGGGTGCTCGCTGCCCGGTCGTCCAGCGACACCGGTGCGGGCTCCGGATGCGGCGCACACGTGACACGCCACCCGGGGGTGGCGCCCGTCAGCAGATACCGCTCCACGTGACGGTCGACGCAGCCGTTGCGGCCGCCGACCACTCCGTGGGAGCCGGCCCCCGTCTCCGTCACCAGCGAAGCCCCCGCGCCGAGCCGCCGCTGCAGTTCCAGCGCGCCCGGGTACGGCGTCGCCCCGTCCCGCTCCGCCGCGACCACCAGGGTCCCGGGCAGCCGCTCCGGCTGCGCCCCGACCGCCACCGGCCGCTGCCGCTCCCGTACCGGCCAGGAGGCGCACGGGAGGTTCAGGAAGGCATTGGCCCAGGTCTCGAACGGGGCTTCGCGCGCCAGCTCGGTGTGGTCGCGGTCCCAGGTCTCCCAGTCCGCGGGCCAGGAGGCGTCGTTGCACAACACCGCCGTGTACACCGCCGTCGCGTTCTCCGCCTCGGCCGCCGTCCGGGGGTCCGGGGCTGCCTGGGCGGTCAGTCGCGCGGGATCGCCGCGCAGGAAGGCCGCGAGGGCCGCCGCCCGGTCCGGCCACACGTCGTCGTAGTACACGGCCTGGAGGTAGGCGGCCCGCAGTTCGCCGGTGCCGACGACCCCGCCCGCCGGAGTACGGGCCACCGCGTCCCGCACGCGCGCATAGCTCGCCTGCACCGCCGCCGGGGTGGCGCCGAGGCCGTACGTGGCGTGGTGCCGGGCCGCCCAGGCGCGGAAGTCGTACCAGCGGCGCTCGAAGCCGGCCGACTGGTCGAGGTTGTTGCGGTACCAGACGCGGCGCGGGTCGGGGTCGACCGCCGAGTCCAGGACCATCCGTCCTACGCGCCCCGGATGCAGGGTGGCGTAGACGGCGCCGAGGTAGGTGCCGTACGAGGCGCCCATGAAACTCAGCTTCCGCTCACCGAGCGCGGCCCGCAGGACGTCCAGATCGCGGGCGTTGTTGAGCGTCGTGTAGTGCGGCAGGGCCGCGCCGGCCCGCCGCGCGCAGCCGCGGGCGTAGGCCCGGGCGGCCGCCAGACGCTGCGTCTTGTACACGGGCGAGGGGTCGGCCGGGACCTGGGTGGGACCCTTGGCCCCCCGGGCGGGGTCCTGGCAGGAGAGCGGGGCGGAGCGGCCCACGCCGCGCGGGGCGTAGCCGACCAGGTCGTAGGCGGCGGCGATCCGCTCCCAACCGGGGAGGTCGGCGAGCAGCGGGAAGTACATGCCGGAGGCTCCGGGGCCGCCCGGGTTGTGGACGAGCGCGCCCTGACGGACGGCGCCGCGGGCGCCGGTCGCGGCGACCTTGCTGACGGTGAGGGAGATCTGCGGACCGTCGGGGCGGGCGTAGTCGAGCGGGACGCGCAGGGTCGCGCACCGGACCGGGGCGGGCAGTTCCTCGGCGTCGGGGCAGCGGCGGAAGTCGAGGCCGCCGCTGCCTTCGGCCGTGGCCCGGGCCGCCGCGCGGCGGGCGACGAGGGCGGCGCCCGCGGCGGCCTCGGTGGCCGTCCCGTCGGTATCGCCGGTGGGGCCGGGCGGGCTCGGCCGCGCGGCATGGGCCGGAACGCAGAGAAGGACGGAGAGCGCCGCCCCGGCCGCCGCCCGACCCGCGAGTCCCGTCCGCATGGCGGCCCCTTCCTCTCCTCCGATGAACAGATGAGAGGTCGGGGCGCCGTCCTTGTAAAGGATCACCGGCGGGTGTCGGCGCCGATGGCCCCGTTGCCGCGGATTCCGACCCCGGTTGCCGTACGCCCGGCGGTCAGGAACTGCTGCCGCAGCTGGAACTGGACGAACTGCCGCAACTCGACGAACTGCCGCAACTGGAGCTGGAGGAACTGCCGCAGCTGGAACCGGACGAGCCGCCGCAGCCGGAGCCGGACGAACCACCGCAGCCGGAGCCGCCGCCCGAGGACCCGCAGCCCGAACCACTGCCGCAACTGGAACCGCCACCACCACCGTCGCTCCCGGCGCACCAGACGATCGGCAGCACCTCGGCCCCCGACCACTGAGAGGAGCTGTCCGTGCTGTGGGAGCGGGTGGAGCGGGTGTGCGACTGGGCCGCGGCCAGCCGGGTGCCGCGCACCGCGGGCACCAACTGCTGCCGCAGATACGGGTCCCGCAGACCCCGGAGCCCGAACAGCGCCGTCTGCACGTGCGGGGCCCGGTCGTTCAGGTGGGCGGAGCGGATCGCGCGCAGCGCCCGCGCCCCGGCCTTGGTGACCCGGCTCTTGGCACGGGCCGCGCAGACCAGGCCGACCACGATGCCGCCCACCAGGACGACCGCCACCTTCCCGATGAACGGAACCCCGGAACCGGAATCGAGGGCGAGCGCCACGACGGTCAGCACCAGCGACACCGGGAACAGCAGCAGCGCGCACACCACGGCCTGGATCAGCCCGTGGCGGCGCACGCGGCGCAGCCCGGATCCGGGCGGGGTGATCAGCCCGCGGTCGGCCAGCGCGCCCCCGATCTCCTGCACGGCCGGGTCGCACATGGCGCCGTAGCGCACCTGGTAGAGCCATCCCGAAGGCGCCGCCCGGTGGGCCTGGAGGACGGCCCGCTCGGCGGGGTCGACGGCCCGTGCCCCGGGGCGTACCTGGACGATGCCCGGGCCGCCGGCCACCAGCCGGCCGTCGCCGAGCATGGAGACGAGCGCGGCGTCCACGACGGTGCCGGGGCCGCCCACCAGGAAGGCGGCCTCGGACAGGTCGTGCAGCACGGGCGGGGGTCCCGCGGGCGCGGACCGGGCGCCGCGAAGCCTGACCATCAGCAGGACGGAGGAGAGGAAGACGGCGATCCAGATCGCCACGGCGAGGAGGTTCATGCGGCTCTCCCCGACAGCGTCCGGGCCCAGCGCACGATCCGGCGGGGCGGTTTGGCCCCGGCCCGGTCCCGCCACCAGAGGGTGAGCCGACGCCGGGCGGCCGGATCGGCCGGCAGGTCCCGGATCAGCAGGTCCTCGGCGAAGTCCAGCGCGTCCCGACGGTATCCGGAGGTCATCGGGCGGTCCTTGGCGTAGGAGAGGAAGGCCTCACGGTACGGGTCCGGGCCGCCCAGGATCACGGGCAGCTCGGGAGCCACCTTCGCGACCACGTCGGCCCGCTTGGCGGCCAGGGCCCGGGCCTGCACCCGGATGCGCCGGCGGTCGAAGCCCTCGGGTACGGGGGTGCCGGCCACCAGCGCCGACAGCAGCGCGGCCTGGACGAGCGCCACCCGGGTCCGGGTCGACTCCGCGACGGGGCCCGACTCCGCGACCGGATCCAGCTCCGCGACCGGGTCCGGCTCGGCGATCGGGTCCGGCTCGGTGCGCGCCGCGTCCGCGGACCCGGCGGTGATCGGGGCCGCGGGCGCGGCCGGTCCGGCCGTCACCACGGCGCGGATCGCGGCCAGCTCGCCCGCGAGCTCGGCCTCCGAGGGGAAGTCGTCGTCCCGCTCCAGCAGGACGCCCGCCGGCTCCACCCGCGAGCGCAGCTCGGCCAGCAGGTCGAGGACCACCGGCGGGACCGGGTGCGCGTGGGTGTCGTGCCAGACGCCGGCCCGCTCGATCCCGCCCGCCACGTGCACGTACGCCAGTGCCTCCAGCGGGATGGCGTCCAGCACGACGGCCGGGTCCTCGCCCCGGTTGACCCGGTTGGTGTGCAGGTTGGCCACGTCGATGAGCAGCCGGACACCGGTCCGCTCGACCAGCTCCGTGAGGAACTGCCCTTCCGTCAGCTCCTCGCCCGGCCACGCGAACAACGCGGCGATGTTCTCCAGGGCGAGGGGGACCGGCAGGGCGTCCTGCGCGATCCGCACGTTCTCGCACAGCACGTCCAGCGCGTCGCGGGTGCGCGGTACCGGCAGCAGATGCCCTGCCTCCAGCACCGGCGAGGAGGTCCGTACGAAGGCGATGTGCTCGGTGACGAGCGGCGCCCCCAGCGCCACCGCCCGCTCGCCGAGCGCCGCCAGCTTCGCCGCATCGGGGCGGTCCGCGCCGCCGAGGCCGAGCGAGACCCCGTGCGGCACCACGCGCGTGCCCCGCTCGCGCAGTCGCAGCAGGGACTCGGGCAGGTGGCCCGGACATACGTTCTCGGCCACCACCTCGACCCAGTCCAGGCCGGAAAGCCGCTCGACGGCGTCCGCGATCTCCGGCCGCCAGCCGATGCCCACCCCCAGGTGTGCCATGGGCTTCATGTCCCCTCGCCCCCTCTCGTCGTACCGTGTGCCGGTGTCATGGCCCCGACGGAGTCGCGCCAATCGCTGGAGGGGACGTTCAGAGGAACATTTGAGGTTCCCACCGGCCGGGGAACCTCGTCGGAGCCCGCCCCGCGGAGCTCGACCCGGCGGAGCCCACCCCTCGGAGTTCGCCCCTCAGGGCCGGGCCCGCAGCGCCGGATGGTCGGCGACCACCGTCGCGCTGCCCGGTGCGATCTCGGTGAACCCGGCGTCCCGGACCACCGGCAGCCCGCTCCCGCTCAGCTCGGCCCACCGCTCGCGCGGGGCCGTCCGTACCGCCAGCCGGAAACCGGAGTCCTGCCAGGCGGCCCGCTCCGCCCCGGTCAGCTCCCACCACGCCAGCTGCGCCGCGTGCCCGACCTGGGCCATGGCCTTGCCGGCCGACATGTCGAGGCCGGGGTTGAGCCACAGCACCGGCAGCCCCTGCTCCACGGTGGCGGCGACCGGCTCCGGGTCGTCCAGATCGGTGCCCGACACCTGGAGCTTGGCCAGCTCCTTGGGCCACCCGTCGAGGGGCACCGGCGGGAAGACCCGCACCAGCGCGCCGTCCCCCGCCACCGTGACGCCCGGCAGGGTCTCGGCCTTGCGCCACTCCGCCCCGCGCGCCCGCCGGACCACCTTGCGGATCCGGGCGTCCTGCCAGTCGCGGACGGCCTGGGCCCATTCGCCCTCGCCGTGCGCCCGCTCGTCGGTGAGCAGGACCAGTACGGCGCGCGCCGCCGTCTCCAGGGCGTCCGTCCGGGCGGGCGGTTCGGCCTTCTCGATCCGCACCACCAGCGGCAGCACGAACTGCGGTGCCTCGTCGCGCAGTACGTGCTCCTGGCGGAAGGGGCTGTCCGCCCCGACCGCGGGGCGGCCGGAGATGTCGTCGGTGTGCTGGCTGCTCATCCCGCCAAGGATGCCGGCCTCCGCCTTCAGGCTGATGCCCCGGGTGGTCGGCCCGGGTGAGGATCGAAGCCATGAAGAGTGATCTTTTCGCGTCCGAGAACCTCGCCCGGCCCGCCGTCGCCCCGGGCATGACCCTGCAGAACGCCAAGTCCGTGAAGTACACCGTCAACGGTGAGATGCTGGCCCGCCAGGGCTCGATGGTCGCCTTCCGCGGCAACCTCCAGTTCGAGCGCAAGGGACAGGGCATAGGCGGCATGCTCAAGCGCGCCGTGACGGGCGAGGGCCTCGCGCTCATGTCCGTACGAGGCCAGGGCGAGGCCTGGTTCGCGCACCGGGCGGGCAACTGCTTCATCATCGACTTCGAGCCGGGTGACGCCCTCACCATCAACGGCCGCAACGTGCTCTGCTTCGACCCGACCCTGTCCTACGAGATCAAGATGGTGAAGGGCGCCGGCATGACCGGCGGCGGACTCTTCAACAGCCTCTTCACCGGCACCGGCAAGCTCGCCGTCGTCTGCGACGGCCACCCGATCATCATCCCGGTCACCGCCCAGGCACCCGTCCACGTGGACACGGACGCGGTGGTCGGCTGGAGCGCCCAGCTGGAGACCGGCCTGCACCGCTCCCAGTCGGTCGGCTCGATGATCCGGGGCGGCTCCGGCGAGGCCGTCCAGCTGAAGCTGAGCGGCGAGGGCTTCGTCATCGTCCGCCCGAGCGAGGCCGTCGAGACGGCGACCGCGCATTGAACCTGACGGCCGTGGGCCGCCGCTACGGACGGCGCCGGCCCTGGGTGCTGCGCGGGATCACACTCGAACTCCCGCGCGGCGCCCTCGTCCGCGTCGAAGGTGGCAACGGCGGCGGCAAGTCCACCCTGCTGCGGCTCGTCGCCGGGATCGAGGCCCCGACCGAGGGGCGGGTCGCCGGCCGCCCGCCGCGCACCGGCTACGTACCCGAACGCTTCCCGGCGGCGCTGCCGCTCACGGCCGCCGACTACCTGACCCACCTGGGGCGGGTGCACGGCCTCCCGAGCGCCGAGGCGGCGCGCCGCGCCGCCGACGGGCTGGAGCGGTTCGGCGCCGCCGCGTACGCCCGCACCCCGATGGCCGAGCTGTCCAAGGGCAGCAGCCAGAAGGTCGCCGTCGCACAGGCCCTGCTCGCGGAGCCGGGGCTGCTCGTTCTCGACGAGGCGTGGACCGGTCTCGACGCGTCCGCCCGGGCGGAACTGGACCGGGCCGTCCTCGAACGCACCGCCGCCGGAGGGACGGTGGTGTTCGTCGACCACGACCCCCGGCGTCTCGCGGGCGCGGCCGTCGCCCACCACCGGCTCGAAGGCGGGGCGCTCGTAGCGGTGTCGGCGGCGGCCGGGCCCCGGGTGCGGATCCACGCCGTCGGCCCGCCCGGATGCGCACCGCCACCGGACCTCCCCGCTTCGCCGGCACCCGGCGGCGGAGTGCTGCTCACCGTCGACGCCGAACGCTCCGACGTGGTCCTGTACGACCTGCTCACCGCCCGGCCGCCCTGGCACATCCGCGCCGTGGAGGAACTCCCGTGACCGCCCTGCTCCGCTACCAAGGCGCCCTGCTGCTGCGCTCCCAGCGCTGGCTCGCGCCCCTGATCGCCTACGCCGCCCTCGTGGCCGTCGGCATCCGGCCCGGCGACCCGGTGGCGGACTCCCTCGGGCTCGTGGCCGCCGGTCTGGTCCCGGCCGCCGCATGGCTGGTCCGGATCTGCGTGAGCGTCGAACCCGACGCGGCCCGCGCCTGCACGGCGGCCGCCGCCGGTCCCGTACGTGTCCACGCGGCGGCCCTGCTCACCGCGTCGACCGGGGCGCTGCTCGCCGGAGCCGCGGCCGCCGCCGTGGCCCTGCTGACCGGCGACCGGTCCGGCACGGACCCCGGCCGGGCCGCCCTCGCCGGGGCCCTCGCGGTGGCGGCCTGCGCGCTGACCGGCGCGGCCGTGGGAGCCCTGTGCAGCCGGCCCCTGGTCCGACGCCGGGGCCACGGGATTCTCGCGGCGACCCTCGGCTCCCTGCTCGCCCTGATCCTCGCGGTCTCGCCGGCCCGCGGCGCGGTGTCCGCCCTGGTCACGGCGGGCCGCTCGGGGCCGGTACCCCTACCGCTCACGGCCCTGGCGGGCGCGCTCCTGCTGGCCGCCGGGGCGGGCGCGGCGGCCTGCCTGGTCGCCGCGCGGCGGAGCTAGGCAGGCGGCCGCCATTCGAGGCCTCTCGCGACTCCGAAGAGTGATGATATGTAACTTTCGGTGAATGTCCGTTCGTGGGCGGGGATGTCCGTTCCCGTAGATGTGGCCGCTCCGTGTGTACGACGGAGGGCCTCCCCTCCAGGAAAGGAAGCACATGAAGAAGCTGGCTTGGGCTGCGCGGGGCATGTCGGCCGTATCGGGAGCGGTCCTGCTCGGGACGCTCATGGCCCCGTCCGCGGTCGCCGACGACGGCCCGGGAAGCACCATGGATCCCAGTAGTTCCATGGTGGCGGGCAAGAAGTGCGGCGCACGCGACGTCAGCTCTGCCGCTCCGGACTTCGTCGCCTTGAGCGGCGTGGTCTTCCGCGTCGCGAGCGACGCGCAGGGGAACTCGTTCCTCAACGACAGCCGGACCCCGGGCGTGTGGATCAACCTCGGTGCTCTCGCCGGCGCGCCGACGTGCGTCATCGGCACCGCGACCTCGGTCACCGAGGCTGCGGTGGGTCGCCTCGTCGTCACGCTGCTGACCGAGAACGGGGCACAGCATGAGGCCGTGTGTACCACCAGCAGCACGGCGTTCACGCCGTCGAACATCGTGGCGGCGTGCGGCAGCGGGTTCTCGCTCCTCCCGAACACCCCCGTCATGAGGTAAGGCCAGGACTGCGAGGGGTGTCGTGCCGACAAGCGGCGCGGCACCCCTCAGTCCACGTCGGCGGGGGAGGAGCCGCCCGGGACGAGGAGGGCGGGTTCGCCCGTGCCGTCCGCCGGGGTGGACCAGATGTCGCTCGCGCGGCCGTCCTGGCCCGGTAGGGCGTAGGCGAGGGTCGCGTCGTCCAGCCACGCGGCCTGGTCGTCGACGCTGTGCGGCTCGGCCAGTGGGTGTTCGCGCATCGTCGCCAGGTCGAGGACGTACAACCGCCACGGTGCCCGGGGATCGTCGGAGACCTTCTTCTTGAAGGCGACGCGGGCGCCGTCCGGTGACAGGGAGGGGCATTCGGCGTTCTCCCGCAGCGCCTTCGCCGACCAGGCGCGCAGATCGCCCTCGACGAGGTGGGTGGCGCCCCGGGTGGAGACGGTGGCGTAGAAGCGGTTGTCGTCGGCGGCGAAGGTCACGCCCCAGTAGTTGACGTCGGAGTCGTGGTGCCGGGCCCCGTCGAGGGTCAGCGGGATCTGCTCGATCGACTTGACCAGATAGCCGGTGCGCAGGTCCAGGATCGCCGTCCGGGTGGAGAACGCGGCCGTGTTGTAGGAGTCGCCGGTCGTGAAGGTGGTCCAGGACAGGATCTGGCCCGAGGCCGAGACGCGGGCCCGGTTCGGGATGCCGGGCACGGTCACCTTGCGGACCTCCCGCAGGCGTCGGTCGAGTACGAGGGCCTCCGTACGCGCCGGCACCCCCGGCAGCTTGCGCAGGCACAGGGCATGGCCCCCGGCGGTGTGGAAGCGGTCGCAGGACGGGCCGCCGGTCACCCGCGGGAGGCCCGGGCCGCCTTGGCGCGCGATCCGCCCGCCGGCCGTGTCCCGGAAGTAGAGGCCCGGCTCCAGGGCGCCGAACGAGGCGTCGGCCTGCTGTGCGGGCGGCCGTTCGCGGTGCCGCGCGTGCAGGACGTAGCCCAGCGAGCCGCCCGCCAGCAGCAGCACCGCGGTGACGACCAAGGCCAGGCGCAGCCGGCGGGACGGGGGATTCACGGGACCTCCTGGGGAGCGGCGGGCGCGGCCGGAGCGGCGGGCAGGATCCGAGAGGCGGCCGCGAGCGCCCCGGCCAGCGCGAGGGCCGCGGCCCAGAGGGCGGGCCGCTGCCCCCAGAGGGTCCACGCCGCCCCGAAGCCGGCGGCGCCCAGCAGCCGGGCCAGCGCCTGGCCGGTCTGCAGGACCGCGAGCCCGCCCGCCCGGCCGGCCGCGGGCAGCGCGGGAGCGGCGAGCGCCATCAGCACCCCGTCGGTGGCCGCGTAGAAGATCCCCAGCAGGGCGAGCACCCCCACGACGGTCGGCACGCGGACGGGGGCGAGCAGCAGGGCGTAGGCGCCGAGCAGGGCGCAGTGCCCGAGCAGGAAGGCCGTCCGGCGGCCGGTCCGGTCGGCGAGCCGGCCCGCGGGGACGGCGAGCAGCAGGTAGACGGCGGCGGCCCCGAGCGGCAGCAGTGTGAACAGGGCGGGCGGCAGGTCGAGTTCGCGCAGGAGCAGCAGGTAGAGGAAGGCGTCGCCGATGGTGGTGGCGCCGAGCAGGGCCGAGGCGTACAGCACCCGGCGGAACACGGGGTCGCGCAGGACGGGACGCCGCGGCGGGGGAGCCGGGGCCGGGGCAGGCCCGGGCGCCGCCGGTCCGGGCGCCGCCGGGACGTACGCGACGAGCAGCAGCACGCCGAGCAGGCCGATGGAGAAACTGACGGCGAACACCGCGTCGTAGGCGTCGGCGGTCGCCCACAGCACGGCGAACGCGGCGAGAGGCCCCAGCAGGGCGCCCGTGGTGTCCATGGCGCGGTGCACGCCGAAGGAACGGCCGAGGCTCTCGGGGGGCCCGCTGAGCGAGATGAGGGCGTCGCGCGGGGCGGTTCGGACGCCCTTGCCCAGCCGGTCGGCGGCGAGCGCGGCGGCGATCCCGGCGGTGGCGCCGCCTGCGAGCAGCAGCCCGAGCCGGGAGAGTGCGGAGAGCAGGTAGCCGGCCCCGGCGACCCGCTTGTGGTGGCCGCCCCGGTCGGCGAGCCGCCCGCCGAGCAGCCGTACGAGGGCCGTGGCCCCGTTGAACATCCCGTCCAGGAAGCCGAACTGGAGGGGGGTCAGGCCCAGGCCCAGGACGAGGTAGAGGGGCAGCACCGCCGTGACCATCTCGGATGAGATGTCGGTGACGAGACTGACCGTGCCGAGCGCGAGGACGGCGGCGGGGACGCGCCGCCGGACCCCTGGGGGTCGGGGCGGCGCGTCCGGGCGGCCGTTGGCGGCCAGGTACATCAGTGGCAGCTGTACTTCGGGCTCGTGTCCTTGACCTGGCCGTCGGTGGCCACGTAGGTCCATCCGTAGCCGGAGTCGGTGAAGTCCAGCTTCACCACGCCGTACGGTCCGCTGATCCGCTTCTGGCTGTTGGGCTGGACCTCCTCGATCGGATAGGGCTCGGCGCCGCCCATCCCGCCGACGATCTCCACGATCCCGTCGGCCGTCGCCCGGCCCTCGGGGTCCTGCGGGGCGAACCGTTCGTAGTGGTGGTCGTGCCCGTTCAGGACCAGGTCGGCCTTGGCGGCGTAGAGGATCTTCCAGACCGGTTTGGAGACGGGGTCGTTGCCGTGTCCGCCGGAGGAGTACAGCGGGTGGTGCCAGTAGGCGGCCACGCACGGCCTGGTGTTGGAGGCGAGGTCGGCCTTCAGCCAGTCGATCTGGGCTGCCTTGTCGAAGGAGTTGGAGTCGAGGGCGACGAAGTGCCAGTTGCCCTCGTCGAAGCTGTAGTAGCTCTTGCCCTGCGGGTAGGCGATGCTGCCGAAGTACGACTTGTACCCGGCGAGCGGGCCGGCCGGGTCGTACGTCTCGTGGTTGCCGGGGACCGGGCGGGTCTTGGCCTTGAAGGCGCCCCAGCTCTTGTCGTAGTAGGCGCGGTAGTCGGACAGCCGGGCGTCGTCGTACTGGTTGTCGCCCATCGTCAGATAGAACTTCGGGTCGATGCGCTGCGCGAGCGCGGCCGTCTTCGGGTGCGCGCAGCCGCTGTCGGACGCCGTGCACTGCGCGGCGATGTCGCCCGCCGCGACGACCGTGAAGGAGCCGCCCGGCGGCGGCCCGTCCCCGACGGTTCCGTACACCTCGGCCTCGAAGAGCGAGTAGCCGTACGAGGTGCCGCGCGCGGTGCCCTGGACCCGCAGGTAGCGGCCCTTGCCGGACAGACCGGTCCAGTCGTCGACGCCGCCGTTGCCGGCGCTCTCGACGGCGATCGGGGTCCAGGCGGCGCCGTCGGCGGAGACCTCGACGCGGTACGCCTTGGCGTAGGCGGCCTCCCAGGTGAGCCGGACCCGCGAGACGGTGGCCCCGGCGCCGAGGTCGACCCGGATCCACTGCGGGTCCTTGCCCTCGGCGCTGGCCCAGCGGGTGGCGGGGTCGCCGTCGAAGGCGTTCCTGGCGCCCAGCGAGGAGGACTCGGTGGAGGAGGCGGTGGCGGGCTTCCCGCGGGATATGAGGGGGTCGGCGGCGGCCCCGGCCCGGCCGGGCCAGGCCAGGAGGAGCCCGCCGACGAGCGTGAGTGCGGCGAGGCCGGTGAGGCCGGTGAGGAGGAGGGTGCGGAGTCTGCCGCGTAACAGAGGGGGTTGAGCGGAGGCGTTCAGGCGCATACCTGGAACTCCCTGCCTTGAGGGGCGGCGAGAGCTGGACACTGGCGCGGGACGCCGCACCCGCCCGCGGACGCGCGGGGGCGGCGCCACGGCGGCCGGGTCAGAGCTCTCACTGAGCGCGTCATGCCCGTGGGGGTGGGCACCGCGCCAAGCCGCCGCCCGGGACACTAACAGGAAGGAAAGTTTCCTACCAGTACTCGCGCACCACGTGGCCGAGAGCCGTCGACCGGTAGGCTCGTCCGCATGGACCGGTCGGACGAGACCCCGTCGTACTGCCCCGCACCCGCCGCACCCGTCCCGGACGGCCGGGTGGCGGGACCGCCCTACGCGGACTGCCTGCAGTGCGGCAAGCCCACCGAGTACGGGGTCGCCACCCCGGGCGTGGTGCTCTGCCCCGTGTGCGAGTGGCAGGAGGCCCAGCGCACCGCCTGCTCGGGCTAGGCCCGAGGGTGCGTCCCTGCTACTTGCCGATCAGTTCGGAGACCTTCACGAACCGGTAGCCGCGCTTGCGTAGTTCCGGGACGATCCGGCGGACGGCCTCCTCCGTGACCGGGGCCGCGCTGCGCGTGCAGTGCATGACCACCACCGAGCCGGGCTTCACGCCGTCGAGCACCTGCTCGGCGACGGCGACCGGGTCCTTTGCGAAGGCGTCCCCGCTGACCACGTCCCACTGGACGGCCGTGACCTTGGCCGTGGACAGGGCTCGCAGCGCCTGGTCGTCGTAGCAGCCGCCGGGGAAGCGGAAGTACGGGACGGTGTTGACGGCGCCCGCCTGCTTGAAGGCGGCGAAGGCCCGGTCGACATCGGCGCGGGCGGCCGCGCCGTCGAGTGCCGGCAGCCCGTAGCAGGGGGACGTGAAGGCATGGTGGCTGTACGAGTGGTTCGCGATCTCGAAGTTCGGGTCGGTGCCGATCGACTTGGCCTGGTCCGGGTACTCCTCGGCCCAGCGGCCCGTCATGAAGATCGTCGACGGCACCTTGAGGGTGCGCAGGGTCGAGATCAGCGCGGGGTTGTCGAAGTGCTCCCCGTCCGCGGCGCGCGGCCCCTGATCGGAGGTCATGTCGGCGTCGAAGGTCAGCGCCACGGTCTTGTCCGTCCGCTGCTTCGCCCGTTCGAAGACGGGGGTCAAGCCGTTCGGGCCGGGCGCCATGGTCGGGGGCTTGGCGGGTGCACCGGCCTGCGGGGACGCGGCGGGCGCTCCGGCGGCGGACGCCGAGGTGGAGGCGGAGGCCGAGGCGGCGGGGGTGCCCATACGGGCCTCGCGGCCGGCGTCCGGCGCGCCGGCGCCGCCCCCGCATCCCGCGAGCGCGGCGCCGAGCACCGCTGTGGCAGCTGCGGCAGCTACTTTGCGTACGGAATTGGTCACGTACGTAAAATATATGACTAACTGATCAGAAGAATGAACGACAGGCGGTCGGGCGGAACTCAGCTCGCCAGCAGCCTCCTGCGGCACTCCTCGACATCGAACTCCCCCTTCGGATACTGCGGATCGATGTCCTCCAGGTGCTCCCGCAGCAGTGTGCTGATCGCCCAGTTGCGGTACCACTTGCGGTCCGCGGGCACCACGTACCAGGGCGCCTCGTCGGTGGAGCAGCGCTCCAGCGCCACCTCGTACGCCTCCTGGTACGCGGGCCACACGGTGCGCTCCTCGATGTCGCCCACGTTGAACTTCCAGTGCTTGTCCGGGTTGTCCAGCCGCTGCAGGAGCCGGGCCCGCTGCTCCTCGTAGCCGATGTGCAGGAAGACCTTCACCACGCTCACGCCGTCGTCCGCGAGGGCCTTCTCGAACCGGTTGATCTGGGCGTACCGGGCGCGTACCCGGTTGCGCGGCACCAGCTCGCGGACCCGGGCGATGAGCACGTCCTCGTAGTGGGAACGGTCGAAGATGCCGATCTCGCCCGGCCGGGGGAGCTCCTGCTTGATCCGCCACAGGAAGGGGTGGCCCAGCTCTTCCTCGGTGGGTGCCTTGAAGGCCTTGATCCGGCAGCCGGAAGGGTTGAACAGGCCGATCACGTGCTTGAGGGTGCCGCCCTTGCCGCTGGTGTCCATGCCTTGGAGGATCAGCAGCACCCGGCGGCGGTCGCCGGCGGTGCTCGCCGCGTACAGCCGCTCCTGGAGGGAGCCGAGCGGCTGCGCCAGCAGAGCGGTGGCGGCCACTCCGGCCGCCTTGTCGACGGGGCCGCCGGGGGTCGCGGAGGGGTCGATGCCGCCGAGGTCCGGCCGCTCGCCCGGGGTGACGCGCAGCAGCTCCCGCAGCGGGCGGGCCCCGAAGCCCTCGGCGGCGGACCGCTTCCCGGACTTCCCGGACTTCTCCGATTTCCCGGGCTCGGCGTCCTTCGTCGGCTTGGTGTTCTTCGCGCTCTTCGCGGGCTCGGCGGACTTCTCCCGCGTCTCCTGCTTCTCCTGCTTCGCCCGCTTGGCCGGCTTCTCCAGCCGCTTCTCGGACGACTTCGCCGATTTCCGCTTCTCGTTCTGCTTCCCGGCCATCGCTGACCACCCCAATCCCGTCGGTTCCGTCCGATCTTCCAGCAGACCGAACGGGAGCGCGAGATCAGTGCCAGGGCCCCGTCACCGCGAACGTCGTCCCCGGCGCGTAGGCGTTCACGAACATCGTCCGCCCGTCGGGGGAGAAGGTGACCCCGGCGAACTCCCCCCACTCCGGGGCCCCGGGGCCTCCGATGTCCTCGGCGTTGCGGGCCATCGGGTAGACCTCACCGCCCTCCGTCACCCCGAAGACGTACTGCGCGCCGCCGCCGTCCTCGCACACCATCAGTCCGCCGTCCGGGGCCAGGCAGATGTTGTCGGGGGAGTCCCCGGGCAGCGCGATGTCGGCGGCCGGGCCGAAGCGCACGTCCAGGCGGATCGTGGAGCGCCGCGGGTCGTGGAACCACACCTGCCCGTGGTGGTCGGCGGCCGCGCCCTCGCCGCTGCGCGCGAAGCTGGACACGAAGTGCACCCCGCCGTCGCCCCAGTAGCAGCCCTCCAGCTTCTGCGCGTGGGTGATCCCGCCGGGCCCGAAGTCCTGGAGCCGGATCGGCGTCCCGGCCGCCGACGGGTCGGGTACGGGCACCCACTCCACCGGGAACTCCGCCCCGGGCTCGTCCACCACCGCCAGGTCCGCGAGCCCCGGCACCCGCAGGGCCTCCAGTCGGCCCCCGGCGCGCAGCGAGCCGAGCCCGCCCAGCGGCCGCTCCGGCAGGAACCGGTAGAACAGCCCGAACGGCCGGACGAAGGCGTCCTCGGTCTCGTAGACGACCCCGCGGTACGGGTCCACGGCGACGGCCTCGTGCGCGAAGCGGCCCATCGCGGTGAGCGGGACCGCGCCCGAGCGGTGCGGGTCGGCCGGGTCGACCTCGAAGACGTAGCCGTGGTCGCGGGTGTAGCCGGAGGTGCCCGCGCGGTCCTCGGTCTCCTCGCAGCTCAGCCAGGTGTTCCAGGGGGTGCGGCCGCCCGCGCAGTTGACGGCGGTGCCCGCGAGGGCGACCCGCTCGCCGGTGACCCGCCCGGCCGCGTCCAGCTCCAGGGCGGTGCAGCCGCCGAGGGCCTCGGGATCGTAGGTCAGCCCCCGGACCGCGGGGACGCGCAGGGCGGCGGTGGTGCGGTTCTCGTGGTTGCGGACGAGGCGTACACGGCCGCCGTCGGCCCCGAAGGCCGCCATGCCGTCGCAGTTGGCGGGTACGGGGCCCTCGCCGGAGCGCAGCGGATCGCCGGCCCGGGACAGCACCCGGTACGTGAACCCCGCGGGCAGGTCGAGCAGCCCGCGCGGATCGGCGACCAGCGGCCCGTACCCCCGGCCGCTGCCGGGGGCCCGGGGCCGCGGGGCCCGGGCGGCGACGGCCCGGGAGCCGCCACCGGCGAACAGGGCGCCGAGGGCACCGCTGAAGGCGATCCCACCCGCGGCGAGCAGGCTGCGTCGGGACAGGGACATCGGCGGCTCCCGGCGCGGCATCAGAGCGACGGCTTGGGGCGGGTGGTGCCCGGAAGGCAGGTCACCGCCCGGTTGAAGGTCTCGAACAGGCCGTCGGGGTTCTTCTTCCACAGCCACATGTGCAAGGCGTAGTGCACGGGCTGACCGGGGAAGTTGCCGGCCTTGGGGCCCTTGAAGGGGATGCCGAACATGCTGGGGCGGTCGTCGTCCGTCGTCAGCTTCTGGTCGCGGTCGTAGAGCAGCCACTGGACCGCCACGAGCCGTTTGCCGCCGCGCCCGTCGTCCTCGTAGAACAGCGCGGCGGGCTTCCTCGGGTCGAGGGAGTTGTCGTACTTGTGGTTGAAGTGCGGGTAACCGAGCGCGCCCGGACCCGCCTTGTCGACGACGCAGTACTGGTCGGGCTTGTAGCCGTCCGCCACGGCGTTGGCGTGGACCTGATACCTGGCGGTCGCCGCGTACGTGAGGGCCCGGTCGCCCTGGGCCCGGCCGGGGCCCGGGTCCGCGGCGGCGAGCGGAGCGGCGGCGGCGAGCGGAGCGGCGGCGGCCGCCAGGGTGAGCGAGGCGGCTGCCGTGAGGGCCAGGGCGAGACTACGGGCCATGCGCGGGCTCCTTGTGACGGGCTGGCTGGGGCACCTGCAGCCCTTCCCCGGGTCGCCGCGCCCGCCACAGATTCGGCCCGGACGGGCGACCGCCGATCGGCTGACGGTCGCCCGGACCCGTACCCCGACCCGACCCGGCACCCGCCGCCGCCGGCTCACTCGAACGGGAACGGCGTCGTTTCGCGACGTACCCGCGCGGGGAACCGGTGTTGTCCCCAGCAGGCGAGTGCGACGGAGGGTACGGACCATGGCGCAGCAGGATGCGGCACCGGACGGCGGCGGAGAGCTGCACGAGATCGTGTCGGCCGTGTCCAGGGGCGCGCCGGAGTACCGGCAGTGCCCCCATCCGATGTACGCCGCCCTGCGCGAGCGGGATCCGGTGTGCCGGCTGACCCCTCCCCACGGGATCGACACGTACCTCATCACCCGTCACGACGACGCCCGCGAGGCGCTGTCGGACCCCCGGTTCAGCAAGAACATGCACGGCGCCATCGACACCTACCACGCGGTGTACGGCAGCTTCTTCGACGCCCTCGACGACAACGTGCTCTTCTCCGACCCGCCCCGGCACACTCGGCTGCGCCGCGTCCTGCGGAGCGCCTTCACCCCCCGACGGGTGGAGCAGATGCGTCCGAGGATCACCGAGATCGCCGAGCAGATCCTCCGCGAGTGCCGAGCGGCGGGCACGGTCGACCTCATGACCTCGTTCGCGTTCCCGCTGCCCGTCGCGGTCCTGTGCGAACTGATGGGCATCCCGCAGGAGGACCGCCCGGAGATCCTGGAGCAGTTCGCGGTGGTGACCCGCTCCCGCTTCGACCCCAGCAGGAAGGCCGAGTTGAAGGCGGCCGAGGAGCGCCTGCAGCACCGGTTGGAGCGGCTCATCGCGGACACGCGCGCGCACCCGTCGGACTCCTTCCTCAGCGACCTCCTCCAAGGGGAGGAACAGCTGGAGGATCCCGAACTGGTCGCGTCGCTGTGGGTGCTGTTCTTCGCCGGCCACAAGACCACCGCCTACCAGATCGGCAACTCCGTCCTCAACCTGCTGCTGCGCCCCGATCAGGCGGCCCTGCTGCGCGAGGACCCCACGCTCGTCCCGCGGGCGGTCGAGGAGATGCTGCGCTTCGAGGGCTCGGTGGAGACCTCGACCTTCCGGTACGCGACGCAGGACGCCGAGATCCGGGGTACGCGGATCCCCGAGGGATCCCTCGTGCAGATCGCGATCTCCTCGGCCAACCGGGACCCCGAGAAGTTCGACCTCCCCGACGAGCTGGACGTGACCCGCGAGGGCCTGCAGGGCACGCACCTGGGCTTCGGGCACGGCACCCACTACTGCCTGGGGGCGCCGCTGGCACGGCTCGAACTCGAGATCGCGCTCGCCACCCTCCTGCGGGAGTTCCCGGACATGGAGCTCGCCGACGCGCGGGAGACCGGGAAGGCGTGGCTCAAGGGGCCGGTGCCGGCGTTCCGGGGCCTCGAACACCTCCGGCTCGTGCTGGAGCCGGCGCGGGAGCGGGAGTCGGCCCCCGTCCGACCCGACGCGGACCCGGGCGAGGCGTCCCTCGCGTCCGTGGCCTCCGGTAGGTAACCCAGACCCGACGGGCGGTGGATCGGCATGACGGATTCCATGAGTACCTCCGCGCTGCGCCTCCTGGGGACGCCGGCGGACGAACTGCGCATCGCCGCGGTGGGCACCAGCGAGGTCATCCAGGTCGCGCGGGGTTCCTCCGCGCCGGGCACGGACGCGGCACGCGCGGTCCAACCGAAGATCGACATGCATCATCACTTCTGCGCGCCGCAGTGGCGCGACTGGGCCGCGCACCACGAACTGATCAACCCGGACCGCTTGCCCCCGTGGTCCCGGCTCGACACCGAGGCGGCGATCCGCTTCATGGACGACGTGGGCATCACGACCGCCGTCCTCAAGCCGATGCTGCCGGCGCGCTACCGGTCGTCGGCGCAGCTGCGCGAAGCCGTCAACATCACGCTGCAGTCGATGATCGAGGTGGCGCAGTCCCATCCGGGACGGTTCTCGTACTACGTGCCGCTCTTCCTGGACGACGCGGAGGCCTCTTCCTGGGCCGTACGCCGTGGGCTCGGGCAGCTCGGGGCCGTCGGGGTGAACGTGACGGCCAACTACGGGGGCGTCTACCTCGGCGATCCCGCCTACGACCGGCTGTTCCACGAGCTGAACGACTTCTCCGCCGTGGTGGACACCCACCCCCACAACCTTCCGGACGGCCCGTGCGGTCCGCCCACCGGGTCCGGCCCGCCGTCCGGTCCGCCCCGTGCGTCGGGTCCGCCGTCCGGTCCGATGTCCGGCCCGCCCGGTGCGTCCGGCCCGCCGTCCGGGCCCGGTGCGTCGGGTCCGCCCGGTGGGTCGACGGTCCCGGGCATCCCGAACTTCATGTGCGACTTCCTGCTGGACACGACACGCGCCGCCGTGAACATGATCAGCAGGAGGACGCTGGACCGCTTCCCGGACATCTCCGTCGTCCTGCCGCACGCCGGTGGCTTCCTGCCGTACATCGCCACGCGCCTGCAGGCCCTCGGGCGGTTCTGCGAACCGCGCGTCGAGCCGGCCGCCGTCCGTGACCACCTGAGCCGCTTCTACTACGACACGGCAGGCCCCATGGCGCCCGCCGCGACCCTGCTGGAGCACGTCCCGGCCGACCACATCCTCTTCGGCACGGACTGGCCCGCCGCCCCCGCCGACACGGTCACGGACCTGGCGCTGCCCGCCCTGGAAGCCGACCCGGCCTTCACGCCGGAGCAGCTGCGGGGGATCTACCACGGCAACGCGCTGCGCCTGATCCCGCAGCTGGCGACCGCCTGACGGGGGTGCGGGCCGCCGCGTGCGGCCCGCACCCCCGCCGGAGCGGGACGATCAGACGAGCTCCGCGCTCAGGGTGATCGTCGTACCGGTCAGGGCCTGGCTGACCGGGCAGTTCTTCTTGGCGTCCTCGGCGGCGGCGGCGAAGCCCTCCGCGTCCAGCCCGGGGACCTCGGCGCGGACCGTCAGGTGGATGCCGGTGATGCCCTCGCCCGGCTGGAAGGTCACATCGGCCTTCGTCTCCAGGCGGGTGGGCGGGGTGCCGGCGCCGTCCAGGCCGTGCGAGAGGGCCATCGAGTAGCAGCTGGAGTGCGCGGCGGCGATCAGCTCTTCCGGGCTGGTCTTGCCGTTCGCGGCCTCGGCGCGCGAGGGCCAGGAGACCTCGAACGAGCCCCGGCCCGAGGAGTCGAGGCTGACCGTGCCGGCGCCCTTGAGCAGGTTGCCTTCCCAGACGGTGTGCGCGGTACGCGTGGTGGCCATGGTGATCCCTTCGAAGATGTGGGAAACGGCCGGGCTCCCGAAAGAGCCCGGCGTCCCCAAACCTACTGGGAGACCAGGGGCTTCGCGTCGCGCGCCAGGGCGGTGAGCCGCGATATGGCGCGGAAGTACTTCTTCCGATAGCCGCCGTTCAGCATGTCCTCACTGAACAACTTGTCGAAGGGGACACCGGAGGCCAGCACCGGGATCTCGCGGTCGTACAGGCGGTCGGCCAGGACCACCAGCCGCAGCGCCGTCGACTGGTCCGGCACCGGGCCGACGCCGGTCAGGCAGACGGCCGTGAGGCCGTCGGTCAGCGCGCCGTAGCGGCTGGGGTGCACCCTGGCCAGGTGTTCGAGCAGGCCGGGGAAGTCGTCCAGGCTCGCGCCCTCGGTCGCGTACGCCGCCTTGGTGACCTGCTCGTCGGAGAAGGGCGCCGGGGCCTCGGGCAGACCGCGGTGGCGGTAGTCCTGGCCGTCGATCCGCAGCGGCCGGAAGTGCGCCGACAGCCCCTGGATCTCGCGCAGGAAGTCGGCGGCGGCGAAGCGGCCCTCGCCGAGCTTGCCGGGCAGTGTGTTGGAGGTGGCGGCCAGCGCCACACCCTGCTCGACGAGGCGGCTGAGCAGGGAGGACACCAGGACGGTGTCGCCCGGGTCGTCCAGCTCGAACTCGTCGATGCACAGCAGCCGGTGTCCGCCCAGGGTCTGCACGGTCTGCTGGAAGCCGAGCGCGCCGACCAGGTTGGTGAGCTCCACGAAGGTGCCGAAGGCCTTGAGCGCGGGCTCGGCCGGGGTGGCGTGCCACAGGGAGGCCAGCAGGTGGGTCTTGCCGACGCCGTAGCCGCCGTCGAGGTAGACCCCGCGGGGCCCGGTGGGGGCCGCCGGCTTCTTCGCGAACCAGCGCTTCTTGCCGGCGCCGCTGGCGTGCGCGCCGCCGAGACCGGCGGCGAAACCGCTCAGCACGGTGACGGCCTCGGCCTGGCTGGGCTGGGTCGGGTCCGGGTTGTACGTGTCGAAGCGCACCGAGTCGAAGCGCGGCGGCGGGACCATCTCGGCCACCAGCCGCTCGGCGGGCACCCGCGGCTCGCGCGCGCAGAGGGCCTGGGGCCCCGCGTCGGCTATGGGGGGCCGGCCGGAGGTGTAACCGGAGGTGGAGAGAGATGTCGACACAGCTCTCAACTCTACGGGGCGTGGCACACTGCACCGATGCGACGCCTGTTCCCTGTGACCGATCAGACATCAGCCTCGCCCCAGGAGCGGGACGACCGCGAGTGGTCGCTCGACGAGCTGGCGGACGCCTACGCGTACCCCGCGCTGAAGGCGGACGGCCACTGGCTCCGGGCCAACATGGTCTCCACCCTGGACGGGGGCGCCCAGCACGACGGCCGCTCGCAGCCCATCTCCGGCGAGAGCGACATGCGGATCTTCGGCACCCTGCGGGCGCTGGCCGATGTGGTGGTCGTCGGCGCGGAAACGGTTCGCCAGGAGGGCTACCGTCCGGCGCGCGCCCGGGAGGCCTTCGCCGCCCGCCGCGCCGCCTCCGGACAGGGCCCCGCGCCCGCCATCGCCGTGGTCACCGCCGGCATGGACCTGGACTTCTCGCTTCCCCTGTTCACCTCCCCGCTGGTGCCGACCCTGGTGGTCACCGGGGCCGCCGCGCCCGCCGACCGGGTGGCCGAGGCCGCGCGGGCCGGGGCCGAGGTCGTGGTGGCGGGGGACGGCGTGGGCGTGGACCCCGCACGGGTGGTCCGGGAGCTCGCCGCGCGCGGGCTGCGCCGCCAGCTCACCGAGGGCGGGCCCCGGCTCCTGGGCCAGTTCGTGGCCGCCGACGCACTGGACGAGCTGTGCCTGACGATCTCCCCGATGCTCGTGGCGGGAGGCGCCCAGCGGATCGCCGGAGGCCCCTCCGTCACGGTTCCGCACCGGCTCGCGCCCGCCTGCGTACTGGAGGAGGCCGGGTTCCTCTTCACGAGCTACCGTCGGATCTGACAAGACGCGGAATTTGTCGTTCCGCTTGGCTTCCGCCGGCCACATGACTGGGCAGGTATGTCTGCGCAGGGTCCCGTGCGACAGCGGGGCAGGATGGTTTCCGCAGGGGTCGGCCGGCCGGCCTCGGCCCATGAAGGAGAGGGCGTCCGTGTTCACGAGCGTATTGATGATCGAGCAGCCGCTGACCGCGGTGGACGTGGACTTCGTCACCACCCTGCACGGGGACGACGCGGTCTCCTTCATCGTCCTCATGCAACCCCGGGGCGACCAGGACCGACTGCTCCGCGCCATCGACGACGTAGCGCTCGGTGAGATTCCGGAGGCCATCCGTGAGGGTGACGAGCCCGAGGGCGAGGCCGCCCTCGGCCCGGCCGCGCACGCCCTCGCGCACTCCCTGAACGCGCTGCGCGCCAAGGGCGCCAAGGCCGTCGGACAGCTCGTCGAGGACCACCCGCTCGACAAGCTGAAGTCCGTCGTGGAGGAGCACGGGGCCGACGAGGTGATCGTCCTGACCGCCCCGCACTTCGTGGAGGAGTTCTTCCACCGGGACTGGGCCTCGCGAGCCCGGCACAAGGTCGGCGTTCCCGTGCTCAAGCTCTTCGCCCACAACGAATAGGCTTGGGGCCAGTCAGAGCCTCACGCGCACCCGCAAGAAACACGATCCTGGAGCGACCTGAATGAAGCCCGGCCTGCCGACCGCCATGGAACGGCCCCACTTCATCGGCATCGGCGGCGCCGGCATGTCCGGCATCGCGAAGATCCTGGCCCAGCGCGGAGCGCAGGTGGCCGGCAGCGACAGCCGCGGTGACTCCGAGACCGCCGAGGCGCTGCGCGCCCACGGCGCCACGGTGCACGGCGGACACGCGGCCGACAACCTCGCCGCCGACTCCACCTGCGTGGTCGTCTCCAGCGCGATCCGCGCCGACAACCCGGAGCTGGCCCGCGCCGCCGAGCTGGGCATCCCCGTCGTGCACCGCTCCGACGCGCTGGCCGCCCTGATGGACGGGCTGCGGCCGATCGCCGTCGCCGGCACGCACGGCAAGACCACCACCACCTCGATGCTGGCGGTGTCCCTCTCGGCCCTGGGCCTGGACCCCTCGTACGCCATCGGCGGTGACCTGGACGCCCCCGGCTCCAACGCGCACCACGGCGAGGGCGACATCTTCGTCGCCGAGGCCGACGAGAGCGACCGCACCTTCCACAAGTACACCCCGCAGGTCGCGATCATCCTCAACGCGGAGCTCGACCACCACGCGAACTACGCCTCCATCGACGAGATCTACGAGTCCTTCGAGACCTTCGTCGGCAAGGTCGTGCCCGGCGGCACCCTCGTCGTCGCCCACGGTCAGGAGGGCGCCGCCGAGATCGCCCGCCGCGTCGCGGGCCAGGAGGGCCTCACCGTCGTCACCTACGGCGAGGAGGAGGGCGCCGACGCCCGCATCACCAAGATCACCCCGCGCGGCCTGACCAGCGAGGTCACCGTGATCCTGGACGGCCGGATGCTCACCTTCACCGTCTCGGTCCCCGGCCGCCACTACGCCCACAACGCCGTCGCGGCCCTCGCCGCGGGCGTGGCGCTCGGCATCCCGGCGCACAACCTGGCGAGCGCGCTCGGCAAGTACACCGGCGTCAAGCGCCGCCTCCAGCTCAAGGGCGAGGCCGCGGGCGTCCAGGTGATCGACTCCTACGCGCACCACCCCACCGAGATGACCGCCGACCTGGAGGCCATCCGCGGCGCCGCCGGCGACTCCCGGATCCTGGTCGTCTTCCAGCCTCACCTCTTCTCCCGCACCCAGGAGCTCGGCAAGGAGATGGGTGAGTCGCTGGCCCTCGCCGACGCCTCCCTGGTCCTGGACATCTACCCGGCCCGTGAGGACCCGATCCCCGGCGTCACCAGCGAGCTCATCATCGCGGCCGCCCGGGCGGCGGGAGCCGACGTCACCGCCGAGCACGACAAGGCGGCCGTCGCCGACGCCATCGCGGGAATGGCCAAGCCCGGTGATCTCGTTCTCACCATGGGCGCGGGAGACGTCACGGACCTCGGTCCGGCCATCCTCGCCCGGCTGTCGAGCTGAAGGTACGAGGGAGCGGGAGAGTCATGTCCTACGAGGTCGAGAAGACGGACGAGCAGTGGCAGGCGGAGCTGACCCCGTCCGAGTACCAGGTACTGCGCCTGGCGGGCACCGAGCCGGCCTTCCGCGGTGAATACACCGACACCAAGACCGAGGGCGTCTACTCCTGCCGCGGCTGCGGGTCCGAGCTGTTCCGCTCGTCGGAGAAGTTCGAGTCGCACTGCGGCTGGCCGTCCTTCTACGACCCGAAGGACACCGACGCGGTCGAGCTGATCGCGGACACCTCGCACGGGATGGTCCGCACGGAGGTCCGCTGCGCGAAGTGCGGCTCCCACCTGGGCCACGTCTTCGAGGGCGAGGGCTACCCGACCCCGACGGACCAGCGGTACTGCATCAACAGCATCTCCCTGCGGCTGTCCCCGACGGAGAGCTGACGCGCACGCGCGGCCTCCGGGCCGCGCGCCAGCCGCCTCGACGAGCCCCGGACCCCGACGGGTTCCGGGGCTCTCGCGTACCCCGCGCGTCCGTCGACGAGGACGCTCGGGGCCGGCCTCCCTCCCCGGATCAGCCGGGCGCCGTCCTCCGGGCGTTTGTCGAGCCCCAGCGAGGCGTGCAACTCGCGGACCGGTTGCTCGGCGTGGTGCGCCGGATTGCGCCTCACCCTGCCATCGGGCGGGCGGGACCTCCACCGGTTGACCGGCGGCCGGAACCGGGCGGGGCGGCCTTGGTGTCGAGTACGTCGCGGTTCGATTCCGATCCGATCTCTGGCCTGCGGTGATTTCCCGGAACTAGCACGCTTCGGGCTCGGAAGACACCTATCCGAAACTCCGCCATGTCTGGTTATGATCGGCCTCCCGCCGTCCCCCGCTCGCGAGGACCGATGTCTCCCACAGAACCCGAAGGCATACGACGGCAGTCGACGACCCGTCGGCGACGCACCGTGCGTCTGCGCACCCTGCTCATCTGGCTGGCCGTGGTCCCCACCGTCGCGATGGGAACCCAAGTGACCGTGACCGCGCAGCGGTTGCTGGCCCAGTCGGAGAAGCTGCGGTCCGACGTGGCGGCCGCCGAACAGGTCGGCGCCCCGCTCTACACGCTCATGGTCGACATGCAGGCCGAGCGGACGGCGACCGCCGCCCGATGGGCGGGCAGCGACAACTCCGAGGGTGAACTGCGCGTCCGGCGCGAGGCGACGGACCTGGCCGCGGCCGAGTTCCGTCGACTGGCGGTCGACCCCTCGCGGTCCTTCTCCGAGGTGACCCGGCAACTGGAGAAACTGGCCGAGTACCGGCAGCGCGCCGATGCCCGCATCGGCGCCGCCGACAGCACGCTGGCCTACTACTCCGAGGTGATCGGCAAGGTCATCCAGGTGTACCAGCAGGAGTTCAGCCACGCCGAGGACGCCGAACTCGCCCAGGCGAGCCGCCCCGTGGTGTCGATGCTCCAGGCCACCGAGATGGTGGCGCGCGAGGACACCGTCCTGGCCCTGGCCGGGCCGTCCGGGGAACTGACCTTCGTCGGCTACGACCAGTTCGTCAGCGCCCTGGGCGCCCAGCGGTACCTGCACGAGGCGCTGATCGTGCCGCACCTGACGGCCCGGGACCAACGGTTCTACGATCGGGTCGTGGGCTCCGCGGACTGGCAGACCAAGACCCGCATCGAGAGCGCGGTCCTCTCCGGCCACAAGGACATCGTCACGGGCATCAGGCTGCCCGCCGAGGTCGGCGGCTGGTCGTCCGCGCACGCCAACTTCTCGGTGCAGATGACCACGCTCAACATCGACCTGGCGCGCTCGGTGCTCGCCCGCGGCGAGGCCAAGGCCGGGGAGCTGCAGACCGAGGTCGCCTGGCTGATCGGGGGCAGCGCCGGCGGGCTGCTCGCCGTGGTGGTCGTGGTCTTCTTCACCACCCGGTCGGTGCTCCGCCGCCTGAACGACCTGCACGAACGCACGGTGACCGTCGCCGAGGAGACCCTTCCCGACGTCGTCGCCCGGCTCCAGCGCGGCCAGTCCGTGGACCCGGACGCCCTGCCGGCCGTGACCGGGGACCGGGACGAGGTCGGACGCATCAGCGACGCCTTCGCCCGAGCCGTCGAGGTCTCCGTCGACGGACACCGCCGACTCGCCGCCGAGCGGCACGGATTCGGTCTCTTCGCCTCCGGTATCGCCTCGCGCACCGGAAACCTGGTCAGCCGCCAGCTGAGCCTCACCGAGGACCTTCAGGACACCTTCGGCCACGACGAGGCGCTGCTCGCCGAGCTGATGCGGGCCGACCAGCTGACGGTCGGCATGCGGCGGCAGATCGAGAACCTCCTCATCCTGGCGGGCGGCGAGGTCCCCGACCCGCACACCGAGCCCATGCGCGTCGCCGACCTGCTGCGCGAAGCGGCGGCGGAGGTCGAGGACTTCCGGCGCATCGAGCGCCAGGCCCTGGACGAGACCAGCGTGGAACCGAGCGCGATCAGCCAGATCAGCCACCTGCTCGCGGAGCTGCTGGACAACGCCACCCGGTTCTCCCCGCCGAAGTCCAAGGTGGTCATCCGCGCCGAACTGGTGACGGACGGCCTGTCGGTCGAGATCGAGGACCGCGGGCCGCGGGTGAGCCCGGAGCGCTACGAGGAGATGAACGGGCGCCTGCACGAGGCCCCGCCGTACTCCGTGCTGGCGCAGAACGCGCACCGGCTCGGCCTTTTCGTGGTCGGGCACCTCGCCGACCAGCTCGGCGCGACGGTCACCCTGCGCCGTTCGGTGTACGGGGGCACCTCCGCGGTGGTGATCCTGCCCCGGCAACTGCTGGTGGCGTCCGACCCGCAGGCCCCGCGCGAGATCGAGCCGCAGCCCCGGGTCCTGGAGTTGCTCCCGGCCCCGACCCGGGCCCCGGCCGCCTCCGTGTCGAGCGAGCCCGCGGTGCGCGAGGCCGCCGCCGAGCCCGCCCCCGCCACCGAACCCGCCCCGGAGCCCGAGCCGGTGGTGCACACGAGCGCCGGGCTGCCGAGCCGCCGTGCGAAGGCACCCGTGGCGGTCGCCACGGCCGTGTCCGCGCCCGCGCCCGCACTTGTACCCGTACCCGTACCCGCGGCGCGTCCGGCCCTCCCGGAGCGCGTCCCGCAGACGCACATCGCCGAACAGCTGCGCGAGCCCCGCGCGCAGGAAAGCGTGGTCCGGCCCGACACCGCGACACCCGAAGAGGTGGCCGATGCCTGGGCGGACTACGAACAGGGGACCCAGACAGTGGAAGAAGAGCTCCGACGGGATCAGCCATGACCACCTCACCGAACACCGCGGCATCCAACGACGCGATCTACAGCGTCCTCGACAACAACCTGAGCAGGATCGCCGGCGTCCAGGGAGCGGTGCTGCTCTCCAACGACGGCATCAAGCTCAGCGCCTACCTGCTGGACGAGCCCCAGGCCGAGCGCATGGCGGCCGCGGCCTCCGGCATCGCGTCCACGATGAAGGCGATATCCCGGGAGATCGACGGCGGTCGTGTCATCCGCCAACTGGTCGAGATGGACGACCGGTACCTCTGCATCGTCGGCTGCGGCGAGGGCAGCACGCTCATCGTGGTGACCTCCCGCAAGGCGCGGCTCGGCGAGCTGGGCGGCGAGGCCGTACGGACCGCCCAGGCGCTCGGCGAGTGGCTGGGCACCCCCGAGCGCGGCCAGCCGTCCGCGTAATGCCGCAGGACGAGCCACAGTCGCAGCCGACAGGCCGCCGCCGGACGCGGCTGTACGCCCTGACCGATGGGCGTACGGCCGCCGCGCACGCCGTCCTCACCATGGACACCACCATCACGGCGGCGGCCGACGGCGAGGTGGACGGGACCCTGCCCACCGAGTGGCAGGAGATCCTCGCCATGTGCGCGCCGCCGGGCGGGCGGGCGGTCGCCGAGATAGCGGCGCGGATGCACATCCGCCTCACCCCGATGACGCTGCTCCTCGGCGAACTCGCCGACCGCGGGCTGATCCACCACCGGCCGCCCCTGGCGGTCGCCGAGACCACCGACGTCCACCTGCTCCAGAGAATCAGGGACAGCCTTGCCCGGATATGACACGACCGCCCCGCGGGATCAGGAACGACGAACGGACCCGGTCAAGATCCTCGTCGCCGGTGGGTTCGGGGTCGGGAAGACGACCCTGGTGGAGACGATCTCCGAGATCGAGCCACTGCGTACGGAGGAGCGGCTGACGTCCGCCGGGATCGGCGTCGACGACCTCGACGGCATCGAGTCCAAGACGGTGACCACCGTGGCGATGGACTTCGGCCGGCTCACCCTCACCGACGCCGGTGTGGTCCTCTACCTGTTCGGCACGCCCGGCCAGGAGCGCTTCTGGTTCATGTGGGACGACCTGCTGAACGGGGCGCTCGGAGCGATCGTGCTGGTCGACACCCGCCGCCTGGACCGCAGCTTCCCGGCCGTGGACTTCTTCGAGAGCCGCGGACTGCCCTTCGTGGTCGGCGCGAACTGCTTCCACGGCGAACAGCCCTACACCGCCGAGGAGATCGGGGCCGCGCTGCACCTGCGGGACCCGAACACGCCCGTCCTGATGCTCGACGCCCGCTCCCGTACGGACGTCCGCGGCTCCCTGCTCGCGCTGCTCGACCTGCTCATCGCCAAGGCGCAGGCCCCGGCGACCGTCAGCGGCTGAGCTCCGGCCGGGATCCGGTCACCGAGGCCAGGTGGTCCGCCAGGTTCCGGTGCGGGGCCCAGCCCTGGGCCCGGGCCCGGCCGAGGTCCAGGACCACCGGGTGCGCCAACTGGTCCACCGCGTAGCGGCTGAGGGCCGGTTCGGCCCCGGACACCGTCGCCACCGCCTCCGCGATCCGGGCGGCCGCGCCGGCCACCGGCAGCGGGAGGTGCCGGATCCGGGCCCGGACGCCGTGGGCGCGCAGGACCGCGCGGACCGCCGCGTCACGGCCGTACGGCTCCCCGTCGGCGATGTTGTACGCGCCCGGCACCCAGCCGGCCGCCTGCAAGGACGCACGAGCCAGGTTCTCCACCGCCGTGAGACTGAGCCGTACGTCCGGGCCGGGCAACAGCAAGGTGCCCGCCCGGACCCGGGACAGCAGCCGGGGCAGCAAAGTGGTGTCGCCCGGCCCGTACACGGCCCGCGGCCGCAGCACCACCGCCCCGGCGGTCAGCGCCAGGTCCTCGCCCTCCGCCTTCGTCCGCCCGTAGGCGTTCAACTGCCCGGCGCGCGGGTGGTCCTCGTCGACCAGGCCTCGGTCGTGCCGGGGGTCGTAGACGCTGGCGCTGCTCACCCACACCACGGGCCGTCCGCCCGCCGCCCCGAGCAGCCGCCGCGTGCCGTCCACGTTCACCGCGCGCATCAGCGCCGCGGCCCGCGAACCGGGAGCCGGATCGCCGACGGCCGCCGCGCAGTGCACCACCAGCTCCACGCCCGTCAGGTCCGGCGGCTCCGCGGCCGCGTCCCAGAAGCGGTGCGTGCCCACCGGGCCCGGCCTGCGACCCAGGCACACCACCTCGGCGCCGGCCGCCGCCGCGGCCCGGGCGACGTGCCCGCCGCAGAAGCCGCTCGCGCCGGTCACCGCGATCACGCCCGGCTCCCGCGGAGCCCGGCCCCGGAACCACGCGCCTCGGAACCACGCGTCTCGGAGGCACGGTCCTCGCGGTCCCCGGCCCGTACGGTCAGCACGCGCCAGGCCGGCAGCGCCGCCCCCCGGTCCACCCGGGCCCGGGTCACCACCGGCCGGTACGGGGCCAGCGCGCCCAGGACGTCGACCAGTTGGGCCCGGGCGAGCCGGGCCCCTGGGCACGCGTGCGGTCCGGCGCCGAACACCAGCCGATCCACGGCCGGGCCGGCGGGCCGCCGGGCGTCCGGGTCCCGCCGGTGCGCCCCGGCCGCGTGCCGGGCGACCAGCAGCAGCCGGTCGCCGCCGCGCACCGGGCAGCCGCCCACGACCCCGTCCGCCGCGGCCACCCGGGGCAGCAGCGGCGAGGCCGCGGTGACCCGCAGCAACTCGTCCGCGAGCACCGGCCGCAGGTCCTCGTCCGCCGCCTGCTCCCACAGCCCCGCGTCCGCGCACCAGGCCACCGCCCGGGGCAGCGCGGCCACGGTGGTGTTGACGGCGGCCACCGCCACCATCGCCGGCAGGGCCTCGCCGGCCGGTCCCAGGAGCCGGCGGAGCCCGTCGGCGGCGTGGGCCGCGGCGGCCTCGGCGCGCGGGCGGCGCGGCCCCGGCAGATGGCTGCGTACGGAGGCGGCCGCGGCCCGCGCCGCCGCCTCCGCGACCGCCCGGGGATCGGCGCCGGACCCCAGCAGGGCGCACACCACCGAACCGGACAGCTCCCGCGCGAGGTCGACGAGGTCCACCTCGCCGCCCCGCTCCAGCGGCGCGAGCCCGTGTACGAGCAACGGTCGCCAGAGCGAGCGCAGATCCTCGACGCCGGCCCCGCCCAGGGAGCCGGCGAGACCCCGCCGGTCCGCCCGATGCCCGGCACCCTCCTGGTCGAACAGCACACCCCCGGCCCCGGCCGCGCCGTCGCCCAGGGCCGACCGCGCTGCCGCGCCCGTCGTGCCGGCCGCCGTCCGGTCGAGCGGCAGCCGGGTCAGTGCCTCCCGGTAGGCCTGCGGGCCGTGCACCAGCAGGGTCCGGCCGAGCCGGCGCACCGGACGCCCGCGGGTGGCGGCGAGCAGCCCGAACAGCAGCGGATGGCTGCGCAGATAGACGCGGCGGTCCCGCCGCCGGGCGCGTGCCTGGGACACGGCGGTCATCGGCCGGACACCTCCAGTCGGCGCGCCGCCAGCGCGGCCGTCGCCGCCCGGTCCGGTTTGCGCGAGCGCCCCGACAGCGGGATCCGCGCGAGCAGCAGGGCGTCGGGCCGGGCCGTGCCCATCCGCCGGACCGGCACCGACAGGGCGGCGCGCAGGGCCTGTTCGTCCGTACCGCGCCGCGGCTGTACGACGGCGACGAGCCGTTCGTCGCCGTCGCCCGCCGGGATCCCGACGAGCACGGCCAGCTCCACCCCGGGGACGTGCAGGGCGGGCTCGTACAGCCCCGGGTAGATGTTCTCCGCCCGGCGCAGCACCATGTCCTTGCTCCTGCCTTCGAGGACGATGCGGCCCGCACCGTCCAGCCGTGCCCGATCGCCCGTCCGCACCCACGGGTCGGGCTCCTCGCCGAGGTAGCGGTGGCGGGCGGCGGGGCCGGACAGCAGCAGCTGCCCGCTGCCGTCCGGCTCGGCGCGTACGCCGGGCAGCGGCGCCCCGACCAGGTCGCCGGGCTCCCCGGCCGCCTCGAACGCGGACTTCTCCCGTGCCTCGACCGCGGCGGCCGGGAACAGTTCGGTGAGCGCGTAAACCCCCCAGGCCTCGGCCGCACCCGCCGCCCGGACGCGTTCCAGCAGCCCGGCGCCGGCGGGCGCCGAGCCCGTCCACACCCGGCCGTGGAAGCGGGCGCCCGCGCCCAGGGCGTCCCGCAGCCGGGGCGGGGTCAGATAGGTGTCCTGGGGTCGCAGCCGCTCCAACTGGCGGGCCAGTACGCGGGAGTTGCCCGCCGGGAGGGCGACGGCGGCGCCCCGCGCCAGCGAGGGGACGAGGACGAAGAAGGTACCGCCGAGCACCGGCCGGTCCCCGCGCGCGTCGAACAGGGCGGAGACGGTGGCCATGCCGGCGGCCAGGCTCGCCCGGGTGTGGACGACGGCCCGCGGCAGGGAGGTGGTCCCGGAGGTGAACACGATCACCGCGTCGGCGTCCCCGTCGAGATCGGCGCCGGGTGCGGGCACCCCCAGGCGGGGCGCACCGAGGTCCAGCGCGGGCGCGCAGCCCGGCAGCCGGGGCCCGACCGTGGCCACCGGCCCCAGCTCGGCCAGGTCCGGCAGCGCCAGGTGGGCCCGGCGGGCCAGCGGCCGGGCCCAGCCCGCCACCGCCTGCGCGGCCGCGTCGGCCAGCACCAGCGCGGGCCGGGCCAGCGCCAGGCGGGCACGCAGCACGTCGGGCCCGGCGCCCGGGTCCAGCACGGCCCCCCGCAGCCCGAGCCGCCACAGCGCGAGCAGCACGGCCAGGGCGCGCGGGCCGGGGCGCACGGCGACGCCGACGGTGTCCCCGGCGCGCAGCCCGCGCACGTGCAGGGCCGCGGCGAAGGCGTGCGCCAGCTCGGCGAGTTCGCCGCGGGTGACCCGTACCCGGGGTGCGCCGGTCCGGGTGGCGGTGAGCACGGCGGGCCGCTCGGGCCGGCTGCGCAGCGCGTGGTCGAGGTGGTCCAGCATCAGCGGGGGTCGTCCGTTCCGTGCGTGCCGCTGCCCTGGTCCAGGTACCAGCGGGCGGTGCCGGCGAGCCCGTAGGCCCGCAGGCGCCGCGTCGAGTTCTCCACGACCATCTCCCGGCAGTACGTGATCCGGTCGGTGTGGCGGCGTACGGCGTTGAGGAAGAGCCGGTCGGTCGGTGACGGGCGCCGGGGCATGCCCCCGACGGTCAGGTACAGCTCGGCGGTGATGGCCATGTTGTTCCCGGCGTGCATGCGGTACGGCGCCCGGTAGCCGTGTCGCCGGGCGTGCTCGGGCCGTAGCCGGCCGAACAGCGCGGCGAGGGCCACCAGCGCGCCGAACCCGGCCCGACCCAGCGGTCCGTGCTCGTCGCGGCGGGCCACGATCCGCCCGCACACCAGCCCAGGGCTGCGGATCAGCGCGCCGCGGGCGGCTCCGGTCCAGCCGGGCCCGGGCAGGCAGTCGGCGTCCGTCCGGGCGAGCAGGGCCGCGCCGCGGCCGATCGCGTACCGGAAGCCGGTGTCCACGGCGGAGCCGACCCCTTTCTCCGGCTCCTCGATCACCTCCACCGGGAAGGGCGCGGCGGCCGCGAACGCGCGGGCCACGGCGCCCGTGCCGTCCGTCGAGGCGTTGTCGACGACCAGCAGGGTGAAGTCCCGGTCCCGCTGCGCCGCGAGCGCCCGCAAGGTGTCGGCCAGTCGGGCCTCCTCCTCGTGCGCCGGCACGACCACCCACATCGGCGGGGCGATGGCGGTCACGACTTCTCCCAGACCATCGTCATGATGCTGATGCCGCCGCCCAGACCGACGAACAACACCCTTTCCCCCGGCTTCAGTTCGTCGAACACCCGGTCCAGCTGGAGTCCGATGCCCGCGCTCGCGACATTGCCGAGCTCGGGCACCGTCACCACCAGCTTCCCGGCCGGCACCCCGGTCAGTTCCGCGAACCGCTCCAGATACGGCACCGTCACCTGGTGCACCAGCACCTTGGCGAAGCCGTCCACGTCCATCCCCACCCGGTGCAGCGTCCGGTCGATGACGGCGGTGCCGACCTTCTCGAAGACGCCCCGCAGTTCGTGCCCGTCGCCGCGGAAGTAGGTGTACGCGTCCCCGCGCGGGTGCCGTGACCCGCCGCCCGGGATGCCCCCGACCTCCCAGTGCTCCGAGTGGGTCTCGGTGTCCACGTCGATGATCCCGCCGCGCTCCACCGCCTCCACGACCACGGCCGCCCCCGCGTCGCCGAAGGTGTATCCGGCGAAGCAGTCGCGCAGCTCCGCGAGGTCGGCCGGGTCCCTGCGCACCGCCCGGCTCGGCGTCTCGCCCGTGACCACCAGGGCTCGCCGCGCCCGGCCGGCCAGGATCATGGAGCGGGCGAGGTCGATCCCGTTGACGAAGCTGTTGCAGGCGTTGGTGACGTCCACGGCGTGGGCCCGCGAGCCCAGTTCGGCCTGCACGATGTGCGCGGTGGCCGGCTCGACCAGATCGCGGGAGGCGGAGGCGAACAGCAGCAGGTCGACGTCGAGCGGGCCGAGTCCGGCGGCGTCGAGGGCTCGCCGGGCGGCGCCCACCGCGAGGGTGGAGGCGTACACGCCCTCGCCCGCGACCCGGCGGGAGACGATCCCGGTGGCCTGGGTCAGCAGCCTCGGCGGCAGGGTGAGTCCACTGCGGCGCGCCACCTCCCGCTGGAGCGCGTCGGAGGACAGCACCTCGTCGGGCAGCAGGCTGCCGACGGCGGTTATCCCGACGCGCGGCAGCGGATCACATGGCTGAATGAACATGCCCACACGATGACAAGCCGGCCGGCCCGGAACCTGAGTACGCATGCTCAGTTCGGCACCCCGCACCGCACAGGCCGGCTGAGTACGGCGGCCGGGGAAACGACCGCGCCCACCCGTCCCTGCCCAAACTCCAGGACAGCCGGAGCCCGTTTACATAGGGTGAGACCACAGGCCAAGGGGGAGGGTGGGACATGGCAGCACGCCGATTACCGGTGCTGGCGCAGTATCGGGACGACGCGGTGACCCGGCTGCTGTGCGCGGGCGCACACCTCGACGAGCACTTCGCCCGTCAGGTGGACGTGGATCTCACCGAGGACCGGTTGCGTGCCACCGGACCCTCCCTCGGCATCGACCTGGTGGCCCTGGCCCGCCACGCGCGGGCCTCCGTACGCCGGACGGACCTGCGCGACCGGCGCCTCGCCGGGCTCTGCGCCGTCGGCGTGTGGGTGGCGGTACCGGCCGCGCTGTACGGGCTGGTCGCGGGGCTGCCCGCGCTCGCCCTCGGAGCCGCCGCCGCGCTCGTCCTCACGTACGCGACCGCCTGGACGCTGGTCCGGCGCACCGAGCACGAGGCCCGTACGGCGGCGCTCGGCGTCGAGCACGGCACCGACGGGCCGGGGGACCTCGCCCCCGCGGTGGAGGCGGAGGCGGAGGACCGGCTGCTGGAGCAGGAGCGGGCCAACGTCGTCCCGTACACGGCGAGCGCCGAGCGCACCAGTCCGTTCGTCGGCAGCGGCTCGAAGATCAAGGAGATGGTCTGGCAGCCCATCGACGTGAGCCGACCCGCCGAAGACCCGGTCGGTGGCGGCAAACTGACCATCAAGCCCTTCGACGCCGTCGACCTGCACAGCTTCGTCGCCCGCGAGATGGAGCACATCGCCGGACTCAAGGGCCTGCGGGCCGGCAACCGGCTCTACGTGATAGGAGATCACGTCTCCTACGTCGGGCCCGACCTGCTCCCCGACGCGCAGCGCCGCCCGCGCGCCCGGATCCCCAAGCAACTGGTGCAGGCCGGGGTCGTACAGCCGGGCGCCGGCATGCGCACCTACCTCAGCCTGGAACGGACCGGCGAGGGCGGCCGCGTCATCGTCTCCATGCACCTACGGGCCAGGCTCCAACACCCCAGCCTCACCTGGGAGGTGGCGGCGTACGGGATCCCGCCGCTCCAGGCACGCTTCTACCGGGTCCACACACTGCCCCAGGGCGGCTGGGAGCACTGGTGGAGCCTGACCTCCTTCGCCACCGCCACCACCGGATCGGCGCTGCTCGGCGCCGTCGGACGGCTGGTCCGGCGGGCCTCGGCCCGGAGCGAGCGGGCCAGGTCGCTGGAGCGGACGCGCCGCGAGATCGACCGACGGCACCTGCGCTTCGACTACGGAGCCGTGGACAGCCTCCGCGAGCGGGTCGCCGACTGGCGGCAGCTGGGCTTCTCCGAGCGGACGGACTCCCAGGACTTCCTCCAGCGGCTGCAGCAGGGCGTGCTGATCGCGACCGAACGGTTCCTGAAGGACCACAACGTCGACACCAGCTCCTACGACCAGGCGCAGCAGGTGATCAACACCCACACCTACACCTTCCAGGGCGACATCCACGCCAGCAACATCGGCGCCCACGGCACCGTCAACCAGGCCGGTCAGGCCCACGGCTCGGGGAACCCGGCCGGGCAACCCTGAGCGAGCGAGCACGAGGAGCACACGCGTGAGCACCTACAACTTCCACGGGAACGTCTCCGGTCCCAACAACATCGGGGACCACGGCACCATCAACATCGGGCAGCAGGACACGGCCGCGCAGACCCTGCGCCTCGCCGCCGAACTCGCCCTATGGCTCCGGGCGGAGGGGGCGTCGCAGGACCGGCTCGACGCGGCCCAGGCCCTGCGCGGCGAGCTCGACCGGGCCGGGCAGGAGGGCCGCGCCGCCGAACCGGGCCTGATCCGGCGGTCGCTGGAGACCATCACGCTCGGGCTGGGCGCGGGAAGCACCGGTCTCGCCCTCGCCCAGGAACTCGGCCGCCTCCTGGGCTGACGCGCCGCACCCGGCCGGGCCGGCTCACCCCGCCCGACCGGGCCGGCTCACCTCGCCCGTACGACCGCCCGCGCGCCGCCGAAGTCCAGCTCCAGCCCCGAACGCAGCGGCACGGTCTGCCCGGGGGCGATCTCCTGCGTGCTGCCGTCCGCTCGCGTGCCCGTCCACGCCGACCCCGAACGGTTGGCCAGCCCGAACTTGCCCGGCCGCTGCGGATGCTCGGTCAGCTGCGCCACCAGCGTGCCGTCGCCGTAGTCGTGCCGGGCCGGCTCCGGCGCCAGGTGGTGCGCCTGCACCCGTGAGGAACGGTGCAACAGGATGTGGTGCTCGGTGCGCGGCGGGGGCGTGGTCAACACCAGCCGGGGCGGCAGCACCAGCGCGTTCCCACAGCTCCAGCAGGTGCCCGGGGACGCGGACCGCGGCTCCGTCATGTTCTGCTTGCCGCAGTGGGCGCAGTCCACGACCGCGTCGAGGACCGCCCGGAGCGCGTCACGCCACTGCGACTCCCGCACCCGGCCGGCCGGGTCGTGCAGGCCCCGCGTGAAGTTCCTGGTGAACAGGTCGCGCAGGGTGTCGGGCACCACCGCCCAGGTCGCCAGGACCGTGGCGTGCTCCACGGGATCGGGGGCGTTGGAACGGTCCAGCGGGTCGAAGAGGAACAGCGGGTCCTTCCCGTACAGCTTGCGCTCGGCGGCCTCGTCGAAACAGCGGATCGCCAACTCGCGCCGGCCCATCAGCGGATGGTGGTTCATCAGCAGCATGAACAGCAGCACCGACAGGGAGTGCAGATCGCTCTGCGTGCCGGGGGAGACCCCGGGCTCGCCGCGCACCAGCTCGGGCGCCATGAACGCCATGGTCCCCGAGATGCCCGTGCTGTCGCCCTCGACCACCGCGTTGTCGTTGTCGCAGACCAGCACCTCGCCGGTGGTCGGGTCGAAGAGCAGGTTCCCCCACGAGATGTCCCGGTAGGCGATCCCGCGCGAGTGCAGCGCCTGGTACGCCTCGACCGTGTACAGGCAGGCGGTGAGCAGGGCGCGGACCGTGGTCCGCAGCTTGCGGCGGAAGAGCAACGGCAGGCCCTTGAACCGGTCCGGGCGGATGTCCATCAGATAGCCGAAGCCGCCGCGGCCGTCGCCCACGAAGTCCCGGGGCCACAGGAAGCGGTCGTCGTCGAAGCCCCGGTCCACCAGCTGGCGGACGATGTCCTCCTGCTCCCGTGTCGCGCAGGCCGGGTAGTACCACTTGAGGGCCTGGTCGCCGGCCGCGGTGCGTACCCGGTAGACCTCCCCCTGGCCGCCGGCGCCGAGCAGGTCGAAGACCTCCACACCCAGGCCGCTGTCGGCCGTCAGCCGGGTACCGCTGTCGAGCATCCCGCTCATTCGTCACTCCTGTACGGGTCGGTCATGTCGGCCGGATCGGCCGGATCGGCGGCGTCCCCGCCGGCGGGCGGCACACCGCCCGGTTCGGTCAGGGCCGTCGCGGTGTGCCAGGCCGCCACCAGCGTGGTGTCGTCCCCCGAGTGCTGCGAGGCCTTGGTCAGCCACTGGGGCAGGACGGCCCGGACGCACTGCGGACCCTCCGCCGACAGCCGGTCGTCGAGTCCCGCCATGAACTGCCGGAAGCCGCTGTCCGAGGCGAAGCTCTTGGACAGCCCGTCGGTGGAGAGCGACACCAGCCGCGGCGCCCGCCCCGGGGCCGTCACCGGCGCCCAGTGCGTACGCACCCGCAGCCAGGCCTGCGGGGAGCACAGGGACTCCGTCTCGTCGCCCAGATCCGCCTCGTCCGGCGCGAGCGGTACGGTCACCTGCCCGTCGTCGGTCACCACGGCCAGCTCCCCGTCGCCGAGCTGCCAGGCCGCGAAGACCCGGGGGGTCAGCACGGCGCCGACGAGCGTGCTCCCGTACAGCACCAGCTTGTCCGTCGGGGACAGCCCGGGCTCGCCGTGCGAGCTGCTGCGCTCCCAGTGGCCGAGCGCCGTCTCCTGCCAGGCGCTGACCAGCTGGCGCGGCAGCGTGTACTGGGCGTAGTTCATCAACCAGGCCAGGCTGGGCGGCCGCGTCCCGCCCCGGGGCTCGGCGAGCGCGGCGAACTGCCGGGCCTGCTGGACGAACAGGTCCACGGCGAACCGGGACCCGAGATGACTGCGCGCGTGCACCGCCGATCCGTGGCCGTCGGCCACCGCCATGATCAGGGGCTGCGCGGCGGTGCCGAGGCCCTCCGCGTCGTGGTGGTCCTGGTTGCGCGCCTTGTTCACGCCCTGGACGCTGCCCTGGAGCGTGTCCCAGAGCGGCAGCGGCCCGTGGGTCATCCGCAGGGGCGCGCTCACCACACGTCGTCATCGTCGTCGGCGAGCACGGGCGGGGCGTACGGCGGCTGCTTCACGGTCGCGTCCCCGAAGCCCGCCACCGGCTGGGAGGCCGCCTTCACCGCGGCCGTCGAGGCCCAGCGGATCGCCGCCGCCAGCTGCTTGGGGCTGTTCGCGTCCAGCGGCTGGAGCTCGGGATTGCCCAGGAACTCCTGGAGCACGTCGCGGTCGGCGTCCGCGCCGATCGCGATGGCCACGCGGACCGCCTTGCGGCCCCACGGGGTCGCGTCCACCGCCCGCAGCCCCGCCTTCCAGTCGTCGGTCGGCACCCCGTCCGAGACCAGCGCCAGCACCGGCTTCAACGCCCGCTGCGGCATCGGCGGGGTGTCCAGTTCGCGCGCCGCGAGCTGGAGGGCCTCACCGAGATTGGTCATCCCGTCCACCTGGACGTCCTGCCAGGTGAACTGCTCCACCGGCACCGGGTCCTTGTGGTGCCAGCGGGCCGTCGTGGAGAACGTCATCGTGCGCAGCAGCAGTTGCGCCGCCGGATTGTCCTGCGCGACGGAGAGCATCTCCGGGATCGCTTCTCTGATCGCGTAGTTGAGCTGGCCGATCTTCTCGCCCTGCATCGAGTACGAGCAGTCGATCAGCCAGATGAAATGGACGGGCCGGTTCGCCATCGGCCCGCCGGGGATGTCACTCACCGCGTGTCTCCTTCAACTTCCGGTCCATTGCGGGATGTACCGCACCAGCGCCGCCACCGCGGCGGCCGCCGTCATCACGACCGCCGACACGAACAGGGCCGCCATCATCCGCCGGCCCCGAGTGATCTGCGGTGTCATCATGGGGTGTTGCTCCTTTCCTCGCCGTGCCCGACCTGCGCGTCCCGCGCGCCTTCCGTGTCCGGCCGGGGCCGCGGGACCGGGTGGGCCCGGGTGTCCGCCCCGACGGGTGCGTCCGGCCGCTCGCGCCGGTCCCGGACGAGCCCTCCGACGCGCAGTCCGGTCCGGGCCAGCAGCCACAGCACCGGCTCCGCCGCCCGCCGCCGCTCGCTGTCCAGGGCGCCGGCCCCGGTCGCGGCGCGGGCGCTGACCACCCAGTACCGGGCCGCCGCGAAGTCGTGGCCGAGGGCCCGGACCAGCTCGTCCAGCCCGATCTCGGCCAGCCACTCCTCCACCGGTTCCGTCGGCCGCGGCAGCGAGTCCAGCCGGTCCAACGCGTCCCGCTTGGTCACCACCGTGGCCACGGGCAGGCGCCCGCGACGGCCACCGAGCCCCTGCAGCTCGCCGGTGAACCCCGCGTACGTCTCCACCGGCCCGAGGTCGGCCGGCCGGGCGGCCTCCGCCCGCTCCGTGTCGCCCGCGTGCAGGGCACGGCGTACGACCGGCGCGGCGAGCACATCGGTCACCAGCAGGACCCCGTCGGCGTGCGCGAGGTAGTCCTGGCCACGGGTCGTGTCCGCGTCCCGGAAGGACTCGCCCATCGGGTCGTACAGGTAGAGCAACCGGCGCCGGCGGCCGTGCCCGACCAGCAGCATCAGGGCGCGCGGCTGCCCGCCCTGGGTCTTGAGGGTCCACCCGGTCCCGTTCAGCTGCTGCCCCAGGGTGTTGGCCTCGCGGAGGTCGTCGGGGGAGGCGTACTCCACCGTCAGCCGGGAATCGTGCGACCAGGACCGCAGACCGTCGAGCATGGCCGCCAGCAGCATGGTCTTCCCGGCGGAGGTGCCCCCGATCAGCGGCAGGTGCACGACCCGGGTGGTGCCGACGGCCGGCGGCAGGCCGCGGTCGCAGTGCGGGCACCGGGCGGAGAGCCCCCGCCGCCCGGTCATCAGGGTGCTCGGCAGGGCCTTGCCGCAGCGGCAGACGTGCCGCAGCGCCCCGAAGGCGCCCGGCCGTAGCTCGCGGTGGGCGGCGCCGCAGCCCGGGCACAGGTGCACGGCCAGCGGGAACGGCCGGTAGCAGCCGGGGTAGGGGCACTTCATCCGGATGCCCAGGGCCAGCTTCCACAGCCGCTCCGCCGCCCGCCCCGCCAGGGTGGCGGCCAGGGCGGCCAGCGCCACCAGGGCGATCTCCACGGCGAAGAACAAGGCGACACCGGCCAGCAGGACCGAGGCGAGCAGCGCCGACAGCAGCGCGGCCAGCGCCGTACCGGGAGCCAACAGGCGCAGCAGCAGCCGGCCGAAGGCGTTGTCGACGAGCTCGCCGGTCTGCCCGTGCCGGCCGCGCAGCAGCCGGCGGCGCACCACCAGGCCCAGCCAGTGCCGGGTCAGCAGGTACCAGACGGTCAGCGCGGCGGCCTGCCCGGCGAACCGGGCGTCCCGCCACATCTGCCCGGCCCAGTACGCGGGCCGCGCCGGCTCGGGACCGGTGTACGGGATGATCCGCGGGTCGCCGCCGCCCGGCGGCCGCGTTCGGAAGGCGGCCCAGGCGGCCGACAGGGCCAGCGCCAGGAACCGCCACAGCCCGTACCCGAGGCACACGGCGACCCCGACCACCCCGGTGAGGGCACCGAGGATCCGCGCGATCAGCTCCGGATCCGTCACGTCAGACCCCGTCCCCGCCGGCCGTGCCGCTGCCGCCGGCGGAGCCGGAGCGGCGCCCCGCGAAGCGTTCGCGCAGCCGGCCGAAGGCGCCCGGCCGCTGCCAGGCGCGGAACTCGTCCGCCCAGCGCCCGCCCAGGTGGGCCAGCGACTTCTCCACCTCGGCCAGTTCGGCCGGTGTGAGGCTCCGTACGGCCGGCCGCAGCACCCCGTCGAGGAGATCCGTACGCGTCTCCTGCCAGGCCGGGCCGGCCTGCGGCTGGGAGGACCACACCGTGAAGCAGTCCGCCGCGTGGTCCGGATCCAGCCGCAGCCGGTCACGGACCGCCGGTGTGCGCGCCTGCGCCCGATAGGCGGCCAGCAGCTCCGCGTCGTTGCTCTCGATCAGCGCCCGCAGCTCGCTGTCCGGGCGGTCCCCGGCCAGCAGCCGCGCGCACAGGGCCGCGTACGCGCTCCGAAGGGGTCCCGGCTCCGGATCCAGCGACCGCAGGTCCAACACCTGGCGCACCCAGCCCCCGCCCGCCGGGCCCGACCGCAGGTTCCGGGCGAGCTCCAGCAGCAGCAGCGACGGCCGCAGCCGGGCCGGGATCTCCTCCTGGAACTGCCCGAGGAGTTCCGGAGCCAGCTCCGCCGCCTCGGCGTCCCCGGCCGGGGCCCCCACGGCCGCCCGCACGAGCAGCTCCCAGGTCCCGGCCTCCCGGTGGACCTGCGCCCCGGCCGCCATCAGCACCAGCCCCGCCTCACCCGCACCCGGCGGCTCCCCGTCCCACACCAGCCGCATCGCGGTCCGCAGCACCAGCGGCTCCGCGTACAGCGAGACGCCCGAACCGGCCAGCAGCGCGTTCAACGCCCCGACCCGGTCCGCGGCGGCCCCCGCGGGCGCCGCCGCGGCCTCGGCGCACATCCGCAGGTGCGGCCGCGCGTCGGCCGCGGTCGGCCGCAGCGCGGTGCGCTCGAACAGCCGCCGTCCGGCGGCCGGATCACCCGCGGCCAGCGAATCCAGCCGGTCGAGCACGAGGGCCCGCAGCACGGGCAGTTCGGCCAGCGCGGCCCGCACCCCCGCCCCGTACGTCCCCTCCGGATCGGCGAGCAGCGCGAGCGCCAACTGCCGTGCGACACCGGGCAGCAGGTCGCTCACGTCCACCCCGAGCACCGAGGCCACCCGCAACAGCCCGGCGGGATGCCCCGGTTCGGCGGCGGGGCCGTCCAGGGCCGCCCGCAGGCCCGGTTCCAGCTCCGTCGCGAGCCGGCCGCGCACGGCCGCGCCCAGGGCGCCCGCGGTGGGCAGGTCCGCGGGCGGCGCGCCGGTCCGTACCGCCTCGGTCAGGGTCAGGGCCACCAGCGGCTCGCACACCGCGGGCGGGGCCCAGCCGTCCAGGGCGGCCAGCAGCCGCCCGGCCGCGGCGACCTCCGCCGGGTCCCGGTCCTCGGCCGGTCGGCCCAGCGCCAGGGCCAGCGTGTGCAGCCGTACGTGGTCCAGCGCGTCCCGGTGCCCGGCGACCCAGTCGGCGGCCGCGGTCCGGCCGGGGGAGGGCAGGGGGATGTCCGCGGCCAGGGCGAGCGCGGCCAGCGGGCCCGCGTCGTAGGGCCCGGCGGCCAGCCGCCGCACCTCGGCGACCAGATCCTGACGCTGCCCCTGCCAGACCCGCGCGGCGGTCTGAGCCCACACGTCCGGCTCCAGGGCGGCGGGGGCGGTGGACCGGGTGGTGTCGTAGACCCGGTAGCGGTGCTCCTGCCCGGCGAGGCCCGGCCCGTCCTCGGGCATCACCCCGACGATCTGCTGCCGGGCGAGCTGCGGTCGCCGGGTGTAGGTGGTGAAGGTGAGCCACTGCCCCCGCTGGTGCGGCAGCACACTGCACGCGAGCATGATCCAGCGGGCCACGGCCTCGCTGTCCGCCTCCACGAGCACGATCTGCGGGGCGTCCGGGTCCTCCCCGAGCCGGCGCACGTCGGAGAAGAAGCCGGCCAGCCAGGGGCCGCGGGCGGCGACGAAGGCGGCGAGCGCGGCCCGGTCGAGGCGGCCCGGCGCGGGCACCGCCGCGAGTACCGGAGCGCCGTCCTGCGGGGTCGCGGTGGCCCACTGCGGTGAGCCCCAGGCGGTGATCGGCAGCTCGCCCACGGCCGGACCGGAACCGGCGGGCTGCGGCAGGTGCACCGCGTGGGCGTGGAAGTTGCCCCAGCGGCCGCTGTAGTCCGCACCCGTGTACACCGAGCGCGCCAGCAGCCGGCTGCCGTCCGCCAGCACGTTCAGACTGAGCGCCTGCGGGAAGGCGGCCAGCTCCCGCGGCCCGGGGCGCGACGGTGCGTCCCGGGGCGGCTCGTAGCCGATCAGCTGCTCCGCCTCGCGCAGCAGCGCGGCCGGCACCCCGGGGCTGACGGCGGTGAACCGGAAACCGGAGCCGTCGGGACCGGGCGGCGCCGAGGTGTAGTGCAGTTGCGCGAGATTCATGAGTTCCCCTCGGAGCCGGTACGGCCGGCCGCGCCGGCGGTGCGACCGGGGCCGGCGGCGCCACCGGTACGCGGCAGCAGCCCGCCCAGCCCCAGCAGCCACAGCAGCGGATCCTCCACGCGCAGCGGCCGCGGCCCCGACTTCGGGGCGTCGGCCGGCGCGTCCGCCGGCGGCGCCGAGCCGAGCGCCGACAGCCCGAACAGCGACAGCTGGGCGAAGTCCCGCTCCAACTGCCGCAGCAGCGCCCCCGAATCCCAGCCGTCGAGGAGCGTGCGCAGCTCCTCGTGCACCGCCCGCCGGTCCATCTCGTCCAGCGCGCCGGCGCCGTGGTCGGCATTGCGCAGCAGCGGCGAGTGCGGCTCCAGCAGCGGCGCCAGCGAGTCCGTCTTGGTCACGGCCACCGCCACCGGGGTGGTGACCCGGCCGCGCGAGGAACCCCGACCGTGGGCCCGCAGCTGTGCGGCGAGGTCGGCGGCGATCTGCTGCGGCGGCGTCTCGATGACGGGTAGCGGCGGCCCCTCGTCCACCGGCAGCCGGTCGCGGACCGCCCGCATCTGCAGCGGGTCCACGAGCAGGATGATCCCGTCGGCGGCGGCCAGGTAGTGCGTGTAGCGGTCCATCGCCTCGGCGTCGGCGAGGTCCTCGCCCGCCGCGTCGAAGAACACCAGCGCGGTGTGCCGGCTGCCGTCCCCGCGCAGCCGGCGCCGCAGCGGCAGGCTCAGCCGGTACAGCAGCGGGTCGTTGAAGCCGAGGGCCGCCGGTCGGGTGGCCTGCGGCAGCCGCAGCCGGTCGTAGAGATCCTCGGCCAGCTCGCGGTCGCGGCGCTGGGTCTCGCCGCCCATCGCGGTCACCGAGGCTCCGTACGCCCGGCCCACCCTGCCGCGCAGCTCGTTGAGCAGGACCGAGACGTAGGTGCTCTTGCCGGAGGCCTTGGGGCCGAGCAGGGCGATGATCCGGGTGTCCTGGTCGCAGTAGTCGCTCGGGAAGTCGCTGTGGCAGCGCCGGCAGACCCGTACCGGGGTGGACCCGCCGCAGGCGGGGCAGTCCGCGCGCGATCCGCCCCCGTACGGGGGCAGGTGCCGCCCGAGGCCGCGCGCGGCGGCGAAGACCGGGCCACGCATCTTCAGCGCGGGCGGCACGCTCGGCCCCATGAAGTCGGCCCATATGGTGTCGAGTTCGGCCGCGCAGGGCGTGGCCCCGCGCACCCCCGTCGGGGACATCTGGCAGCGGTAGGGCAGCCGGGCCGCCGGGGACCGGTCGAAGCAGTAGGGGCAGACGACGGAGGTCATGTCAGCGGATCACCAAGGTGGGGAGAGGGGGCTCTTCGAGCCGGACGGAGGCGGCTGAGCCGCCGAGGAGAAAACCGCGGAGGGCGTACGGGCGGCCGGGTGCGACCGCGGTGTCGATCGGGCGCTCCACCGTGCCCGTGCCCGTCCCGGTGCCCGCGGCCGCGGCCGCGAGTTCGGCCCCGGTCACCCGGCACACGGTCGGGCCGTCGGCCGGGCCGCTCGGGCGCCGTGGATCGCGGCCGCCGTCGCCCCGGGCCACGAGGACGAAGCCGGGGAGGTCGGGGAGGTCGGGTCCGGGTGCGCCACCCGGCGCCCGTACGGTTACGCGCAGGACGGCGGGCCCGCGGCGCAGTCCGCGCCGGGCGCCGGGCACCAGCTCGTAGGAGACGGCCACGTCGGCGGGGAGTTCGGCCCGCGCGTCGGCGCCGGGGGAGGCGAGCACGGAACGGGCGCTGCGCGGTGCGGCGTGGACCTCGACGGACAACGCGGCCGGGGTGACCGGCAGGCGCAGGCCCTCGCGCAGGAACACGCTCCGCGCCACGGCGAGTTCGGTGCGCCGGCCGTCCTGGGTGACGGCGGCGGTGACGGTGCCGGCGGCGCCGGGCCAGTCGAAACCGACCTCGACCACGTCGGGCGCGGCCCGCCGCAGGACGAGGCCGGTCACCGGCAGGGGAGCCTCGACCAGGACGGAGGGTCCGGCCACGGCCCGCGCGCCCAGCACGGACACGGCGGACACGACGGTCTGCGATCCCGGGGGCGGGTGCCCGACACAGGCCGGGCCACCCGTGCCGGGCAGGCCCGCACCAGGGACGCTCGTGCCGGCGACGCTCGTGGCCGGGTCGTCCGTGGCCGCGTCCGTCCATCCGGGGCCGGCCCAGTCCAGCGGCGGCGGCAGTTCGGCCGCCGTCAGTTCGGCCCGCTCGGCGGGGGTCGTGCCGGGCCACCGCACCAGCCGCACCTCGGCCCCGTCGCCGCCGGTCCGACGGAACTCCACCCCGCCCGCCTCCCGGGGCAGGGCCGTCAGGGTGAGCACGGGCTCCGGCCAGGCGTGCACGGTGACCGGGACGGTCACGGGCGCGGACAGCGCGCCCCGTTCGGCGCCGCCCTTCGGCGCGTACCGGGCCCGCACCACCCACGCGTACCGCCCAGGCGTCGGTCCCTCCACGCGCAAGGTCTCGCGCGAGCCCGCCCGCGCCACCGGCGGCACCGGGACGGGCCCCCGCGGCCCGGTCAGCGTCACCTCGCAGTGGACCGCGTCCGGCGGCGCGGTCCACGACGCCCCGATCCACCCGTTGCCGTCGACGGCGGTCACCGCGGTCACCGCCGGGGCGACCGACAGCGGGGCCGCGATCAACGGCGGCCCGTCGACGGTGCCGTCGGCCCGCAGCGGCAGCGCCACATGGCGGATCTCCTCGCCGATCCCGGCGCCGGCGTCGACGAGCACGCCGCCGACCGGCCGCCCCGGCACCTCGGCGAGCGGGGCGCCGGCCGGCGCCCCGCGGGTGAGCCGCACCACCCGCCAACGCGTGTCCCCGAAGTCTTCTGCCGGCCACCGCAGTTCGACACCGCCGGGGACGAGGACGGACACCGGCGGGCCGGGGTCCCCGGGCTCGGGCCGGTAGGTGCGGACCAGCCCGCGCACCGCGCGCGGGCAGTCGCCCGCCAGCGCCGCGGCCTCCTCGTAGTGCAGGCAGGCCCGCCCCGGATGCCCCTGCTCCTCGGCCCGCCGGGCCACCGCGAGCACGGTGTCGGCGGCGGCCGTCCGGGCGGCCAGCTCGGCGAGGAGGGCCGCCAGCGGCCGGTCCTCGCCCGCGGGCGGCAGCAGGGCGGCCCGGCGCGCCGCGGAGCGGATCCGGTGTTCCAGTACGTCGTCGCGCAGGGATTCGGCGGCGGCCCGTTGTTCCTGGTCCAGCCGGGCCCGCCGGGCGGCCGCCTGGACCAGGGCGGCGGCCTCGGCCCGGTCCACTCCGAAGCCGGCCGCGGTGGCGGGCAGCTCCCCCTGGGGATGGTCCTGGAGCAGGTGGGTGAGTTGGTACAGCAGGATCCGGCGCAGGGCGGCGGGATCCGCGTCCTGGATCGCGGCCAGCCGCGCCAGCAGCCAGGCCGCGGCCGGCTCCGGCCGGTCCCGGCGCAGCGACCGCAGAACCTCGGGGCCCACGTGCCGGCGCCGACCGGGCCCGGTGACGGCGAAGATCCCGTCGAGGAGCCGTAGGCGGCCGCCGGGCGGGGTCAGTAACTCGCCCAAGTGGCGTAATCCGAGGGTCTGTTGCGCGGAGAGGAGTTCCCCGTACCCTCCCACGAGCGGCGACAGCGGCAGGCCGGAGAGCGCACGGGGCAGCCCGATGGCATGCCCGAAATCGGTCCCGGCCATCCGTTCTGCGCCCCCCGTGCAGTGTGTGGGAGGTCATTTCAGCAGATACGCAGGTCGTTCGGGAGCTCTTTTCGTTCTCCAGGTGTACGGCGCAGTGTCACGAAGTGATCTCCGGCCGGTACCCCGGGACCGCTGTCCTTGGGGCGCCCCTCGACTCCCCCCTCACCCGCAGAGGTCGTCACCCCATGGCAGAACTCAACCGTCGCAGGTTCCTGCAGATCGCCGGTGGCGCCGCCGCCCTCACGATGCTGAACGACAGCATCGCGCGGGCCGCCGCCATCTCGGCGCAGGGCACCACCGGAACGATCCAGGACATCGAGCACATCGTGGTCCTGATGCAGGAGAACCGGTCCTTCGACCACTACTTCGGCGCGATGAAGGGTGTCCGGGGCTTCGGTGACCCGCGTCCGGTCGTCCAGGACAACGGAAAGTCGGTCTTCCACCAGTCGAACGGTACGAAGGACATCCTGCCCTTCAACCCGCAGATCCAGGACCTCGGCATGCAGTTCCTGGAGGGGCTCAACCACGACTGGGCGGGCGGCCACCAGGCGTACAACAACGGCAAGTACGACAAGTGGGTCCCGGCCAAGACGGCCACGACCATGTCGTACATGACCCGGAACGACATTCCGTTCCACTACGCCCTCGCCGACGCCTTCACGGTGTGCGACGCCTACCACTGCTCCTTCATCGGAGCCACGGACCCGAACCGCTACTACATGTGGACGGGCCACACCGGCAACGACGGGACCGGCGGCGGGCCGGTCCTCGGCAACCAGGAGGCCGGTTACGGCTGGAAGACCTACCCCGAGCGGCTGGAGTCCGCCGGGGTCTCGTGGAAGGTCTACCAGGACATCGGCGACGGCTTGAACGCCGCCGGTTCCTGGGGCTGGATCAACGACGCCTTCCGCGGCAACTACGGCGACAACTCGCTGCTGTACTTCAACAACTACCGCAACGCCCAGCCCGGCAGCGCCCTGTACGAGAAGGCCCGCACGGGCACGAACGTCAAGGCGGGCGACGGCTACTTCGACCGGTTGCGCGCGGACGTCGTGGGCGGCACGCTGCCCCAGGTGTCCTGGATCGCCGCCCCCGAGGCGTTCAGCGAGCACTCGAACTGGCCGACGAACTTCGGCGCCTGGTACATCTCGCAGGTCCTGGACGCGCTGACCGCGAACCCGGCGGTCTGGGCGAAGACCGCCCTGTTCATCACCTACGACGAGAACGACGGCTTCTTCGACCACGTGGTCCCGCCGTACCCGCCGGCCTCCTCCGCCTGGGGCCTGTCCACGGCCGACGTGTCGAAGGACCTCTACGCCGGTGGCGGCGGCTACGCGGCCGGACCGTACGGGCTCGGCCCCCGCGTCCCGATGATCGTGGTCTCCCCCTGGAGCAAGGGCGGCTACGTCTGCTCCGAGACCTTCGACCACACCTCGGTCATCCGGTTCATGGAGAAGCGTTTCGGCGTGCAGGAGCCCAACATCTCCCCGTGGCGCCGCGCCGTCTGCGGGGACCTGACCTCGGCCTTCGACTTCACCCGGGCCGATGCCGCGCCCGCCGCGCTCCCGTCCACGGCCGGGTACGTGCCGCCGGACAAGGACCGCCACCCCTCCTACCACCCGACCCCGCCGGCCACCGGCACCCTGCCCCGGCAGGAGGCCGGTGCCAAGCCGACCCGCGCGCTCGGCTACAGCCCCTACGTGGACGGTGCCCGCACCACCTCCACCGGCAAGTTCACCCTCACCTTCGCCTCCGGACCGACCCTGGGCGCCCACTTCCACAGCACCTCGGGCAACCGCACGGACGGCCCCTGGCCCTACACGGTCGAGGCGGGCAAGACGCTGTCGGACACCTGGTCCACCAGCAGCTCCACCGGCAACCAGATCAACCTCACGGTGTGGGGTCCGAACGGCTTCCTGCGCACCTGGAAGGGCCCGGCGAAGAAGGCCGGTCCCGAGGTCACGGCCCGCCACCTGGCGGCCACCGGCAACCTGGCCCTGACCCTGACCAACTCCGGGACGGCGGCCGTCAATCTCACGGTGACCAACACCTACGGCGGCGCCGCCCGGATCCTGCGGGTGGCGGCCGGTGCGACGGTCTCCCACACGGTGGACCTCGCCGCCTCGGGCCGCTGGTACGACGTGCAGGTGGTCTCCGACGCCGACGCCACCTTCCTGCGCCGGTTCGCCGGGCATGTGGAGACCGGCGCCCCGGGCGTCTCGGACCCGGCGATCAAGACCGTCTGATCCGGTCCTCCGGTGCGCGCAGCAGCCGCCGTTCCAGGACCGGGAGGTCCCCGGGACGGTGGCTGCGGGCGTGCCGCAGCAGGAGGTCCCGCGCGGTGTCGGGCACCCGGCGCCGCTTCGGGTGCCGGGTGGTGAACTCCTCGCTCGCGAAGAACCGCACGGCCCCCTCCAGCCCGGTGCGGTCCGTCTCCCGCACCGCCCAGGCGAGTTCCTCCGTCGGCCTCCCGGCCAGCAGCCGGACGGGGGCCCGGTCCGCGAGGAGCCACGCCGCGTCGCGCGGTTCCTCCCGTACGGCGCCCAGCCAGCCGAACACCACGGCCGCCGGCACCCCGGACGGGGGTGCGGGCACGGTGCCGCGGGCCAGGTCGGCGGCGTACGCGCGCAGTCCCGCCGGGGCGGCGGCCGCCCACCGGTCCCGGTGCCGGGCCGGGAGCCCGGCGGGGTCCAGCGGATCGAACAGGGGCCGGAGCGGACCGGTCGGCGTGGCGGACCTGATGCGCTCACCGCCGGACTCGTACAGCGAGACCCCGCCGCCCCCGTGGCACATGCAGGCGAAGTCGTCGTGCGGCTCGTCCTGCGGCCACAGGGCGAGCACCTCCGCGATCTCGGCCCGGTCGAGGACCTCGTACGTGTCCGGATGGTGGGGGTGGGGGTGGTGCGGGCGGTCGGCGGCGATCGGGGAGGCCGTGACGGCGATGCGCACCGTGCGCGATGTCGGCTTCACGGTGTGAGCGTAGACCCGGTGGGCAGAACGTACGGGTCCGTTTCGTCGCCCCCGTCACCGAGGGAGAACGCATGGCCATCGCCCACCGCAGGATCGGCACCGGACCCGTCCGCGTCATCGTGCTGCACGACTGGTTCGGCACCTCCGCGAACTGGGGTTCCGTCCTGGACCACCTGGACCCCGAGGGCTTCAGTTACGTCTTCCTCGACTACCGCGGCTACGGCGACCGCCGCGACGTCCCCGGCCGCCACACGCTGGCCGAGATCGCCGACGACGTCCTCGAACTCGCCGACCAGCTCGGCTGGGACACCTTCTCCCTCCTCGGCCACTCCATGGGCGGCAAGGCGGTCCAGCAGGTCCTCGTCCGCGCCCCCGAGCGGGTGGAGAAGCTGATCGGGCTCGCCCCGGTCCCGGCCGCGCCGTACCTGATGGACGACGCCACCCACGCCCTCTTCCACGGCGCCGCCACCGACCCCGAGAAGCGCCGCGTCATCCTCGACCTGGTCACCGGCAACCGCGTGAGCCGCCACTGGCTCGACCGGATGGTCGCCCACTCCGTCGCCGTCTCCCGCCCCGAGGCCTTCGCCGGCTACTTCGCGAGCTGGCAGCCGCTGGACCTGTCCGCCGCCGTGAAGGGCAACACCGTCCCGGTGCTCGTCCTCGTCGGGGAGTACGACCTCGCGATCACCCCGGATGTGATGCGGGACACCTGGCAGGCCTCGTACCCGGACTGTCGCGTCGTGACGGTCCCGGGCTCCGGCCACTACCCGGCGCACGAGACCCCCGTGGCCTTCGTCACCGAGGTGGAGGCCTTCCTCCGGATCTAGCGACCCGGCCGGACCGGCCGGGCACACGAATAATCCCGTGGGGTACGAGGAATCTCGTACCCCACGGGATCGACAGGGTGAGTGACGGGACTTGAACCCGCGGCCACCTGGACCACAACCAGGTGCTCTACCAACTGAGCTACACCCACCACGAAGGGCGGCGGACCGCCCGTTCGATGTGCAAGCACAGCATAGCCGATCAGAGGGGTGGTCCCGCGACGCGATATCGGCCTCCGGCCCGGACGACAGGGTGCGTGCCGCGCCGTCGCCGCAGGCCCCGGGGCGGGGAGCCTGACGGACCGAGCGGCCCGCCGCGGATGCCTTCGGCGCCGGCGGGCGTGGCACCGCCGCGCGTGCCGCACGGCGCGGCCCCCGCCGGGAGCCGACCGGCGTGGCCGCTGCCCTCGCCGCACGGCTCACGGCAGGATCACCCGTATGACACGTGAACCCGCACCTTTCACGGCCGATGACTACGCCGCCCGGATGGCCGCCGCCGCCCAGACCGCAGCCGACGCGGGACTCGCCGGCCTGCTGATCTCCCCCGGCCCCGACCTCACGCACCTCACGGGCTACCGGCCCACCGCCGAGACCGAGCGGCTGACCCTGCTCGTGCTGGCCGCCGGGCAGGACCCGGTGCTCGTCGTGCCCGCGCTGGAGGCCCCCGACGCGGCGCGGGCCCCGGGCGCCACCGCGCTGACCCTGCGGGACTGGGCCGACGGGAAGGACCCGTACGCCGTCACCGCCCCGCTGCTGGACTTCCGCGGCCGCTTCGGGGTGAGCGACAACACCTGGGCCCTGCACCTGCTGGGCCTGCAGCGGGAACTGCCGAACAGCTCCTACGCGCCGCTCACCGACTGCCTGCCCATGCTCCGCGCCGTCAAGGACGAGCGGGAGCTGGAGCGCCTCGCCGCCGCGGCGGCCGCTGCCGACGCCGCCTACGCGCAGGTCCTCCACCTCCCCTTCGCCGACCGCCGGGAGAGCGACGTCGCCGCCGACCTGGCCGGCCTGCTGCGCGCCCACGGCCACTCGCAGGTCGACTTCACGGTCGTCGGCTCCGGCCCGAACGGGGCGAACCCGCACCACGAGGCCGGCGACCGCGTGATCCGCCGCGGCGACATGGTGGTCCTCGACTTCGGCGGCCTGCGGTACGGCTACGGCTCCGACATCTCCCGCACCGTGCACGTCGGCGAGCCCACCGCCGAGGAGCAGCGGGTCCACGACATCGTCCGCGAGGCCCAGCAGGCCGGCGTGGCCGCGGTCCGGCCGGGCGTCTCCTGCCAGGAGATCGACCGGGCAGCCCGCGCGGTGATCACCGAGTTCGGCTACGGGGACCGCTTCATCCACCGCACCGGGCACGGCATCGGCGTCACCACCCATGAGCCCCCGTACATGGTCGAGGGCGAGGAGCAGCCGCTGGTCCCCGGCATGTGCTTCTCCGTGGAGCCGGGCATCTACCTGCCGGGCCGGTTCGGGGTCCGCATCGAGGACATCGTGACCGTCACCGAGGACGGCGGGCGCCGCCTCAACGACGCCCCGCGCGAGCTGGCCGTCGTGGAGTGACCCTCACGGGGCGAGGACGACCGCCGTCTCGCCCGGTACGTGGATCCGCCCGTCGGGTCCCGGGTGCGCGACCGGCTCCCAGGCGGCCAGCACCCGTACCCCGTTGCGGCCCAGCGCGATGGTCACCGGGTCCGGGGAGAGGTTCACGGCCACCCGGACGTCGCCCCGCCGGAAGGTGAGCCAGCGCCGCTCCTCGTCGTGGGCGACCCGGACCGCCGCCAGGTCCGGGTCGCGCAGGTCGTGATGGGTGCGGCGGAGCGCGATCAGGGTGCGGTACCAGTCCAGCAGGCGGGCGTGGACGGCCTGCTCGGGCTCCGTCCAGTCCAGGCGGGAGCGGTCCCGGGTGGCCGGGTCCTGCGGGTCCGGGATCTCCTCGGCCTTCCAGCCGTGCGCCGCGAACTCCCGGCGGCGGCCGGACCGTACCGCCTCGGCGAGGTCCGGGTCGGGATGGTCGGTGAAGTACTGCCAGGGCGTCCGGGCGCCCCACTCCTCGCCCATGAACAGCATCGGCACGAACGGCCCCGTCAGGGCCACGGTCGCGGCGCACGCCAGCAGGCCGGGGGAGAGCGAGGCGGAGAGCCGGTCGCCGAGCGCCCGGTTGCCGATCTGGTCGTGGGTCTGGGTGTAGCCGAGGAAGCGGTGGGCCGGGGTGCGGCGGTGGTCCACCGGGCGGCCGTGGGTGCGGCCGCGGAAGGAGGACCAGGTCCCGTCGTGGAAGAAGACCCGGGTCATGGTCTTGGTGAGGGCGCCGAGCGGAGCCGCGGCGAAGTCGGCGTAGTACGCCTGGGATTCGCCCGTCAGCGCGCAGTGCAGGGCGTGGTGGAAGTCGTCGTTCCACTGGGCGTGCAGGCCCAGGCCGCCGGCGGCGCGCGGGGTGGTGGTGCGCGGGTCGCAGCGGTCGGACTCGGCGATCAGGAACAGCGGGCGGCCGGTGTCGGCGGCCAGTTCGTCCACCGCCGCGGACAGTTCCTCCAGGAAGGTCAGCGCCCGGTCGTCGGCCAGCGCGTGCACGGCGTCGAGCCGCAGCCCGTCGATCCCGTAGTCGCGCAGCCAGGCCAGGGCGCTGCCCAGCAGATAGGCGCGTACCTCGTCGGAGCCGGCCGCGTCCAGGTTCACCGCGGAGCCCCACGGGGTGTGGTGGGTGTCGGTGAAGTACGGGCCGAAGGCCGGCAGGTGGTTGCCGGACGGGCCGAGGTGGTTGTGGACCACGTCCAGCACCACGCCCAGCCCCGCCTCGTGCGCGGCGGCCGTGAAACGGGCCAGGCCGGCCGGGCCGCCGTACGGTTCGTGCACCGACCAGGGCGCGACCCCGTCGTATCCCCAGCCGTGCCGGCCGGCGAACGAGCAGACCGGCATCAGCTCCACGTGCGTGACGCCGAGGGCGGTGAGGTGCCCGAGCCGGGCGGCGGCCGCGTCGAAGGTGCCCTCGGGGGTGAAGGTGCCGATGTGCAGCTCGTACAGGACCGCGTCCTGGAGACGGGTCCGCGGCGCCGGTGCCGGCCGTGGGGCGAGGGCTTCCAGGTCGACCACCGCCGACAGGCCGTCGGGTCCGTCGGGCAGGCGCCGCCCGCGCGGGTCCGGGCGCGGACCGTCGCCGTCGCCGTCGAGCAGGAATCCGTAGCGACTCCCGTCGGCGGCCGGGGCCTCGGCGATCCACCAGCCGTCCCGGTCCGGATCGCGTGCCATGTCGTACGTCGCCCCGTCGAGCAGCATGGCGACGTGCCCTGTCAGTGGTGCCCACACCTCGAACTGCACGGACGGTCCCCTCGTCGGCGGCGGTGTCCAGCATGCGTATCGTGCCCATCATTCCGGGCGTGGCGGGGGAGTTCTGGACACTCCGCCCCCGACGGGCCGACAATCACCCTGTGACGTCCAGTTTCGAGATTCCCGCCTTCCCCGCGCCGCGGCTGTCCGACGCCGAGCGCGACCGGGCGCTGGGCCAGCTCCGGGAGGGCGCGGCCCTCGGCAAGCTGTCCCATGACACCTTCCTGCGTCGGATGGAACTCGCCCTGGTCGCGCGCCGCTCCGAGGACCTGGCGGTGCTCACGGCCGACCTCCAGACCCGGGACGCCGCCGAAAGCCCGTGGACCCGTCGGCTGTTCGGCTGGGTCGGCCGGGCCTCGGCCGTCTCGCTCGGTGTACGGCGCGCGTGGAACGCGGAGCGCCTGCCCAAGCTGCTGCTGCCGCACCCGAGCGCGGCCGCCCTGCGGATCGGCCGCGACCCCGGCAACGGGCTGCGGCTCAGCCACGAGACGGTCTCCCGGGCGCACGCGGAGCTCAGCATGCGCGGCGGGGTCTGGGTGCTCAAGGACCTCGGCTCCACCAACGGGACCACGGTCAACGGGCACCGGGTGACCGGCTCCGCGGTGGTCCGTGACGGGGACCAGGTCGGCTTCGGGAACATGACCTTCCGGCTCTCGTCGAGCTGAGGACGAGGCCCCCGCGTCCGCCGAGGGTGCCCCCGCCGGTCCGGCGCCGCGAGCGGGCGCGCAGGATGACGGTCATGGAACACACCACCGTCATTCGCCGCGCACGCGTGGGGGACCTGCCCCGCCTGGTCGAACTCGTCCACGAGCACGTGGCGTACGAGAGGTCGGCGCCGCGCCCGCCGGGCCTCGCCGAGCGCCTCGGCCCTCAGCTGTTCGCCGAGGACGCCCGGTTGTGGGTGCTGCTCGCCGAGACCCCGGACGGCACGGTCGCCGGATACGCGGCCTGCTCCGCCGAGTTCGCCTTCTGGGACGCCCGGTACCACCTGCACATGGACTGCCTCTACCTGACGGAGGAGGCCCGCGGCCACGGCCTCGGCGCCGCCCTGATGGAGGGCGTGACGGACCTGGCCCGCGCGCTCGGCCTCGACCAGGTCCAGTGGCAGACCCCGGACTGGAACGAGGGCGCGATCCGCTTCTACGACCGCCTCGGAGCCACCGGCAGGCCCAAACTGCGCTACGCGCTCGCGGTGGAGGCGGCGCCGTTCACGCCATGAGCAGGCGCAGGCCCAGATCCGCCGCGTCGAGGTCGGCGAGGTCGCCGTTGCGTTCGGCCCATCGGCCGGAGGCGAGGTCGTCCCCGAGGCTTCGCACCGCCCGCCGTTCGGCCTGCGGACCGACCCTCGTCCACACCGACATCGCACGGCGCACGCGCTCCTCCAGATAGGCCTCCGGTCGGCGCCAGTACGCCTCGAACAGGCCGTCGGCGCAGTCCCACGGGACGGGCACCGGCTCGGCACGGGCGCCGATCGCGTCGGCCATCGCGGCGAGCGAGGGGAACTGTGCGAGGACGCCGGCGAACTCGGGGAGGTAGTCGCGGGTCAGCCAGAAACGGTCCTGCCAGCCGGGCTCGTCGGTGTCGAAGGTGAGTACCACCACGCGGCGGGCCACGCGCCGCATCTCGCGCAGCCCCGCCATCGGGTCCCCCCAGTGGTGCACGGTGGAGACGGCCATGGCGACGTCGAAGGACCCGTCCTCGAACGGCAGGCTCTCCGCCGCGGCGGCCACGCACGGCGCCGAACCCGCCGGCCGTTGGCCCCGCATGACCGCCGACGGCTCCACCGCGGTCACCTCCCGGTCGGTGGGCTCGTAGGAGCCGGTGCCGGCCCCGACGTTCAGCACCGTCCGCGCGTCCCCGAGCGCGCCCCGGATCCGCGCGGCGATCCGCGGATCGGTACGCCGTGTCGCGGGGTAGGCGCCGCCGATCACGTCGTACAGCCGGGCTCCGACCATTTCCAGTTGCTCCTCCGGTGTCACCTTCCGTCCCTTCGCCCGTGCTTCCAGTTCCCGGTCGATGGCCGCCAGCATGGCGTCGGCCCGATCCCGCCGCTCCAGCAACAGGCCGCGCAGCCGGCGCAGGTGTGCCGCGGCGTCGGTGGCCGGGTCGCCGACCAGTTCCGCGACCTCCCGCAGCCCGAAGCCCAACCGTCGGTAGGCCAGCACCTCGCGCAGCCGCTCGATGTCGCCCGCCGAGTAGGCCCGGTACCCGGCCGCGGTCCGTGCCGAAGGCCGGACGAGCCCGATGTCGTCGTAGTGGTGCAGCGTGCGGACGCTCACGTCGGCCAGCTCGGCCACGCGTCCCACGGTCCAGTGATCGTCCATGGCACCGACTGTGCGGCCTGACGCCACGTGAGGGTCAAGAGCGGTACGCGCGATCCCCCGGTGGAGGCCTCCCGGTCCGGTTCCGCTTGCCGGCGACCCGCCCGCCGGTCGGTCCGCTCCGGACGGTCGGCGCGGGCGTGCACCGCGCACTTCCGTGCGCCCCCTTGTGCTCCTTCGGCGCGGACGGCTGCCGTCGTACGGTTCCGGGCTATGAGCGGATACACGATGGAACCGGCCACGCCGATGGAAATCGGCCCCCGCGTACTCCCGCCCTCCGACCGATGGTCCCCCGCGCTCGCGGTACCGGCACCGGTCTGCCGCTTCGAGAACTTCCTGGGGGCGGAGCGCGCCGCCGCCCTGCTGGAGTACGCGATCGCGCGGGAGGAGGACTTCACGGCGGGGACCGTCCTGGACCCCCTGACCGGACAGGTGTCCCGCAAGGGTCGGGACTCGCTGGTCCTTCCCGTGACCAGTGAGGTGTTCAGCGCCCACCTGGCGGACTGTCTGCCGCTCGTCCAAGAGGTCCTCGGTCACCGGGCCGAGCTCGTAGAGTCCTTGACCGTCCTGACGGCGCACGGCGAAGGCGGCCACTTCGGCATCCACACGGATGCCTCACGCGTCCGGGACGTGAGCCGGGCCCTGTCCGCGGTGTACTACCTGCACCGCACGCCCCGCGGCTTCGGCGGTGGCCAACTCCGCCTGTACGACACCGTGGTGGACGACGGCCGGGCGCGGCCGGGGGAGTCCTACCGCACCGTCGAGCCCGAGCACGACACCATCGCCTTCTTCCCCTCCGGCGCCTTTCACGAGGTGGTGCCGTCCACCTGCCCGAGCGGGCGGTTCTCCGACCACCGGTTCACCCTCACGACATGGATCTCCGGCGGGGAGCCCGCCACGGTCCCGCAGGCGCGCCGGCCGGACGCCCGCCGGCCGGACGTCTGGCGGTGGTTGGCGGACGCGGCCGAAGGCACCCGCCCGCTCCACGACGCGGCCGAGGACCACGACGGAGCCAGGCCGGTGGCCCTGCCGCCGCCCGGCCCCGACACCCGCCTGGGGCCGGGCCGTATCCGGCCCTGACCTGACCTCCCTCAGCCCGGCCGGCCTGCGGCCACGAGACGGTCGTAGGCGGCCAGGACGGTCCGGGACTGGTGTTCCACCTGGGTGGCCACCGGGACCCAGCGGGCCCCGAAACGGGCCGCGAAGTCCTCGCACCACCCGGTGACCAGCCGGTCCAGCCCGGGCGCCGCCGGATGCTCCTGGGTGTGCAGCACCCGCAGCAGCATCGCGGCGGCACGCAGTGACAGCCGGCGCCCGAAGGCGTCGATGCTGGCGACGTACGCCGCCGTGGCCTCGGCCGGGGCCCCGGCCGTCCACGCGGCCGCGACCTGCGGGATCAGCGCGAGCGTCCAGTCCACCGCGCGCAGCAGGGGCGCCGCGGCCGGGTCCTCGGACGACCGCGGGTCCTGCGGTACGTGGGCGCCGCCCCGGACCCCGGCGACGAGCGCGGCGTCCGAGGTGAGCCGCTCGGCCAGCATCCGCAGGGCGCCGCGCGGGTCCGGGTGCGGGGTCGGATCGTCCACCAGGTCGGAGGCCCACATGGGGACTTCGACGATGGCGGTCGTGCCGGCGTAGCGGTGGGCGTGGTACCAGGTGCTCAGCCGGGTGTCCTCCGGGTGGAAGGCCCCGGCGGCCTCGCTCCCCGGCTGCGGGATCACGAAGATCCCGGGCCCGGGGGAGGGCCAGCCGGCCGCGTCCGAGGCCCCGTTCTCCACCGGGATGCGCAGGTCGGCGGCCGACGTCGCGAACGGCTCGGCGAGGCCGGGGATGTCCCGGGTGAGCTGCACCCAGGAACCGCCGAGGTCGGTGGCGTGCAGGGAGACCTGCAGCACGGGCCGGAGCTCGTCGATGAGCGCGGTCAGGGCCAGGGTCTCGGGCGGCAGCCGGTCCGGGGGCAGTAAGGACGGCGCCCACTCGGGTTGTTCGGGGCCGGGCGGCCGGAAGAAGTTCCGGTGGTAGTCCAGCAGTGAGTACGGGAGCGGGGTGCGGTGCAGGTTCGCGCCGTCGGGGTCGGCGCAGAGCAGGAAGTGCCAGCCGCAGCCGGCCCGCGGCGTCGGGTCGTCGAGGAGACGCCGGGCGAGCGAGAGGGCGGTGGCGCCGCCGACGGGCTCGTTGGCGTGCGCCCCGGCGACGACGAGGACACTGCGTTCGGCCCCGCGCGGGGCGCCGCCTGTCGCGGTGACGGACAGCACCCAGAGGGGCTGCCCGGCCCGGGAGGTGCCGGCCTGACGGAGCCGGACCTCGTCGGGGTGTTCGTCCGCCAGAGCGTGGGCGGCGAGCCCGAGTTCCCGCGGAGTGGGGTAGCACATGTCACGGAGGAGAGTCACAAGGGATGCCATGCCCCGAGGGCCCGCCGCCTACTGCTCCCGGGGCTTCGCAGTTCCCCCGATCGACGAGAAAACCCCTGGCCAAGGCCTGCGGCCCCGGCCGGTCGTGGCCGGCGCCGCCGACCGGGTCGCCCCGCGCTACCGCTGGTGCAGGCCGCGGCCCGCCAGGCTGAGGAAGGCCTCCCCGACCGCCTCCGACAACGTCGGGTGGGCGTGGACGTGCCGGGCCACATCGGCCGGCTCCGCGTCCCAACCCACGATGAGTTGGCTCTCCGCGATCATCTCCGACACGTGCGGCCCCACCAGGTGCACGCCGAGCACCCGCCCGCCCCGCTCCGCTACCACCTTCACGGTGCCGCCCTGCCCGTGCACCATGCCCTTGGCCACGGCGGTCAGCGGCATCGTGTTCACCACCACGTCGTACGCCGCCTCGCGCGCCTGTGCCTCCGTCAGCCCGACGGCGGCGGTCTGCGGGGCCGAGTAGGTCACCCGTGGCACCGCCGCGTAGTCCACCGGCGCGCTCGCCACCCCGGCCAGGGTCTCGGCGACCAGCAGCCCTTCCGCGAAGGAGGCGTGGGCCAGCCCGAGCGAGGGCGGTGGCAGCAGGTCGCCCACCACATGGATCCCCGGGACGGCGGTCTCCAGCCGCGACCAGTGCGCCGGAACCACGAACCCCCGCTCGTCGGTGGCCAGTCCGGCCGCCGCGAGGTCCAGGCCGTCGGTCACCGGGACCCGCCCGACCGCCACCAGCAGCCGCTCCGCCCCGATCTCCCGCAGCTCTCCGCGCGCGGTGCGCACGGTGGCCCGGACGCCCCCGGAGGCGAGCCGCTCGGCCCCCTCCAGCCGGGCCCCGGTCCGCACGTCGATCCCGCGCTTCTTCAGCCCCCGTGCCAGATGCCGGGACACGTCCGCGTCCTCCAGCGGGACCAGCCGGTCCGCGGCCTCGACCAGGGTCACCTCGGCACCCATGGAACGGTGGAAGGAGGCGTACTCCACCCCGATCGCTCCGCCGCCCAGCACCAGCACCGAAGCCGGCAGGCCGGGCGCGAACAGCGCGTCGTCACTGGTCACCACCGTGTGGCCGTCGGGCTCCAGGCCGGGCAGGGTGCGCGGCCGGGACCCGGTGGCCAGCACGATCCCCCGGGTGGCGGTGAACTCCCGTCCGTCGTCGATCCGTACGGTGCGGGGCCCCGTCAACCGGGCGCCGCCGCGCACCACCTGTACCCCGGCGTGCTCCAAGTGGCCTTCCACACCCCTGTGGTTGCGGGAGACGATGTCGTCCCGGGTGGCGGTCAGGGCCGACCAGTCGATCGACTCCACGCTCGCCCGGACCCCCCAGCGCTCGCGCGCCTCGGCGATGCCGTCGACGAGTTCCGCCGCGTGCAGCATGGCCTTGCTGGGGATGCAGCCCCGGTGCAGGCAGGTCCCGCCTATCTTGTCGCGTTCCGCGAGGAGGACCCTCAGGCCCAGGGCCGAGGCGCGCAGGGCGGTGCTGTAGCCGCCCGTGCCGCCGCCGATCACGATCACATCCACTGTGCTGTCGTCGGTCATGTCGCCAGCCTGTTCCTCCCGTCGGGTCAAGTCCAAGGAAATGATCTTCTGAAGTTCATGCAGGATCTTTATGCTTCGCGGTCATGAGCCTGCGCCAGATGGAGTACTTCCTGGCCGTCGTGGAGGAGTCCTCCTTCACCCGCGCCGCGGACGGTCTGCACGTCACGCAGCCTGCCCTGTCCCACCAGGTCAAGGCGCTGGAACGGGCCGTGGGCGGCGCGCTGTTGGAGCGGATGCCGCGTGGGGTCCGGCTCACCCCCATGGGCCGCGCCTTCCTCCCTCACGCGCAACTCGCCGTCCGTAGCGCCCGGCAGGCCGAACGGGCCGCCCGCGCCGCCGCCGGGGTGGCCGGAGGCGAACTGCACATCGCCACCGTGCACGCGCTGGCCGTCGGTCTGCTCCCGGGCGTCGCCGCCCGCTGGCGGTCCCTGCACCCGGGGGTGTCCCTGGTGCTGCGGGAGTACGGCAGCACCGAGACGCTGGAGGAGCAGTTGGAACGGGGCGTGGCCGACCTCGCGGTGGGCCCGGAGCCCGCGGGCTGGTCGGGGCCGCTGCTGCGGATCGGCCGGGAGGAGCTGGTCATCGTCGTCCCCTTCGACGATCCGCTGGCCGGCCGCGGGTCCGTCGGCCTCGCCGAACTCGCCCACCGCGACTGGATCCGCTGCGCGATGGAACCGTTGGTGGACGGGGTCCTCGTCCTCGACCGGGCGTGCGGGGCGCTCGGTTTCACCCCGCACACGGTGCTGCGTACGGAGCACACCTCGACGGCCGTACGGATGGCGGCCGCCGGGGTGGGCGTCGTCATGGCCCCGGCCCACATGGTCCGCGGCGCCGTCGGCGAGGACTGTGTCCTGCTCTCCCTCGACCCGCCGTGGCACCGGCCCCTGGCGGTCTTCTCCCGGGTCCCGCTGACCGGCGCCGCGGCCGCATTCGCGGAGCTGATCGGCGCCCGCTCCGCATCGGATGCGGCCCCGGACGCGCCGCCGCACTGAGCGGCGGGCCGCCCCGGCGCCGCCCGATCACCGGCGCAGCCAGACACCCACCGGGTGGCCGTCCAGCAGGGCGGCCACCTCGGCCGAACCGCTGTGCGACACGGTGTCGTCCCCGGACGGGGAGAGCGGGGCGGAGGGGGCCAGGCGGGTCCAGGTGCCGGGAGGCAGGTGCAGGTGGGTGTCCCGCCAGCCGCCCGACGCGGCCAGTCGGTGGGACAGTCGGGTGGCCGCCACCAGCAGCCCGGGGGCCCGGGTGAAGGCCAGCAGGTGGTCGGCCGCCGGGCCCCGGGCCAGGACCGGCGCGTAGCCCCGGAACAGCTCCGGCCGGTCCCGGCGCAGCCGCAGCAGGGTGGCCGTGAGCCCGAGCTTCTCGTCGGCCGCGTGCTCGGGGGCGGACCCGTCGTCCAGCCGGGCCAAGGCGTGGCGGGGGAAGTGGACCGGACGCCGGTTGTCGGGGTCCACCAGCGCCCGGTACTCCGTCTCCGCGCCCTGGTAGACCTCCGGGACCCCCGGCATCGCCAGGTGCAGCAGGGTCATGCCGAGGAGGTTCGCCCGGGCCGCCCCGGCCAGCTCCGCCGGGAGGTCGAGCGGATCCCGGACGTACCCGGCCACGCCCGCCTCGTACGCCTCGTCCGGCTCGGTCCAGCTGGTGTGCAGGGCCGCCTCGCGGACCGCCTTCAGCAGGGCGTCGGCCAGTCGGGGCCCGGCCTCGGGAACCCGGCCGAGCCCCAGCGCGGTCTGCCGGGCCACCCAGGCCAGCTGGGGGTCGGGTCCCTCGGGGCGGCCCATGAGCTCCGGCGCCTGGGACAGCGCCGAGATCCGGGCCCGGACGTCCGCGCTGCGCTTGGTGTCGTGCGTGGACAGGACGGTCCCGGCCGCGGGCCACTCCTCGGCGAGGGCGGCGCAGTACGCGTGGAACTCCGCGGTCGACACCGCCGGCCGCCCCGGCTCCCCGCCGACCTCGGTGGCCGACAGCAGTGGCGCGTACCGGTAGAAGGCCCGGTCCTCCAGGGACTTGGCGCGCAGGGCCGCCGAGGTCTGGGCGAAACGGGCGGCGAAGGCCGGATCCCGCAGCAGCAGCTCGCGTACGGCGGCCACCGCGCCGGGGCCGGCCGCCGCGGCCGCCTGCTCCAGGGCCTGCGGCGGCAGCTCCGGCTCGCCGGGGTACGGCCGGTACACCGGAAAGGCGATCAGCAACTCCCGCACAGCCGCGGCCAGTTCCTCTCCGGCCTGCCGTTCCAGCGCGCCCAGCTCGGCGGCCAGGTCGCCGGTCAGCACCTCCCGCGCGGACGCCCGGGCCGCCTCCGGCCAGTGCGGCAGCCCGGTGGTCTCCCCGTACCGGGCCGCCAGTTCCGCCTCTCCCTCGGGGTCGGTGAAGACCCCGTCCACCCGGTGCAGGGCGTCGTAGCCGGTGGTTCCCGCCACCGGCCAGGCGGACGGCAGGCGCTCCTCGCGGGCCAGGATCTTCTCGACCACCACCCAGCAGCCGTCGCCGGCCGCCGCCCGCAGCCGCCGCAGGTACTGCTCCGGGTCCGCCAGACCGTCCACGTGGTCGATCCGCAAGCCCTCCGCGACCCCGTCCCGGACCAGCTCCAGCACCTTCGCATGGGTGGCGGTGAACACCTCCGGATCCTCCACCCGGACCCCGATCAGATCCGAAATGGTGAAGAAACGGCGGTAGTTGAGGGCGGTGCGGGCCTCGCGCCACCAGGCCGGCCGGTACCACTGGGCGGCCAGCAGCTCGGGCAGCGCCAGCCCCGAGGTGCCCTCCCGCAGCGGGAAGTGCTGCTCCCCGTAGCGCAGCACCTCGCCGTCGACCTCCAGCTCGCAGGACTCCACCGGCCCGGCCAGCACCGGCAGCAGCACCTGCCCGTCGCCCGCCTCCCAGTCGATGTCGAACCAGCGGGCGTACGGCGAGGCGGGGCCGTCCCGCAGCACCTCCCACAGCGGCCGGTTCAGCCGCAGCGGGGTCGGTACCGCCATGTGGTTGGGCACGATGTCGAGGACCAGGCCGAGTCCGTGCGCCCGGGCGGCCCCGGCCAGGGCCCGCAGGCCCGCCTCGCCGCCGAGCTCGGCCCGCACGCGGGAGTGGTCGGTGACGTCGTAGCCGTGGGTGGAACCGGGCGCCGCCTCCAGGACCGGGGAGAGGTGCAGGTGCGACACGCCGAGCGAGGCGATGTACGGTACGGCCGCCTCGGCCGCCGCGAAGGGGAACTCGGGGCGCAGCTGGAGGCGGTAGGTCGACGTCGGAGTGACTGGTGTCGGAACGTCAGATTCCGATTCGGGGGTCGCGTGCGGCTGGCTCATGAGAACGTACGTACCCAACCTGCCGGATTCCGTGCCATGACCCAATGCATCCGAGTGACTGCGCCGGGTTAATGTCGATCAAGTGGTTGGAACCGTCAGCACGTATCGAAAAGTCATCGCCCTGACCGGGCCCCTACTTCCGCTCGTCTCTTTCCTCGCCCGACTGCCCGTCGCGATGTCCCAGTTCGGCAGCTTCCTGCTGGTCGCCCAGACCAGCGGATCCCTCGCCACCGCGGGCACGGTCGGCGGCGCCCTCTCCCTCGGGCAGGTCCTCTTCGGACCCGTCCTCGGCCGGCTCGCCGACCGCCACGGGCAGCGCCCCGTCGTCCTGGCCGCCGCCGCCGTCAACGCCGTGGCCACCGCCGCCCTCGTCGCCGGGGCACTCACCCACCTGGCCACCGTCCCGCTCGCCGCGATCGGCGCCCTCACCGGCGCCTCCGTACCGCTGATCGGACCGCTCGCCCGCACCCGCTCGGTGGCCCTGGCCCACCGGGCCCGGTCCGACGAGAGCGTCGTCGGAGCCGTCCACGCGCTCGAAGGCACCCTGGACGAGGTCTCCTTCGTCTTCGGACCCGCGCTCGTCGGACTCGCCGCGCTCCTCGCGCATCCGGCCGTCGCCCTCGCCGGCGCGGCCGGCCTCGTCGCCGTCTTCGGCACGATCTACGCGCTGCACCCGACCGCCGCCGTCACGGCCGGCTCGCCGGCCCCGGACCGGGTCCCGGGCGGCCGGGTCCGCTCGCCCGGAGTGGTCCACGCCGTACGCGGCTCCCTCGCCCTCCAAGGCGTGATGTTCGGCGCCTGCCAGGCGGGCATCACCGCGCTCACCATCCGGCTCGGGGTCCCGGACCAGGCCGCCGTCGTCTACTCCGCCATGGGCGTCGTCAGCGCGGTCGTCGGCATCTCGCTCGGCGGGTTGCCCGCCCGCTTCGGGCTGCGGCTGCGCTGGCGGGTGGCCACCGCCGCCGCCCTGGTGCTCTCGACGCCGCTGCTGTTCACCGACAGCCTGTGGCCGCTGTACGCCGTCGTCACCGTGCTGGGCGCGGCCTACGCACCTCACCTGATCACCGCGTTCGCGCTCACCGAGCGGGCCGTGGAACCGGCCCGGCTCTCCACCGCGATGGCCTTCGCCGCCAGCTGCCTGGTGGCCGGGCAGGCCACGGCACTGGTCGTCTGCGGGCGCCTCGCCGAGGCGTACGGGCCCGCCGGCGCCTTCGCCGTGGCCGTCGGGGCGGCCGCGCTCTGCCTGCTCCTCGCCCTCGTCACCACGGAGCCCGCCGCCCGGACGCACCCCACCGAGGCGCGCGTCCCGGGCCCGCGGACCGACTCCTCCCCGGCGACGGACGGGAGCGGCGTCGCCTACGCCGGGCGCTGAAGCACCACCAGGCACCGCCCCGTCAGCGCCACCCGGTCACCCGCCGCGTACTGCGGCCCGGTGCCGGGTGGCAGTACGTCCGCCCGCGCCGTGTCCACCACCAACCGCCACTGCGTGCCGTGCCCCGCCGGAACGGTGAAGTCCTGCGACTCCGCGCCCGCGTTGAACATCAGCAGGAACGAGTCGTCGGTGATCCGCTCGCCCCGGGTGCCCGGCTCGGAGATCGCCTCCCCGTTGAGGAAGACGGTCAGCGCCTTCGCGTGCTGCGCCTGCCAGTCCCGCGCCCGCATCTCCTCCCCGTGCGGGGTGAACCAGGCGATGTCGGACAGCTCGTCGTGCGTCCCCTCCACCGGCCGCCCGTGGAAGAACCGGCGCCGCCGGAAGACCGGGTGGTCGCGGCGCAGCCACACCATCCGCCGGGTGAACTCCAGCAGCGACGGCGCCGGCTTGCCGGGCTCCGGCCAACGCACCCACGACAGCTCGTTGTCCTGGCAGTAGGCGTTGTTGTTGCCCTGCTGGGTACGCCCGAACTCGTCGCCGTGGCTGAGCATCGGCACCCCCTGCGACAGCATCAGGGTGGCCGTGAAGTTGCGCATCTGACGTTCGCGCAGCTCCAGGATCTCCGGATCCTCGGTCGGCCCCTCCACCCCGCAGTTCCAGGAGCGGTTGTGGGTCTCGCCGTCCCGATTGCCCTCCCGATTGGCCTCGTTGTGCTTCTCGTCGTACGAGACCAGGTCGTTCAGGGTGAAACCGTCGTGGCAGGTGGTGAAGTTGATCGACGCCAGCGGTCGCCGCCCGTCGTCCTGGTACAGGTCCGAGGATCCCGTCAGCCGGCCCGCGAACTCCGCGAGCGTGCGCGGCTGCCCGCGCCACATATCCCGTACGGTGTCCCGGTACTTGCCGTTCCACTCGGTCCACAACGGCGGGAAGTTGCCCACCTGGTAGCCGCCCTCGCCCAGGTCCCAGGGCTCCGCGATCAGCTTCACCTGGCTGACCACCGGATCCTGCTGGACCAGGTCGAAGAACGACGACAGCCGGTCCACCTCGTGGAACTGGCGGGCCAACGTCGCCGCCAGGTCGAAGCGGAAGCCGTCCACGTGCATCTCGGTGACCCAGTACCGCAACGAGTCCATGATCAGCTGGAGCACGTGCGGGGAGCGCATCAGCAGCGAGTTCCCGGTGCCGGTGGTGTCCATGTAGTGCCGCGGATCGTCCGCCAGCCGGTAGTACGAGGCGTTGTCCAGCCCCCGGAAGGACAGCGTCGGGCCCAGGTGGTTCCCCTCCGCGGTGTGGTTGTAGACCACGTCGAGGATCACCTCGATGCCGGCCTCGTGCAGGGCCCGGACCGCCGACTTGAACTCCAGCACCTGCTGGCCGCGGTCACCCGACGCGTAGCCGTTGTGCGGGGCGAAGAAGCCGATGGTGTTGTAGCCCCAGTAGTTGCTCAGCCCGTCGTTGACCAGCCGGTGGTCGTTGACGAACTGGTGGACCGGCATCAGCTCCAGCGCCGTCACCCCGAGCTTGGTGAGGTGGCCGATGACCGCCGGGTGCGCCAGCGCCCCGTAGGTGCCGCGCAGCTCCTCCGGAAGGTCCGGATGGTGCATGGTCAGACCCTTGACGTGGGCCTCGTACAGCACGGTGTGGTGGTACTCGTGACGCGGCGGCCGGTCGTTGGCCCAGTCGAAGTACGGATTCACCACCACCGAGCTCATCGTGTGCGGCGCGGAGTCCAGATCGTTGCGCGAGTCCGGCCGACCGAAGTGGTAGCCGTACACCGCCTCGTTCCAGCTGACCCGACCGCTGATGGCCCGGGCGTACGGGTCCAGCAGCAGCTTCGCCGCGTTGCAGCGCCGCCCGCGCTCGGGCTCGTACGGTCCGTGCACGCGGAATCCGTAGCGCTGGCCCGGCATCACACCGGGCAGGTACGCGTGACGGACGAAGGCGTCCGTCTCGCGCAGCTCCACGGCCGATTCCGACCCGTCGTCGTGCAGGAGGCACAGCTCGATGCGTCGGGCGGCCTCCGAATAGACCGCGAAGTTGGTGCCGGCGCCGTCGTACGTGGCACCCAGCGGATACGCCTGTCCCGGCCAGACCTGCATAGATAACGACTCTTCCCTCGTTGCCCGAAGATGTCCCGGCCGACCCGGCATGGACCACGTCCTTGCCAGATCTTCCCCGAAAGAGGGGCCGCAAGCGCGGACTTGGCAGGGGTCCTATTGGGTGACCCGCAGACCTGATATGCGGGTCAGCGGACTGTGTGCGCATCGGATAATGGGTCAACGGACGGTCGCGGTAAGGGCCGTCGGGCTGCACCGGGCCGCGCGCGCGGAGTACCCTTCCGTGATCACTGGAGACGGGCGTCCAGACGCAGAAGGCGGTGCACGGGTGAGCTCGGGAGGTCTGGAGCTGCCCCCTGGTGACAGCAGTCACGAGGGTGGCCCGGCGGACGCCCCAGGGGGTGTCCCCGGCGGGACACCCGCGGGGATCCCGGCCGGGGCGGTCTCCCTGGCGGGCGGACCGGCCGAGGCCGGGGACGCGGGGACCGGCGTGGAGCTGGACTGGGGCGCGGAGGCCTGGAGCGAGGTCCGGACCCGGGCACAGCGGGCCGGCCGTGCGTACATCTGGCTGAATCTCATCGAACAGCGCCTGCGCGCGGTGGTCGGGGCGGTGCTCCGGCCGATCTACGAACCGGTGCACGGCACCGACGACTGGGTCGTGGCGGCCGCCGGGCCCGCCGGGCAGGAATGGGTGCAGCGGGCCGTCGCCGTGCGCGAGGTCAGCCGGCGCAAGGGCTACCTGCTCGACTCGGCCGACGACAACGTGCTGAGCTTCCTGACCCTGCCCCAGCTGCGCGAGCTGATGGTCCAGCACTGGCCGTGCTTCGAGCCGTACTTCGACGACCGGCGCGAGATCGAGCTGGCCCTGGACGAACTGGAGGTCACCCGCAACGTCGTCTCCCGCAACCGGGCCCTGTCCCGGCCCGTGCTGGAACAGGCGGAGCGCGCCTCGGCGCGCCTTCTGGAGGTACTGGGCGGGGTCTCCGGCAGCCCTGCCGCGGACCGGCTGCCGATCGACGCCGTCGAGGACCTGGTCGGCGACCGGTACGCGGACGTCATCTCCGTCCACCCCGACCGGGTACGGCTCCAGCGCCAGCTCCCGGCCGAGGACCTCTTCGGCGGCGCCCGGCGGCTCGACGCCATCGGCATAGGGCTCAACCTGCTGGTCCAGAACTTCTCGGGCCGAAGACTCGTCCGGCTCACGGAGGCCGGCTGCCGGGTGCGGCTGCTGTTCCTGAACCCGGCGAGCAGCGCCGTGAAACGGCGCGAGCGGGAACTGGGACTGCGCAAGGGCGAGCTGAGCCGCTCGGTCGAGATGAACATCCTGCACGTCCGCCGGGTCCGGGCGGGACTGCGGGACCCCTCCCGCTTCGAGATCCACGTCTTCGACGAGACCCCGCGGTTCACCGCCTACCTGGTGGAGGGGCAGTCCTCGGGCATCGCGGTGGTGCAGTCCTACCTGAGGCGGGCGCGCGGCATGGAGTCCCCGGTCCTGGTGCTGCGCGGCGGCGGGCGCGGGGTGCCGAAGGACGCGGATCACGGGCTGTTCACGACGTACCGGGAAGAGTTCGAGTCGATGTGGGAGGACTCCCGACCGGTGTCCTGACACCGGGCGTGGCGGCCCCGGCGCGCCCCCGGCGGCCTGGCTGTCAGTGCCCCGTGGCAGGCTGAAACCCGTTGACCGAAGGTGTACGGGGGAGGGGCACGGGGTGGAGGACTGGCACGGCATGGGGGACTGGCACGGCGGTGTGCTGATCGGATTCGACCTTGAGACGACCGGCACGGAGCCGGGGGAGTCGCGGATCGTGACGGCGGCCCTGGTCGAGGTGCGGGGCGGAGCGGTGCGCGAGCGGCGCGGCTGGCTCGCGGACCCGGGGATACCGATCCCGGAAGGGGCGTCGGCGATCCACGGGATCAGCACGGAGCGCGCGGTCGCCGAGGGACGCCCGGTGCGGGAGGTCGCGGACGAGGTCGCCGAGGCCCTGGTCGGGCATTGGCGCACGGGCGCGGTGGTGGTCGCGTACAACGCGGCCTTCGACCTGACCCTGCTGAGCGCCGAACTGGCCCGGCACGGGCTGCCGTCGCTGGCCGACCGGCTGGGCGGGGCGGCACGGACCGGACCGGTGGTGGACCCGCTGACCATCGACCGGGCCGTGGACCGCTACCGGCGGGGCAAGCGGACCCTGGAGGCGGTCTGCGGGGTGTACGGGGTCACCCTCGAGGACGCGCACGACGCCGGGGCGGACGCGCTGGCCGCGGTCCAGGTGGCCCGCGCGATAGCCGAGCGGCATCCGGAGGTGGCGGGGCTCAGCCCGGCCGACCTGCACGCGCGGCAGAGCACCTGGCACGCCCGCTGGGCCCGCGACTTCCAGTCGTACCTGCGCCGCCAGGGCACCCCGGACGCGGTGATCGACGAGGCCTGGCCGCTGCGCGGCCTGATCCCGGCCCAGGGCCGACCCGCCTGAGGACGTCCAGGAGGACGTCTAGAACGAACGCCACCGGGCTTCCCGGTCGCCGTCCCTGAGGGAGGCCACGCGGCGGCGGAACTCGGCCCGTGCCGCCGGGTCGGTGGGGGCGTGCTGGGCGACCCAGGCACAGCTTGCCGTCTCCCGGGCGCCGCGCAGGACCGCGCAGCCCTCCCAGTCGCGGACGTCCCACCCGTACGCCGCCACGAAGGCCTCGTACTCCTCGGACGGCATGCCGTACCGGTCCCGGGAGAGCGCCATCACCACCAGGTCGTGCTCGCGCAGATCGACCGACACGGTCTCCAGGTCGACCAGTGCCGGGCCGTCGGGGCCCATGTGGACGTTGCGCGGCAGGGCGTCCCCGTGGATCGGGCCCCGGGGCAGCCTCGGGGTCAGGGCCGCCAGCTCGCCCGCGTAGGCGTCCCGGCGGGCCCGTAGATAGGCCGCGTCGGCCGGGTCCACGGCGTCCTGCGCCAGCCGCAGCCAGCGCTCGACCCCGGCCAGAAGGTCCCGCGCGGGCAGGGCGAAGGGCGGCTCGGGCAGCGCGTGCACCCGGCGCAGCAGCGCCGCCAGGTCCGCGGGCCCCGCGGGCCGTACCGCGTCCGGCAGCCGGTGCCACAGGGTCAGCGGGTGCCCGTCCACCAGCCGCGGCTTCGGCTCGGCCGCGCGGACCGCCGGGATACCGGCCTCGGCGAACCAGCCGGACACCGCGAGTTCCCGTTCGGCCCGCTCCAGCAGCGCCGCCTCCCGTCCCACCTTCACCACCAGGTCGCCGATGGCGAAGACCGCGTTCTCGCCGAGCGCGAGGAGCACCGCCGCGCCCGACGCGCCCGGCGTGCCCCTGGTCAGGCCCGCTGTCGCCAGTACGTTCCGTGCCCGCGCCTCGTCCATACCGCCGCTCCCGCCCCTCGCCGTGGATCCGCTCCCGCACGCCAGTATGTGGTGGCTTCCGGCAGGTGGCCCGATCCTGGAGTCATGTGCGCCGAACATGCCGGACGCGCCGACCGGGGTCCCTCGGTCGTGACACGGCGCGCCCTGCGCACCACGCTCTCCGCGTGCGCCTCGTTCTTCGTGTGCCTGTACGCGCTGGACCGGCCGGTGGCGGCGACGTACGCGCTGTTCGCCGCGGTCTCGATGGCCGCCCTCTCGCACATCCCCGGCACCGGACGCCAGCGGGCGGCGGTCATGGCCAAGGCGACCCCCGCGGCCTGGCTGCTGCTGACGATCGGCACCTACCTGGCGATCCGGACCTGGAGCGCCGTGGTCGGCATGCTCCTGATCGGCTTCTTCCTGGCCTTCGTGGCGGCGGCCGGGCCCCGCGCGGCGGGCGCCGCCCCGGGGCTGCAGCTGCTCTACATCCTGCCGTGCTTCCCGCCGTACGCGCCGGACACCCTCCTCGAACGGCTCGCGGGGGCGACCTTCGGCCTGCTGCTGCTCATCCTTGCCGAAACCTTCCTCCTGCCGGAGAAGCCCGGGCCCACCTACCGGCGGACGGCCGCCGACACCGCCGCCCGCTGCGTCGCCGAGCTGGGCGTCGCCCCGTACACCCTGTCCGCCGCCTCCGCGGAGACGGCCAAGGAGGCCGGCGGGTCGCTCCGGCCCTTCCGGGTCGACGAGGCCGACCGCCCCGCCGGGCCGGGCCTGCGGGACCGTGCCCTGTCCCACGCGGGCCTGGCCGCCCGTACGCTCCTGGCCCGCCTGGTGAACCTGCCCCCGGCACCCCCGCCCCCGGGCCCGGTGCCCATGGAGCAGGAGGCCGAGGTGCTGACCGCCGTCGGCCGGGCCGTCACCGAGACCGCCGACCTGCTGGACGGCAAGGCCGACACGACCGAGGCCGCCGACGCCCTGCGGCGCGTACGGGAGCAGGCCGCCGCCTCGGCGGCGCGGGAGGCACCCACGACCGCCCCGCGGGGCCGTCGGCGGGCGGCGGTGCTGGAGGTGACGGACGCGGCCGTGGCCCTGGCGACGGCCGCCGAGCTGGCCGTACGGGGCCGGCACGCGCGGGTGCCCGAAGACGTCGACTCGGGCAGGTTCTGGTACGCGGGCAAGCGCGCGCCACGCCTGTGGTGGCACCGGCTGGCGGGCCACGCCGGGCCGCGCTCCGTGTACTTCCAGAACGCCGTCCGGATCAGCCTCGCGCTGGCAGCCGCCCGTACGGTCGCGGGCGTGGACTCCCTGCCCCACGGCTTCTGGGCGATGCTGGCCGTCCTCAGCCTGACCCGGACCACCGCCGCCCAGACCCGGGCGACCGTACGCGTGGCGATCACCGGCACCATGCTCGGCGCCCTGGTCACGGGCCTGCTGCTGGCCCTGATCGCCGGCCACACCACCGTCTACGCGATCGCCCTGCCGTTCGTGATGCTCACCGCGTTCCGGGTGGGGCCGGTCCGGGGCGTGGGCTGGGCCCAGGGCCTGTTCACCCTCACCGTGGCCTTCGTCTTCGCCCAGCTGGCGCCCGTGACCTGGCAGCTGGCCGAGGTCAGGATCCTGGACGTGATCATCGGCAGCCTGATCGGTGTGGTGTTCGGCGTGCTCGCCTGGCCGCGCGGGGCGCAGCGGGAGCTGCACCGGGCGGTCGCCCTGCTGCTGACGACGGAGGCCGAGACGGTCGAGCGCGCCACGGCCGCCGTGGTGGAGGGAGGACCGGGGCACGTCCCCGACGACCGGCCGCTCCAGCACGCGCTGACCATGGCGGAGTCCGCGTTCGCCCAGCACCAGAGCGAACCACGGACGACGACCGAGGACCCGACCACGGACTGGCAGGCGGCCATGATGTCGGGCCACCACGTGCTGTGGGGCTCGCGGCGACTGTTCGTCCGCGGCGGTCCGGCCGTCGGGCCGGCGAACGGTGTCCGGCTGGACCACCGGGCGGCCGGGGTGGCCACCCGGATGCGGAAGGCCGCCGAGTGGGCCGGTGCGGGGGCGGGGGAAGCCGCGGATCCGCGCAGCGGACCGCCCGTGCCCGGCGGGCCCGCCACGGACGGTCCGCCGGGGGTCTCCTCGCCGCGGTTCTTCGCCGCGCTCGCCTGGCTCAACTCCCTCGACGTCGACGTCGACCGCATGACCGGCGCGGATCACCTGTTCGGCCCACCGCGTCCGAACGGCTCGTCGGGCCCGTCGGGTCCGTCGGGTCCGGCGGGCTCTGCGGGCCAAGCGGGTCCGTCCTGAGGCCGCCGGAAACAACTTGCACGAGACGTATCGTCTCGTTTACGGTTCGATCATGACCACAGCGAAGCCCGCCCACATCGCCATGTTCTCCATCGCCGCCCACGGACATGTGAACCCGAGCATCGAGGTGATCCGGGAGCTCGTGGCCCGGGGCCACCGTGTCAGCTACGCCATCCCCGCCTCCTTCGCCGAGAAGGTCGCGGAGACCGGCGCCACGCCCGTGATCTACACCTCCACCCTCCCCACCGACGACGCGCCGGAGGCCTGGGGGACCGAGCTCATCGACAACCTGGAGCCGTTCCTGACGGACGCCGTCCAGGCGCTCCCGCAGCTCGCCGCCGCCTTCGAGGGCGACGAGCCCGATCTCGTCCTCCACGACATCACCTCCTACCCCGCGCCCGTGCTCGCCCACCGCTGGGGGGTCCCGGCCGTCTCGCTCTCCCCGAACCTCGTAGCCTGGGAGGGGTACGAGCAGGAGGTGGCCGAGCCGCTGTTCGCCGAGCTGAAGGCCTCCGCGCGCGGGCAGGCGTACTACGCCGCCTTCGCCGCCTGGCTCGGCGGGAACGGTCTCGGCGAGGACGTCGACCGCTTCCAGGGCCGCCCGCGGCGCAGCGTCGTCCTCATCCCCCGGGCGCTCCAGCCGCACGCCGATCGCGTCGACGGGTCCGTGTACACCTTCGTCGGCGCCTGCCAGGCCGATCGCGGCACCACCCAGGGCGCATGGCAGCGGCCTGCCTCCGCCGAGGGGAAGAAGGTCGTCCTCGTCTCGCTCGGCTCCGCCTTCACCCGGCAGCCGGCCTTCTACCGCGCCTGCATCGAGGCCTTCGCGGACCTGCCCGACTGGCATCTCGTCCTCCAGATCGGCAAGTTCACCGACGAGGCCGACCTGGGTCCGGTCCCCGCCGGTGTGGAGGTCCACCGCTGGGTCCCCCAGCTGGACATCCTGCGCCAGGCCGACGCGTTCATCACCCACGCGGGCGCCGGTGGCAGCCAGGAGGGGCTCGCCACCGCCACCCCGATGGTCGCCGTCCCGCAGGCCGTCGACCAGTTCGGCAACGCCGACATGCTCGTCTCGCTGGGCGTGGCCCGCCACGTCCCGATGGCGGAGGCGGACGCCGCGACCCTGCGCGAGGCGGTCCTCGGACTGGTCGCCGACCCCGAGGTCGCCGCCCGCGCGGAGGCCGTCCGCGCCGGGATGGCCGCCGAGGGCGGCACGCGGCAGGCCGCCGACCTCATCGAGGCCGAATTGTCGTAGGAGGGTTCTAGGGTGCGCCCATGGCGAAGAAGGCGATGACGAAGACGACGACGAAGTACGCGGTCCTGCTGCGCGGGATCAATGTCGGCGGGAACAAGAAGGTCCCGATGGCGGAGCTGCGTTCGCTGTTGGAGGGGCTCGGCCACGGCGAGGTGCGGACGTATCTGCAGAGCGGCAACGCCGTCTTCAGCAGCGCGCGGCAGGACCCGACGGACCTCGCTCGGGAACTGGAGGCGGCCGTCGAGGCGCACTTCGGCTTCCGTGTGGCGTGCCTGGTGCTGGACGGCGCGTACCTGCGCGGCGTCGCCGAAGCCTGTCCGTTCCCGGCCGCGGAACTGGAGGGCAAGCAGCTGCACGTCACCTTCTGCTCCGAACAGCCCGGCCCGGAACGCTTCGCCGCGCTCGACGAGGCGGCGTACCTCCCCGAGGAGTACCGGATCGGTGACCGCGTCGTGTACCTCCACGTCCCCGAGGGCCTGGGTCGCTCCAAGCTCGCCGAGGCCCTCGCCAAGCCCGCCGTCGTCAAGGGCCTCGACGTGACCACCCGCAACTGGAACACCGTCGCCAAGCTCGTGGAGCTGACCGCGCCCTGATCCCGGGCCTCGAAAGAAACAGGTGTGCGCCCCGAGCCGGTGACGTCTACAGTCCGGTTGTTCATCGGGAGGGGGGAAACGTGCAGATGAGAACAGTCGGACGGCTGGCCGCCGCGGTCGCGTGGGGAGCGCTGGCGGTGGCCACGGCCGGATGTGGCCAGGGGGCGTACGCCCCCTCGTCGAGTGGGGCCGCCGCGCCCCCGACGTACGCGGGGATCACGGATCTGCCCGAGGCCCTGGCGGCCGACGGTACGACGATCACGGTGGGGGACCCGCTCGCGAAGACGGTCGTCCGGCTCTACGAGGACCCCAGGTGCCCGGTCGTGGTCGATTTCGAGTCCACCGGCGCCAAGACGATCCGCGCGCAGACCATCAAGCGCCAGGTGAGGACGGAGTACACGCTCGCCTCCTTCAAGGACGTCCGGCTGGGTGGCGACGGCTCCAAGCGCGCCGTCAACGCCCTGCGCGCCGCGCTGGACGGGCAGAAGTTCGCCGAATACCACGCCGTGCTGATCGACAACCAGACGGCGGTCGAGGAGTCGGGCGGCTTCACCACGGAGCGTCTGCTCGAACTCGCCGATCGGGTCCCCGGTCTGCGCGGCGAGGCCTTCGACACCGCGGTGTCCACGATGAAGCACCAGGACTTCGTCACCGCGTCGCAGTCGGCGTACGAGCACACGGGCGACGACCCGATCGGACCGGGCACCCCCTCGTTCGGGATCAACTCCAAGCTGGTCCCGGAGGGATTCCGAGGGGTCTTCTTCGAGGAGCAGCTCACCGAGGACCTGTTGACCGTGGTCCGGTCGGATCCCTCCGGCCGGCAGAACTACCAGTCGTAAGGCGCGCCTCCGCCCGCACGGCAGTTCTCCGCGCCCCGGCGGTCACACGGGCGGCCGGATGTGCCAGGCTCGGGGCATGCGTTACATCATCATCGGCGCGGGCGCGGTCGGCGCCACCATCGGCGGACGGCTCGCGGAGGCGGGCGGTGAGGTCGTCCTCGTCGCCCGCGGCGCGCACGCGCAGGCCCTGCGGGCCGAGGGGCTGCGGCTCACGACGGCCGACGGGACCCGGGTCCACCGGCTGCCCGTGGTCACCGGACCGGACGAACTCGGTGAACTGCGCCCCGACGACGTGCTGCTGCTGTGCGTGAAGACCCAGGACGCCATCGCCGCGCTCGACGCGTGGGGCGACGCGGAGGTCGCGGGCGGCGGTACGGCCGCCCAGCGGCTGCCGGTGCTGTGCGCGCAGAACGGTGTGGAGAGCGAGCGGCTGGCGCTACGGCGCTTCGCGCGCGTGTACGGGGTGTGCGTATGGCTGCCCGCCACCTTCCTGGAGCCGGGCGTGGTCTCGGCGTTGTGCGCGCCACTGACCGGCATCCTGCACGTGGGCCGGGCCGCGGGCGACACGGACGCCCTGGCCCGGTCCGTCGCGGCGGACCTCGCCAAGGCCGGCTTCGGGGCGCCGGCGGCCCCGGACGTGATGCGCTGGAAGTACGCGAAGCTGCTCGGGAACCTGGGCAACGCGATCCAGGCGACCACCGGACCGGAGCCGGACCCGGCGAAGGCGGCGCTGCTGCTGCGGGCCGTCCGCGAGGGCAAGGCCGCCTTCCGGGCCGCCGGCATCCCGTACGCCTCGGACGCCGAGCAGGCGCTGGCCCGCGACGGCAAGGTGGAGCAGCCGGCCGGCGTGCGGGGCGGCTCGTCCTGGCAGAGCCTGGCGCGGGGCACGGGCTCGGTGGAGGCGGACTACCTCAACGGGGAGATCTCCCTGCTGGGCCGACTGCACGGGGTGCCGACGCCGGTCAACGACGTCCTGCGGCACGCGGCGAACATCTTCGCCCGGGAGGGCCTGCCGCCGGGCGCCATGTCGATCGAGGACCTGACGGCCTTGGCGGACGAGGCGGCGGCCCGGGGCTAGGGCCTTCGAGGCCGCGCCCGGCGGCAGCGCTCGACAGCCGCGCTCGGCAGCCGCGCTTGACGGTGCCGGGCAGGTCGGGGATACGCTGAAGGGGAGTCTCTACGTCCGCCGGTCCTCGTCGAACTGTCCGACCGCAGCGGCAGGAGTGGACCCGGATTCGCCCCGGATCCGACCCGGGGACGATTCATGGGTGCCGCTTGGCCGACCGGGCCTTCGACGCGAACGCGGTGCGGTCGCCCGAGGTCGAGGCGACGCCCGCCCGCGTGCACGTTCAGGCCGGTGGATGGTCCGTCACACGCCTGCCGTCGTGAGGGAGAGCGATCTCCGTGGACCTCAACACGATCACCGAAATCGTCCGGAGCCCCACCGACCGGCCGGGCGCGGACTGGCGCGAGGGCGATGCCTGGCTCGCGGGAGGAACGTGGCTGTTCTCGGCGGAGCAGCCGGATCTGCGCCGCCTGGTCGACCTGACCACCCTGCGGTGGGACCCCCTCGTCCCGACCGGCAAGGGCCTCGAAATCGGTGCCACTTGCACCATCCGCGAGTTCTACGCCTTCCGACCTCCGGTCGACTGGACCGCCGGCTCGCTGTTCGGGAGGGCCTGCGAGGCGTTCCTGTCCTCGTTCAAGGTCTGGAACGCGGCGACCGTGGGCGGAAACATCTGCATGTCGCTGCCCGCCGGCCCCATGATCACGTTGACGGTCGCACTGGAGGCTCGCTACGAACTGTGGGGCCCCGACGGGACGACGCGCACCGTCGACGCCCTCGAGTTCGTGACCGGCAACCACCAGAACATCCTCGCCCCGGGGGACATCCTGCGACGCGTCGAGATCCCGGTCCACGCCCTGCGTAAACGCGTGGCGCACCGCCGGTTCACCCTGACCCGCCTCGGCCGCTCGACGGTGTTCCTCGTCGGTACGCGCACGCCCGGAAACAACGATCTGCTGCTCACCGTCACCGCCGGCACCACCAGACCCGTGCGCATGGTCTTCGACGACATGCCCGACGCCCCGACCCTGCAGCAGAGCATCGACGTCATCCCCACCGACGTCTGGTTCGACGATCCCAATGGCACTCCCGGCTACCGCCGCCATCTGACGAAGCACTTCGCCGAGGAGATCCGCCGTGAACTCGGGTCCGGGAGCACGCCATGACGTACCGCGTGAACGGCAGGAGCTTCGGCGAGGAGCCGGCGCCCGGACAGTGCCTGCGCACCTTCCTCCGCGCGCTCGGCCACTACGGTGTCAAGAAGGGCTGTGACGCGGGAGACTGCGGAGCCTGCACCGTATGGCTGGACGGCAGCCCCGTGCACAGCTGCATCACCCCCGCCTTCCGCGCCGACGGCCGTGAGGTGACCACCATCGAGGGGCTGGGCTCGCCCGGGAACCTGCATCCGATGCAGCGGCAGTTCCGCGACGCCCCGGGATTCCAGTGCGGCTTCTGCACCGCCGGAATGATCATGACATCGGCGACCTTCAGCGAGTCCCAGAAAGCCGATCTTCCAAGAGCGTTGAAGGGCAACCTCTGCCGCTGCACCGGCTACCGGGGGATCGAGGACGCCGTACGGGGCGTCGTCGGCGTGGAGAACGCCGAGCCGGGAAAGGCCGTTGGAACGAGCGTCGGAGCACCTGCCGCCAACGACGTGGTGACGGGCCGCGCCGAGTTCACCATGGACACCCACATGGAGGGCATGCTGCACCTCAAGGTGCTGCACTCGCCGCACGCCCACGCCCGGATCCTGTCGATCGACAAGAGCGGCGCCCTCGCCGTTCCCGGCGTACAGCGGGTCTACACCTGGGAGGACGTGCCGCGTAGAGCCTTCACCACGGCGATCCACACCGACCACCTGGTCGACCCGGACGACACCCTCATGCTCGACCGGACGGTCCGCTTCGTCGGTCAGCGTGTCGTCGCCGTCGTCGCCGACACGCCCGGCGCCGCGGAAGAGGGCTGCCGGAACGTCGTCGTCGCATACGAGCCGCTGCCCGCGGTGTTCGATCCGGAGGAGGCCATGGCCGAGGGAGCCCCGCAGATCCACGGGGCCGACGACCCCTTCGTACGCGACCCCGTCCACAACATCCTGCTCGAGATCCATTCGCACATCGGAGACGTGGACGCGGGCTTCGCCGAGGCCGACGTGATCCACGAAGGCACCTACTCGTCCCCGCGCGTGCAGCACGCGCATCTGGAGACCCACGGCTCGATCGCCTGGATGGAGGACGGACGCCTGAACGTCCGCACCAGCTCCCAGTCGCCCTCCATCGCCAAGGTCAAACTCGCCCACCTGTTCGCACTGCGCCCGGACCAGCTCCGCGTGTTCTGCAAGCGCGTCGGCGGCGGCTTCGGCGGCAAACAGGAAGTCATCTCGGAGGATCTCGCCGCGCTCGCCGCGCTCGACACCGGCCGGCCCGTGTGCTTCGAGTACACCCGCGAGGAGGAGTTCACCACTGCTTCGCCGCGTCATCCGATGACGCTGACGGTCAAGCTGGGCGCGAAGGCGGACGGCACGCTCACCGCCTTCCAGGTCCGCAACGTGTCGAACACGGGCGCTTACGGCAACCACGGCGGCGAAACCCTGTTCGCGGGCGGCGCGGCCGTGATGATCTACCGCTGCCCCAACAAGAAGTACGACGCCTACTCCGTCTACACGAACACCGTTCCGAGCGGGGCGCTGCGCGGGTACGGGATGACCCAGCCTGCCTTCGCCGTGGAATCGGCGATGCACGAACTGGCCCTCGCCCTCCACATGGACCCGCTCGAACTGCGCCGCCGCAACATCGTGCGGCCGGGCGACCCGCTCGTCGCCATGCACGACGGCCCCGACGACGTGACCTTCAGCGAGGACGGACTCGCGCAGTGCCTCGACCTGGTGGACCGGGCCCTGGCCCGGACGGCCGGGGACCCGCACCTCGGCCCGGACTGGCTCATCGGGGCGGGCGCGGCGGCCTCCCTGCACGAGACCGCGCCCCCGACGGAGCACATCTCGGAGGCCTGGGTGACGCTCGGCGACGACCTCGTCTACGAACTCGCCGTCGGCACGGTCGAATTCGGCGAGGGCACCTCGACGGCCCATGTCCAGATCGCCGCCGACCAGTTGAGCACCACACCGTCGAGGATCCGCCTCGTGCAGTCCGACACCGACCGCACGGGATTCGACACGGGAGCCTTCGCGAGCGCCGGACTCTTCGTGGCCGGCAACGCGGTGCTGCGGGCGAGCAACGCCGTGCGCGATCGCATCCTCGAGTTCGCAGCCGCCCACACGGGCATCCACCCCGTGATGTGCTCGATGGACGACGACGGCGTCGTCTGCGGGGACCAGCGGGTGTCACTGGCCGAACTCGTCGCGCTGGCACGGGCGCGCGGCATCCGCTTCACCGCTGCTCGCAAGGCCTACGGATCGCCCCGGAGTGCGGTCTCCAACGCGCACGGATTCCGGATCGCGGTCCACCGGGTGACCGGTGAGATCCGCGTCCTCCACAGCGTCCAGGCGGCCGACGCCGGCGTCGTCATCAACCCCGCGCAGGTACGGGGACAGGTGGAGGGCGCCGTCGCCCAGGGAATCGGCTTCGTACTGACCGAGAACCACCGCCTCGACGCGAACGGCGCCGTGGTCAACCCGAACTTCCGCAACTACCGCATCCCCACCTACGCCGACGTCCCGCGCACCGAAGTGCTCCTGGTGGGCTCGGCGGACTCCGTCGGGCCGATGCGGGCGAAGGGCATGGCGGAGTGCAGCATCAACCCGGTGGCCCCCGCACTGGCGAACGCACTCCAGGACGCCACGGGAGTCCGCTACCGGTCGCTCCCGCTGACACCGGAACGGATCTACGACCGGCTCGGTGAGAAGCGGTCGCACTCGAAGGCCTGAGCACATGGACACCGAGAAGCACCAGGAAGACGCCGAGGTCACGGCGATCATCGCCCAGAAGGTCCTGCCCGGACGGGAGCGGGAGTACGAGACGTGGCAGCAGGGCGTCAATGCCGCCGCCGCCGAGTACGACGGGTACCTCGGCGTCGAGGTCACTCCACCGACACCCCTGCAACCCGAATGGGTCGTGGTCTACCGGTACGACTCGGTACCCCACCTGCAGGCGTGGATCAACAGCTCGACCCGGCAGGGACTCCTCGAAGTCGGCGACAAGTACCTCGACGGCCCCGGAACCCAGCAGGTGGTCAGCGGCCACGCGCCCGCACAGAATCCGCTGGTGACCGTGGTGATCACCCACCGTGTCCGCCCTGAGCACGTCGAGGACTTCCTCGCATGGCAGCGCCGGATGACCGAGGAGGAGAGCAGGTTCGAAGGCTTCCGCGGGAGCGAGTTCTTCCCGCCCATCGAGGGGGTTCAGGAGGAGTGGACCACGCTGTACCGGTTCGACAACTCCGAGCACCTCGACGCCTGGCTGACCTCGGACAGAAGGCGCAAGGTCCTCTCCGAGGGAAAGGATTTCGACTTCAAACTGCGCACGATCGACAACTCCTTCGGCAGCTGGTTCGCCTTCGAGGAGAACGGCAGGGAAGCACCGCCGCCTTCGGTCACCAAGACCGCCATCGCGGTCTGGGTCGGCCTGTACCCGACCGTCGTGCTCCTGGCGCTCGCCACGTCACCGCTGGGGATGCCGCTCTGGCTGGGCCTGCTCGTGGGCAACCTGCTGTCGAGCCTCGTCATGAGCTTCTTCACGATGCCCTACTACGTGAACCCGCTCCTGGGGCGCTGGCTCCGCCCGTCGCCGGACGAACCACCGGCCAGGACCAACCTCATCGGCATGGGGATCGTCACCGCCCTGCTGGCCTTCTGGGTCGTGGTCTTCTACCTGGTGACCACCCGGATCTGGACCCTGCCTTGACACCTGCGCGGGCGGCCTCCGAGGCCGCCCCCGGTTGCCCGCCTGCCTACGCGCTGAGGGCGGGCAGCCGGGCCGGGGTCGTGGCGGCGGCCGCGTCGAAGCGGTGCAGCAGCAGTCGGGCCAGTTCCGGGGCCGCGCCCAGGACGTCCGCGACGACGTCCGCGCCCGCGGCCTCGGCGCCGGCCGTGATGCGGTCCGGGAGCCGGCCCGGGGCGATGACGTACGGGGCCACCGCCACCCGCTCGAAGCCCTCGGCGCGCAGGGCCCGTACGGCGTCCTCCGTACGGGGCAGTGCGGCGGAGGCGAACGCAGGCCGCACGGCACACCAACCGGTGCGCCGCCACTCCCGCGCGGTTTCAGCGATCACTGCGATCGCCTCCGGGTCCGTGGAGCCGGCGGACGCGAGCACCACGGCGGTGGTGGCGCGGTCCGCCGGGGTGAGGCCGGCTTCGGAGAGCCGGCGTTCGAGGGCCGTCAGCAGGAGCGGGGACGGCCCGAGGACGTCCGCCACCCGCACCGACAGCCCCGGCAGGCGCGAGGTCGACTCGGCGAGCGCCGCCGGGATGTCGGACTTCGCGTGGAAGGCGCGGGTCAGCAGCAGCGGGAGCGCCACGACCTCCCGTACGCCGGACAGGTAGAGCGAGGACAGCGCCTGTCCCACCGTCGGGGTGTTGAAGTCGAGGAAGGCCGTCTCCACGCGCAGCCCCGGCCGCAGCGCCCGTACGCGCCCGGTGAGGGCGTGCACGGTCGCCGCGTGCCGCGGATCGCGGCTGCCGTGGGCGATGACCAGGAGGGCGTGGGACATGGCGATCAGCTCTTCGCCAGCAGGCCGCGGCTGCGCAGCACCCACCGCTCGACGGGGCTGAAGATCAGCAGGTCGATGGCGATGCCGACGACCAGGATCAGGATGATCGCGAGGAACACGCCCGGCAGGTCGATGTTGTTGCGGCCGTTCTCCAGCAACTGGCCCAGGCCCAGGCCCAGGTCGGGCGAGGAGGCGATGATCTCGGCGGCCATCAGCGAGCGCCAGGAGAAGGCCCAGCCCTGCTTGAGGCCGGCCAGGTAGCCGGGCAGCGCGGCCGGCATGACGATGTGCCGGGCCCCCCGCAGACCGGTGGCACCCAGGGTGCGGCCGGCCCGCAGGTACAGCGGTGGGATCTGGTCGATGCCGGAGACGAGGCCGTTGGCGATGGACGGGACGGCGCCCAGCAGGATGACCGTGTACATCATCGCGTCGTTGAGGCCGAACCACAGGACGGCCGGCGGCACCCAGGCCACCGACGGCAGCGACTGCAGGCCTTGCAGGATCGGGCCGATCGCGGCGCGGACGAACTTCACCCGGGCGACGAGCAGTCCGAGCGGCGTACCGATGGCCAGGGCCAGCAGGAAGCCGAGCAGACCGCGGGAGACGCTGGTCCAGATGACCTCCAGCAGCGTGCCCTTGACCCACATGTCGGACAGGCTGTTCCACACCGCGGACAGCGGGGGCAGCTTGGTCTCCTCGGTCACGTGCGTCGCGACGAGGATCTGCCAGACCAGGAGCACCAGGCTCACGGCCAGGACCGGCGGGAGGACCTTCTTGACGAGGATCTCGCGGATCGGGGTGCGGTGGGTCTGGACCGCGTCGAGGGCGTCGAGGCCCGCCTCCAGGCCGGCCAGGTCGTCGGACTTGCCCGTGGCCTTCGAAGTGATGTCAGTGCTGGCCATGGCGGCGGATCTCCCCACGCAGGTGTTCAGTGATCTCCAGGGACAGTTCCGCTACGTCCGCGTCCTCGATGCGGCGCGGCTGCGGGATGTCCACGGTCCATTCCTTCGCGACCCGGCCGGGCCGGGAGGAGAGCAGGACCACGCGCTGGGCGAGGCGGACGGCCTCGCGCACGTTGTGGGTGACGAAGAGGACGGACAGTCCGGTCTCGGCCCAGATGCGGGTGAGCTCGCCGTGCAGCACGTCCCGGGTGATGGCGTCGAGGGCCGCGAACGGCTCGTCCATGAGCAGCAGCCGGCTGTCCTGGGCGAGCGCCCGGGCCAGTGCCACGCGCTGGCGCATACCGCCGGACAGCTCGTGCACGCGCTTGCCGTACGAGCCGCCGAGGCGGACCAGCTCCAGCAGCCGCTCGGCCTCCGGGCGGCGCTCGGCCTTGGCCACCCCGCGCAGGCGCAGGGCGAGTTCGATGTTCTTGCCCGCGGTCAGCCACGGGAAGAGGGCGTGCTCCTGGAACATCAGGGCCGGACGGCCGCCGGGGGTCTCGATGGATCCCGCGGACGGCTTGTCCAGACCCGCGACCAGGTTCAGCAGCGTGGACTTGCCACACCCCGAGGCACCCAGGATGGTGACGAACTCGCCGGGAGCGACATCGAGGCTGATGTCGTCCAGGACGAGTTGCGATCCGGCCGGGCCGGAGAAGGACTTCGAGACGTGCTCGATGCGGGCAGCGTGCGTCTGCTCCAGGGCGGAGCCCTCGGCAGCCTTGGCAAGCGTGGTGGCCATGGTCGTCACCTCCTGGGGTTGCTGGGTTGTGGGGTTACTTGGCGCCGAGGCCGGCGTCGGAGACCTCGGGCTTGCCGGCGGCCTTGAGGACCTTGTTGAGGAGGGTCAGGTCGTAGATGCCGGCGAGGTCGGGCTGCTCGATGAGCTTGGCCTTGACCGCCCACTCCGACTGGGTCTTCAGGGTCGCGGCGAGCGGGTCGTCGGTGATGGCGATGCTGGGCCAGGCGGGGTCGATGACCTTGGCGTCGAGCGGCTTGCCGCCCTCGGCTTCGAGGCGGGCGTTGGCGGAGGCCTTCGCCTTGTCCTGGTTGGCGTGGATCCACTCGTTGGTCTTGACGGTGCCGCGGAGCACGGCCTCGACGACGTCCGGGTGTTCCTTGAGGAACTTCTGGGACACGATGATGTTCGTGATCACGAACTTCTTGTCGGGCCACAGGGCGGTCTCGTCGAGGAGGACGGAGCCGCCGTCGGAGACGAGCTTGGAGGCGGTGGGTTCCGGTACCCAGGCGCCGTCGATGGAGCCCTGCTTGAAGGCGTCGGGGGTGACCTTGTTGTCGGTGCGGACGACGGAGACGTCGCCCTTGCCGGACTCGGGGTCGACCTTCCAGCCCTTCTCGGAGATCCAGTTGAGGAAGGCGACGTCCTGCGTGTTCCCCTTCTGGGGGGTGGCGATCTTCTTGCCCTTGAGGTCGTCCAGGGTCTTGATCTTGTCGGGGTTCACGACGAGCTTGACGCCGCCGGAGGCCGAGCCGGAGATGATCCGCAGGTTGGAGCCCTTGGACTTGACGTAGCCGTTGATCGACGGGGAGGGGCCGATGAAGCCGATGTCGAGAGAGCCGCCGTTGAGGGCTTCGATCTCGGACGGGCCGGCGTTGAAGGACTGCGGCTTGATCTTGGTGCCGTTGAGTTCCTTCTCGATCAGGCCTTCCTGGAGGCCGACCAGCGCGGTGGCGTGCGTCAGGTTCGGGAAGTACCCGATCCGCACCTCGGAAGCCGAGAGCTTCTTGCCCGCGTCGGCCGCGTCGGCCGCGTCGGCGGCCTTCGGCTCGTCCTTCGTGGCCTCGGAACCGTAGCCGCAGGAGGCGAGCGCACCGATCAGGAGCGGCAGGGCGGCGGCGGCGACGATGCTGCGGCGGAGGGCGGTGCGGGTGCTGGCGGTGGCAGGCACGGGAGGACTTCCTCTCGTGACGGCGTCATCTCATGACGCGCGTCTTCGTTTGTGGAGCGATGGCGGATACGGCCGGTGGGGGGCGTGGGCGCGCATGCGGTGCGCGTACGTCATCGCGCACATCGCGCAACCCCTCCCTGGCCGCTGCCGAGGGCGCCGCTGCCTACGCGGCCGCCCTCCTTCGCGAAGCTGGAGAAGATGTCGGGGAGCATGGCTAGAAGTCCCAGCCTTCCTCGTCGGCCTGAACGGTCGTCTCGGCCTGGGAGGCGAAGGACTCGCCCGCCATGCCCGCCGCCAGCGTCGTTCCGTCGGCCGGGTCGATCAGCAGGAAGGACCCGGTCCGGCGCGAGTCGGCGTACGCGTCGAGCGCGAGCGGCTCGGCGGTACGGACGACGACACGGCCGATGTCGTTGGCCACCAGCTGCCCGGGGTTCGGGTGCTGGGACAGGTCGTCCAGGGTCAGCCGCGAGGGGATCTCCTTGACGATCGCCTTGACCGTGCGCGTCGTGTGCTTGATCAGCACCCGGGCGCCGACGGCCAGGGGCTGGTCGGCCACGTGGCAGACGGTCGCCTCGACGTCCTGCGTGGTGGCCGGCGCGTTCGCGGACGGCGCGATCAGGTCGCCGCGCGAGATGTCGATGTCGTCCTTCAGCCGCAGCGTCACCGACTGCGGGGCCCAGGCGATGTCCACGCTCTCGCCGAGCGCGTCGATGCCCTCGATGACCGAGGTCCGGCCGGACGGCAGGACGGTCACGGCCTCGCCGACGCGCAGCACGCCGGAGGCGATCTGGCCCGCGTAGCCGCGGTAGTCGGGGTGCTCGGCGGACTGCGGACGGATCACGTACTGCACCGGGAAACGCGCCGGGCAGGCCGTGAGGTCGTGACTGACCGGGACGGTCTCCAGGTGCTCCAGCACCGTCGGGCCGCCGTACCAGTCCATGTTGGCGGAGGCGTCCACGACGTTGTCGCCGGCCAGCGCCGAGATCGGGATCGCGGTGATCTCCGGGACGCCCAGGTCGGAGGCGTACGCGGTGAACTCCTCGGCGATGGCCGCGAAGACGGACTCCTGGTAGCCCACCAGGTCCATCTTGTTCACGGCCAGGACCACGTGCGGGACGCGCAGCAGCGCGGCGACCGCCGCGTGCCGGCGGGTCTGCTCGATCACACCGTTGCGGGCGTCGACCAGGACCACGGCCAGGTCGGCGGTGGAGGCGCCGGTGACCATGTTCCGGGTGTACTGCACGTGCCCCGGGGTGTCCGCGAGGATGAACCGGCGGCGCGCGGTGGCGAAGTACCGGTACGCGACGTCGATGGTGATGCCCTGCTCACGCTCGGCCCGCAGGCCGTCGGTCAGCAGCGCGAGGTCGGGGGCCTCCTGGCCGCGCTGGGCCGAGACGGCCTCGACGGCCTCCATCTGGTCGGTCAGGACCGACTTGGAGTCGTGCAGCAGCCGGCCCACCAGGGTGGACTTGCCGTCGTCGACGGAGCCGGCGGTCGCGAAGCGCAGCAGCGTGGTCGCTGCGAGGTCGGCAAAATTGGCGACCTGATCGGTGGTGCTGGTCATGTCTAGAAGTACCCTTCGCGCTTGCGGTCTTCCATCGCGGCCTCGGACATCTTGTCGTCGGCGCGGGTCGCGCCCCGCTCGGTGAGACGGGAGACGGCGATCTCGGCGATCACGGCGTCCAGCGTGGTGGCGTCGGAGTCGACGGCGCCGGTGCAGGACATGTCACCGACGGTCCGGTAGCGGATGAGCCGCGTCTCGGGCGTCTCGCTCTCCTTCGCGCCGCCCCACTCGCCGGCCGTCAGCCACATGCCGTTGCGCAGGAACACCTCGCGCTCGTGGGCGAAGTAGATCTCCGGCAGCTCGATGCCCTCGCGGGCGATGTACTGCCAGACGTCCAGCTCGGTCCAGTTCGAGAGCGGGAAGACACGCACGTGCTCGCCGGGGGCGTGGCGGCCGTTGTAGAGCTGCCACAGTTCGGGGCGCTGGCGGCGCGGGTCCCACTGGGAGAACTCGTCGCGGAGGCTGAAGACGCGCTCCTTGGCGCGGGCCTTCTCCTCGTCGCGGCGGCCGCCACCGAAGACGGCGTCGAACTTCAGGCTCTGGATCGCCTCGGTCAGCGGCACGGTCTGCAGCGGATTGCGGGTGCCGTCCGGACGCTCGCGCAGCTTGCCCGCGTCGATGTACTCCTGGACGGAGGCCACGTGCAGGCGCAGGCCGTGCTTCTCGACCGTACGGTCGCGGTACTCCAGCACCTCGGGGAAGTTGTGACCCGTGTCGACGTGCAGCAGCGTGAACGGCACCGGCGCCGGCGCGAACGCCTTCAGCGCCAGGTGCAGCATGACGATGGAGTCCTTGCCGCCGGAGAAGAGGATCACCGGCTTCTCGAACTCGCCCGCCACCTCGCGGAAGATGTGCACGGCCTCGGACTCGAGGGCGTCGAGGTGCGACAGCGCGTAGGGCGCATCCGTCTCGTCGTGGACGTGTGCGACGGTCGTCGTCATGCCAGACCCCTCTCGGTGAGCAGCGCGTGCAGGGCCGAAGCCGACTCCCGCACGGTCTGCGTGTGCGACTCGATCCGCAGGTCCGGGGAGTCCGGCGCCTCGTACGGGTCGTCGACCCCGGTCAGACCGGAGATCTCGCCCGCCGCCTGCTTGGCGTACAGGCCCTTGACGTCACGCTCCGAGCAGACCTCGACCGGGGTGGCCACGTGGACCTCCAGGTACGAGGTGCCCTCGGCGGCGTGCCGCTTGCGGACGGCCTCACGGCTGTCCGCGAACGGTGCGATCACCGGCACCAGCGCCTTGACCCCGTTGCTCGCGAGGAGTTCGGCGACGAAGCCGATCCGCTGCACGTTGGTGTGCCGGTCCTCGCGGGTGAAGCCCAGGCCCGCGGAGAGGAACTCGCGGATCTCGTCCCCGTCGAGGACCTCCACCCGGTGTCCTTCGTCGCGCAGCCGCTCGGCCAGCGCGTAGGCGATGGTGGTCTTGCCCGCGCTCGGGAGCCCGGTCAGCCACACGGTGGCGCCCTGGTCGCTCACGCTCATCTGCTCTGTCTCCGTAAGTTCTTCGCCGGTCGTCATCAGCCGTGCAGTCCGCACTCGGTCTTGCCCAGCCCGGCCCACCGGCCGGCCCGCGCGTCCTCGCCCTCGGCGACGCGCCGGGTGCACGGGGCGCAGCCGACGGAGGCGTAACCGTCCATCAGCAGCGGGTTGGTGAGTACGCCGTGCTCGGCGACGTACGCGTCCACGTCGTCCTGGGTCCAGCGGGCGATCGGGGAGACCTTGACCTTCTGCCGCTTCTCGTCCCAGCCGACCACCGGGGTGTTCGCCCGGGTCGGGGACTCGTCGCGGCGCAGCCCCGTCGCCCACGCGGTGTACGCCGTCAGGCCCTCTTCCAGCGGCTTGACCTTGCGCAGCGCGCAGCACAGGTCGGGGTCCCGGTCGTGCAGCCTCGGCCCGTACTCGGCGTCCTGCTCGGCGACGCTCTGACGCGGGGTCAGCGTGATGACGTTGACGTCCATCACGGCCTCGACCGCGTCCCGGGTGCCGATGGTCTCCTCGAAGTGGTAGCCCGTGTCGAGGAAGACCACGTCCACACCGGGGAGGACCCGCGAGGCCAGGTGGGCGACGACCGCGTCCTCCATGGAGGAGGTCACGGCGAACGTCTTGCCGAAGGTGTCGACCGCCCAGCGCAGGATGTCCGGCGCGGAGGCATCCTCCAGGTCCCGGCCCGCCTGCTCGGCCAGCGCCTTCAGCTCCTCGGCTGTGAGACGCACGTCTTGAGTGGTGGTCATATCCCGTCCCCTCCCGCTGATCCCGCTGATCCCGCCGAATCCGACCGGACGCCCCGGGCCAGCAGCCCGAGGTACTTCAGCTGGAAGGCTCGGTTGCAGGCCCTGCATTCCCACGCGCCGTGACCCGCCTCGTTCGGAAACAGGTCCTCGTCGCCGCAGTAGGGGCAGTAGAACGGTGCGGCGCGCTCGCTCACGAGAGGCTCTTCTCGTCCGCGCGGGCGACCCACGCCGCGAAGCGCTCGCCGTCCTCGCGCTGCTCCTCGTAGTGCTTGACGACCCGCTCGACGTAGTCGGGCAGACCCGCCGAGGTGACCTTGAGGCCGCGGACCTTGCGGCCGAAGCCGGCCTCCAGGCCGAGGGCGCCGCCCAGGTGGACCTGGTAGCCCTCCACCTGGTTGCCGTCGTCGTCCAGGACCAGCTGACCCTTGAGACCGATGTCCGCCACCTGGATACGGGCGCAGGCGTTCGGGCAGCCGTTGATGTTGATGGTGAGCGGCTCGGCGAAGTCCGGCAGGCGGCGCTCCAGCTCGTCGATCAGCGAGGCGCCGCGCGCCTTGGTCTCGACGATGGCCAGCTTGCAGAACTCGATGCCGGTGCAGGCCATCGTGCCGCGGCGGAACGGGGACGGCTTGACCCGCAGGTCCAGCGCCTCCAGCGCCTCGACCACCGAGTCGACCTGGTCGGCCTCGATGTCGAGCACGATCATCTTCTGCTCGGCGGTGGTGCGCAGCCGGCCGGAGCCGTGCTGCGCCGCCACGTCGGCGATCTTGGTCAGGGTGGCGCCGTCGACGCGACCCACGCGGGGCGCGAAACCGACGTAGAACCTGCCGTCCTTCTGCTGGTGGACGCCCACGTGGTCGCGCCACTGGCCGCTGGGCTGCGCGGGCGCGGGACCGTCGGTCAGCTTGCGCTGCAGGTACTCGTCCTCCAGGACCTGGCGGAACTTGGCCGGGCCCCAGTCGGCGACGAGGAACTTCAGGCGGGCGCGGTTGCGCAGCCGGCGGTAGCCGTAGTCGCGGAAGATCGAGATGACGCCCTCGTAGACGTCCGGGACCTCGTCCAGCGAGACCCAGGTGCCCAGGCGCACACCCAGCTTGGGGTTGGTGGACAGACCGCCGCCGACCCAGACGTCGAAGCCGGGACCGTGCTCGGGGTGCTCCACACCCACGAACGCGATGTCGTTGATCTCGTGCGCCACGTCGAGCAGCGGCGAGCCGGAGATCGCGGACTTGAACTTGCGGGGCAGGTTGGAGAAGTCCTTGTTGCCCACGATGCGGCGGTAGATCTCGTCGATGGCGGGCGTGCCGTCGATGATCTCGTCCTGGGCGATGCCGGCGACGGGCGAACCGAGGATGACGCGGGGGGTGTCACCGCAGGCCTCGGTGGTGGACAGGCCCACGGCCTCCAGCCGGCGCCAGATCTCCGGGACGTCCTCGATCCGGATCCAGTGGTACTGCACGTTCTGGCGGTCGGTGAGGTCGGCGGTGCCGCGCGCGAACTCCTCCGAGATCTCGCCGATCACGCGGAGCTGCTCGGTGGTCAGCCGGCCGCCGTCGATGCGGACGCGCAGCATGAAGTACTCGTCGTCCAGCTCCTCCGGCTCCAGGATCGCGGTCTTGCCGCCGTCGATCCCGGGCTTGCGCTGGGTGTAGAGGCCCCACCAGCGCATACGGCCGCGCAGGTCGTTGGGGTCGATCGAGTCGAAGCCGCGCTTGGAGTAGATCGTCTCGATGCGTGTCCGCACATTGAGACCGTCGTCGTCCTTCTTGAACTGCTCGTTGCCGTTGAGGGGCGTGTGGTGTCCGACGGCCCACTGGCCCTCGCCGCGGTGACGGCCGGTCTTGCGGCGCGCGGCGGCTGCGGGTGCGGCTGCGGGCGTTTCGGGGGTGGCGGCCATGGCGGTACGTCCTTCTTCGGCGGCTCGAGGCAAGGGCAGGGGGAGGCGGCGACGCTCCCCTGCGGGCTCGGCGACTCCGAGCGGGTGTGGCTGATTCCCGCTCCGCGCCGGGGTTGCCGGCGGGCAGGGCGGTACTACGGCCTCAGGGGGCTGGCGGGTGATCGGCGCGTCCGCGACGGCGGGGACGGCGGCGATGTGCGGCGTGGCTGGTTCCGTCAGCGGGCCGGACAGATGGCGCTGGACATGCGGCCGAGGTCGACGTGCCGCCGACTCACCAAGGCAATTCCAGCTCCATTCATGGCGGAAGCGTGTCATGTGCCGATTGGAGGAGTCCACTACTGTCCACGATTCGGACGAACTCGTCTCGAAGGATGGGACGACGTGACGGGGGTCACTCCGTCTGCCGCTTCCGGGCGGCTCGGAGCAGGGGCCGCCCTCCCGCTCATCTGCGGCGCCGCTGCGGGGGCCGGGGCGGTGCCCCAGGAGCCGGGGGAGCCGGCTTCGGGTCCGGCCGTGCCCGGCCGACCGGCCCCGGAGGGGCTACGCGCCGGGCCAGGGGCCAGGGGTCGGGGCTTCCACCTTGGACTCGGTCTCCGTCTTGAAGATCTTGAAGCCGCGCCGCTGGTAGTTGCTCATCGCCGTCGGGCCGTCCTGGCTGCAGGTGTGCACCCACACCCGCCGGGTCGGCCGCAGCTCCGGCCAGCGCTCCGCCAGGGACCATGCGTGGGCGATGCCCACCGACAGCAGGTGCCCGCCGATGCGACGGCCCCGGAAGTCGGGGAGGAGACCGAAGTACATGATCTCCACCACGCCGTCGTCCTGCGGGTCGAGCTCCACGTACCCGGCCGGCGTGCCCCGGTCGTACGCCACCCAGGTCTCCACGCCCGGCCGGTCCAGCTGCTCCATCCACTGCGCCCGGGTCAGGGCCAGCCGATCCGTCCAGTGGATGTCGCCGCCCACCGACGCGTACAGGAAGCGGCTGAACTCGGGGGAGGGGACCTCCGCCCGCGCGATGGATATCTCCGGGCCCGCCGGAGCCGCCGGGACGAGGTCCGCGGGAGAGGTCATCTCCAGCGACCAGGTGGTGAGAGTGATGGTGCTCATGCAGCTCAGGGAATCATGCCGGGCCCCGTCCGGCCCAGGCGGGCCCGCACCACCGTGGGCGCGGTGGAGTGCGGGAGCAGTCCTGCCGGGTCCTCGGGGCGGATCAGCTCCACCTCCACGTCCTGCGCGAACCGGTACGGCCGGTGGGTGAGGACGCCCGCGAGGTGGCGGCGTACGCGGGACAGCTCCGCGCGGACCGTCACCGTGCGCGTCGGGTCCCCGAACAGCTCTCCGGCCAGCTCTGCCGCCGAACGCCCGCGCGGGCTCTCCGCCAGCAGGAACAAAAGCTCCGCGTGGCGCGGGCTCAGCTCCTGCGACCAGCTCCCGGAGGGCCCGTACACCGTCGCCGACCAGCACCCCGCCCGGCTCAGGTCCAGGACGATCCGGGTCACCGGCGCCGTGCCGCGGCCGTCCTGGTCGATCCGTAGCAGCCAGCCGCCGGGCAGTGGCTCCACCACGCACTCGCCGAGCCGCGGCACCCACACCCGGCCGGGCCCGAAGGTCTTCGGCAGCGGGATCCGCTCCGTCGGGGCCAGGCCCGTCACCGCCGCCGTCCAGCCGTTCGGGTCCACGGCCATCGCCCGCCCCGGCAGCCGGGCCAGCAGCGGGGCCGCGACCGTCCGCAGCAGCTCCAGCGACTCCAGGTGCCGCAGCCGCAGCTCCCGCTCCGCGAGCCGGGCCACGGAGCTCACCCACGCCAGCGTCGCCGGGTGCATGGTGGCCAGCGGCCCGCTGACGTCGACCACGCCCAGCAGTCGCCCGTCGCGCGGATCCCGTACGGGCGCCCCGGCGCAGGTCCAGTCGTGATGGCTGGAGACGAAGTGCTCGGCCGAGAACACCTGCACCGGGCGCCGGGCCACCAGGGCGGTCCCCACCCCGTTCGTGCCGACGACGGCCTCGTCCCAGTCGGCCCCGACCGCGAAGCCGAGCCGGTCCGCCTTGCGCAGGATGGAGGAGTGGCCCTCCCGCCACAGCAGCCGCCCGTCGGCGTCCGCGACGACCATGATGTGCAGGGCCTCGTCCAGGGCGGGCAGCAGTCCCTCGCGCAGCACCGGCAGGATCTCCCGCAGCGGCGACACGTGCCGCCGCTCCTCGGTCTCGGCGGCCGACAGCATCCGTGAGCGCGCGTCCCGGTCGGGGTGCACCCCGCCGGCCAGCATCCGACGCCAGGACTCCGCGATCTCCGGCCGGGGCGCGGCCGGCGGCCGGTCCCCGGCCAGCGCCGCCGCCCGTACGCCTTTGAGCAGACGGGCCGCCGCTCGCGCGTCCATGGCCGAGATGCGTGCCACATCGACCGTGCTGCCTGTGGTGTCGGCCACCGGAACCTCCCCGTGCGAACAGGACGTACGACGCAGGCCGCCCGGGAGGTCCGCGCGGGCAGCTTCCCCGGGCACCCCGACGGGCGACTGCCGACTCAAAGGTTGCAACGGTATGCAACTCTCGCCAAGTCCCGTTCGTACGACCGAAACTGTCCGGACGCCGCAGAGCGGCGTGCCGGCTCCTCCTCGGGGCTTCGGATCAGGGGTGGTGCCGAGTCGGCGCGGCGCCACCTCTGTACCGGTGATGGGCCCGGATCCCGGCTGGGAGCGGTTTGGGGACCGCCACGGAGCCCGACGGGGGCTCTCTCCTAACCCGTGATCCGCGCCCGTTCCACCACCGCGCGCAGATCCAGGCTGTGCGGCAGCGTGCCGAAGGCCGTGCCCCAGTCGCCGCCCAGCCGCGAGGCGCAGAAGGCGTCCGCGACCTCCGGCGGGGCCCACCGCACCAGCAGCGATCCCTGGAGCACCAGCGCCATGCGCTCCACCACCCGGCGGGCCCGCGCCTCGATGCCCTCCAGATCGGCGAGATCCGTCAGCAGGTCCTTGATGGCCGAATCCAGCCGGTGGTCCGCACCCCGGGCCAGGCCGACCTCCTGGAGGAAGGCGTTCAGTGCCTGCGGCTCGCGCTGCAGGGCGCGCAGTACGTCCAGCGCCTGCACATTGCCCGAGCCCTCCCAGATGGAGTTCAGCGGGGACTCGCGCAGCAGTCTCGGCAGCCCCGACTCCTCGACGTAGCCGTTGCCCCCCAGACATTCCAGGGCCTCCGCCACCATCGGCGTACAGCGCTTGGTCACCCAGTACTTGGCGGCGGGCACGGCGAGGCGCAGGAAAGCCTTCTCCTGCTCGGTCCCGGCGTCGTTGGCGGCCGCCAGACGCAGGGTCAAGGTGGTGGCGGCCTCCGACTCCAGGGCGAGGTCGGCGAGCACGTTGCGCATCAGCGGCTGGTCGATGAGCGGTGCTCCGAAAGCGGAGCGGTGCTCCGCATGGTGCACGGCCTGCGTCAGGGCCTGTCGCATCAGCGAGGCCGAGCCGATGACGCAGTCCAGCCGGGTCGCCGCGACCATCTCGATGATGGTCCGCACCCCGCGGCCCTCCTCACCGACCCGCCGCGCCCAGGTCCCGTCGAACTCCACCTCGCTCGACGCGTTCGACTTGTTGCCCAGCTTGTCCTTCAGTCGCTGGATCGCGAAGACGTTGCGGGTACCGTCCGGCAGCACCCGCGGCACCAGGAAGCACGTGAGTCCGCCCGGTGCCTGCGCCAGCACCAGGAAGCCGTCGCTCATCGGAGCCGAGCAGAACCATTTGTGCCCGGTCAGCAGGTATTCGCCGGAGGCGTCCAGCGGCACCGCGGCCGTCGTGTTCGCCCGTACGTCGCTGCCGCCCTGCTTCTCCGTCATCCCCATGCCGAAGAGCACACCGCCCTTCTCGGCGGCGGGCCGCAGCCCCTGCTCGTACACGTGCGAGGTCAGCCGCGGCTCCCATTCGGCGGCGAGCACCGGATCGGTGCGCAGCGCCGGTACGGCGGCGTGCGTCATGGAGATGGGGCAGCCGTGCCCCGCCTCTGCCTGCGACCAGATGAAGAACCCGGCGGCCCGGCGCAGATGCCCGGCCGGCCGGCCCCAGGCGTCGGTGAGCCCCGAGGTCACCGCGTGTCCGAGCAGCCGGTGCCAGGCCGGGTGGAAATCGACCTCGTCGATCCGGTTCCCGTACCGGTCGTGCGTCCGCAGCTTGGGCGGATTCTCGTTCGACTGCACACCCCATTCCTGGGCCTGCGCGGAACCGGCCGCGCGCCCGAGGTCGGTGAGCTCCTGCCTTACCTCGCCGAGGAGTTCGGGTTCCGCGGCCGCGAGGTGACGCTCGACGCCCTCGGTGAGGGCCCGATCGCCGCCGTAGACGTCGTACCCCACCAGGGGCGGGGCCTGGTTGCTGACTGTGTGGGTGGTGGCTGCCATGCGGATACCGTAAGGACGTGCAGCCAGCAAAAGAAACACCCGAGCGGACCCCAGGACGGCTCCACCGGGCCCGCGCCCTCTACCGCAACGTCTCGATGCGCAAGATGGGCTGGCTGCTGCTGAAGGACACCGTCAACTCGTGCATCGAGTACCGGATCCTCGGGCTCGCGGCCGAGGCGGCGTTCTTCACGCTGCTCTCGCTGCCCCCGCTCTTCCTCGGCCTGCTGGGTCTGCTCGGCTACGTGGACGGCTGGACGGACACCCGCACGGTCGAAAGCATCGAGGAGAACATCCTGGCTGCGGTCGGCACGGTCCTGTCCGACCGGGGCGTCAACGACATCGCCCGACCCCTCCTGGACGACGTCACCCGCAGTGGCCGGCCCGACCTGATCTCGCTCGGTTTCGCCTTCGCCCTGTGGTCGGGATCGCGGGCCGTCAACGTCTTCATCGACACCATCACCGTGATGTACGGGCTCGACGGCCGGCGCGGCATCGTCAAGACCCGGCTGCTGGCCTTCCTGCTCTACATCATCGCCCTGCTGATCGGCGCGATCGTGCTGCCGCTGATGGTGGTGGGACCGGACGCGGTGGTGCGGCTGGTGCCCTGGGGCACGGAAGTGATCGCGGTCCTGTACTGGCCGACCGTGACCCTGCTGTCCATCGCCTTCCTCACGACGCTCTACCACGTGTCCGTGCCCGTGCGCTCCCCGTGGATCGAGGACGTGCCCGGGGCGCTGGTGGCCCTGGCCATGTGGGTGCTGGGCTCGTTCCTGCTGCGGATCTACCTCACCAACACGGTGGAGGGGCCGACGATCTACGGATCACTGGCCGCGCCCGTGGCCGTGCTGCTGTGGATCGGTATCTCGGCCTTCGCGGTGCTGGTCGGGGCCGCCGTCAACGCCGCGATCGACCGGGTCTGGCCCTCCGTGGCCACGGCGGCGGCGCGCGAGGCGAACGAACGGGCCCGTGAGGCGGAGGCCGCCCAGCTGATCGCGCGGGCCGCCGCCTGGCGGGCGATGGCGGAGGGCGAGTCGGAAGACGACGAGGACGACGGGATGCCCTCGGAGTTCCCGGAGCGGTGGTCGAAGTTCCTGCCGCCCGAGGACTACCACTCCCGGCTGCGCAAGCACTGACCGGGGGCCGGACGAGGTGCCCGAGCCGCCCCGCCCGGCCCCTCTCTCCCTCCCGGCCCGCGTGCTGTCATTCCGGGGCCTTCACACCCCAGGCGGTGAGCAGGCCGGGGGAGAGCGCGGCGCAGTCCGGCGAGTCCAGGTAGCGGATCGCCGCGTCGATCGTCGCGTCGTCGACCGACCCGGTGGCCGTCATCGGCTCCCGCGCGCGCTCCCAGGTATCGGCCCAGAACCGGCTGATGGGGCTGCCGGGCAGCAGCGGCGGCACGAGGATCTCGGCGCCCACGGACAGCAGGCCGGCCTCCTTCAGGCGCGCGGGGTAGTCCGGCACCCAGGAGACGTCGGTGCCCAGGCTGTCCCCCAGCCCCTGCCACATGGCCCGCATCACCCGGCCGTACGTGGTCGTCGGCGCGGCCGGGGTGGTCAGGTCGACCGCGTCGCCGAGGACCAGGACACCGCCCGGTGCGACCAGGGAGGCGAGCTTGCCGATCATCCGCGGCCAGTTCCGCAGGTGCATCAGCACGAACCGGGCGTGCACCAGCCGGAACCGCCCCGGAGCGAAGTCCAGGGCCGTGATGTCCGCCTCCAGCGGGGTGAGCCCGGGCGTCGGGTGCGCCGTGAGGAAGGTCGTGTCCCGGTCGACGGCGACGACCTCCGAGACCCCGGCCCGGTCCAGGAGGAGCCGGGAGACCGTGCCCGTTCCCGCGCCCACGTCCAGGCAGCGCCAGCCCGGCCCGACGCCCAGCGCGCGCAGCCGGGCCAGGGTGAAGTCGTCGTACGCGAGCGCGCCGAGGTCGATGCGGTCGTCCTCGCCCGGCAGCTCGGGCCGGAACACCGCCTCGCCGTAGCGCCCGTCGGCCACGCCGTCGGGACGCGCCGGGTCGTCATCGGGGAGATTCACGTCCGGACCTCTTCACGGGGCGGGAAAGGGATGCGGCGGGTGCGGCGGTTGCGGCGGATCCGGCGGGTACGGGGTGGATCCGAGGGGCGCGGCGGATGCGGCCCGCATCGGCCGCATCCGTCGCCCCCCGATCCTCCACGGGCGCCCTCCCGCCCCACCGAGGCGCGCCGGGCCTGATCCGAAAGAGACGCCCGGTCCTTAACCTGGAGTGGTGTACGAGGAAGCGCCGTCCGAGGTTGTCCCCGGGGCCGTGCTGTGGCGCGCCGCCGCCCGCACGGGCGCCGTGGTGCTGCCCGACGGCTGCATGGACCTGCTGTGGGCCGACGGGCGGCTGCTGGTGGCCGGCCCCGACACCGGGCCGCATCCGGCCGGGGAGGTCCCCGGCGGCGCCTTCGCGGGGATCCGGCTCGCGCCCGGCACCGCGCCCGCGCTGATCGGCGTACCGGCGCACGCGCTACGGGACCGGCGGGTCGAGCTGGCCGACCTGTGGCCCGCCCGCGCGGTGCGCCGGGCGTCCGGGCTGGTCGAGGAGTATGTCGAAGGGCACGGGGACGCCCGCGCGGGCCTCGAGGCGCTGGCCCGCACCCGCGCCGCCGCGACGGGCGCGCCCGACCCGCTGGTCGTCGAGGTCGCGGCCCGGCTCCGCGCGGGGGAGGCGGTGGCCGCGATCGCCCGCGCCGTCGGGCTCGGCGAGCGGCAGTTGCACCGACGCTCGCTCGACGCCTTCGGGTACGGGCCCCGGACGCTCGGCCGCATCCTGCGGCTGCGCCGCGCCTTGGCGCTGGTCCGCGTGGGCCTGCCGTTCGCCGAGGTCGCCTGCGTCGCGGGGTACGCCGACCAGGCGCACCTCTCCCGTGAGGTGCGGGCGCTGGCCGGGACGACCCTGCGGGCCTATGCCGCCGGACCCGACGGGGCGAACAGCGAGACGCCGCCCCCGTCCGGATCGAGCACGACGGCGTAGCGCTGGCCCCAGAAGGCGTCCCAGGGCTTCAGGTGTCCGGTGTGCCCGGCGGCGGTCAGTTCGGCGTAGAGCGCGTCCACCTCGGCGGGGGAGTCGCACAGGAAGGCCAGGTCCCGGCGGCCGTCGCCGGTGGGCGGGGTCCACGACGGGTCGAAGGAACGGATGGTGTCCTCCGTGTCCCACGCGATCCGCAGGCCCCCGGGCAGGACGGCCTCCACGTGCGGCAGGTCGTCGGCCTCGGCCGGGATGTCCAGCCCGAGGCGGCGGTAGAAGGCGAGCGAGGCGGCCATGTCGGAGACCACCATGCCGATCAGGTCGAATCGAGGAGTCATGGCAGCAGGCTAGGCGGGCACCGGGCGCCCGTCTTGAACGAATCGGACACGCGCCGCATCGTGTCCCGCCGGCACCCCTCGGGCCCCGGCCGATCGTGCCCCGGCCCGGAAGAGGCGTGCCCGAACTCGGCAGGTGACGCGACCGGTTGTCCGGCATCAGTGCGGGCGGCGGGCCGCCACCACCGCGCAGGCGACCGCCAACGGCAGCTCCGCGCCCGCCGCCAGCAGCAACGCCATCCCCTGACCGTCGGTCCCGGTCGAGGTCGTCACGTCGAACCAGGCGTCCATCACGAGCAACGCGGCCGTCGCCGCGGCGATCGGGGACGCCCGAGGATCTCGCCGGCGCAACAGCACCCCGGTCCCGGTCAGCCCGGCGGCCAGCATCAGGTCCAGGCCGATCCACGCCGTGGACCAGTGGGAGACCTCGGTGGTCTGCGGCATCGTCTTCGCGAGCACCACCACCCAGGGCAGCAACACCAGTCCGGCGCCGGTGAGTACGGTGGCCGTGCCGGGCGTGCGGAAGGTACGGGTACGGGGCGTGCGGGCGGTGCGCCAGGCGCGGGCCTGCGGGGCGACGAGGGCCATGACGAGGGACTCCTTCCCGCCCGGCGGTCCGTCCCCCGGGCACACCACCAGCCTCGTCGCCCGGGCCCGTCGGATCAGTAGCCCCTCGATCCGGATCGGGGGTGGCACCAGGTACACCCCCGGGCGGGTGCCCGCATGATGGCAGGCCTCTGATCAGTGCGATTACCGTACGGGTATGGCAATTCGCGGGGGCGCGCCGAGGCGTACGTACACCTGGATCACGGCGCACGCACCGTGGTCGGCATGGGCCTGGCGCAACACCACCTTCACCGCGGCCGCGATCCCGGCCGCCCTGCCCGTGCTCCTCGGCCTCACCGCCACCGTCATGGCACCCGGGCCCGGCACGATCCCACCGCTCCTGATCCTGCTGATCGGGCCGCTCCTGACCCGGCTCCAACGCAGCCGGTTCCGGACGTTGCTCGGCCTCGACGTACCCGAGGTCGAACGGGAGGGCAGCCGGTTCACCCCGTTCGCGGTGGCGCGACGGCTGCGCTCCGAGGCGACCTGGCGGCAGTACGGCTACCACCTGCTGGTCAGCCCGCTCGCCGCTGTCGCCGGCGGGCTGGTGGTGCTCGCCTGGGCCTTCGGCACCGCCGCCACCTGCGTCTACGGCTGGATCTGGATCCTGCCCGCCGATACCCGAACTCCCGGCTGGACCGACGACTACGACACCGTCACCGTCGGCGGCGTCCTGCTGCTGCTCGCCGCGCCCTGGCTCGCCGCCCTCTTCGCCCGACTGGACTCCGTGGCCGCGGCCGCCCTCCTCGGCCCGAACCGGGCCCGCGAACTGGAGCGGCGGGTCGAGGACCTCGCGGAGAGCCGGGCCGGAGTGCTGGACGCGGCCGACCTCGAACGCCGGCGGATCGAACGGGACCTGCACGACGGGGCCCAGCAGCGGCTGGTCGCCCTGGCCATGAACCTCGGCATCGCCCGCGCCACCCTCACCGACCTGCCGCCCGAGGCCAAGGCCGTCATCGACGAGGCGCACCGGGAGGCGAAGGAGGCCATCGAGGAGCTGAACAACCTGGTACGGGGCCTGCATCCGGCCGTGTTGGAGGACCGCGGGCTCGACGCGGCACTCTCCGGGGTCGCCGCCCGGGCCCCGTTCCCCGTCGAGCTGACCGTGGACATCGAGCAGCGGCCCGGAGCCACCGTGGAGGCCGTCGCCTACTTCGTGGTCTCCGAGGCCCTGGCCAACGTGGCCAAGCACGCCCGGGCGGAACGCTGTCGCGTCCACGTCGTACGCGCTCCGGCCCCCGACGGATCCGCCCGCGGCGCCGACCTGCTGCGGATCACCGTCACCGACGACGGGGTGGGCGGCGCCGATCCCGCCCGCGGTACCGGCCTGGTGGGCCTGCGTAAACGCGTAGGGTCCGTCGACGGAACCATCATGATCGAAAGCCCCCTCGGGGGTCCCACCGTCATCACCGTGGAGCTGCCGTGCGGGCTGTGATCGCCGAGGACTCTGTCCTGCTGCGCATAGGACTCGTCAAAGTCCTCGAAATGGCCGGATTCGAGGTGGTCGCCGAGACCGGCGACGCCGAAGGTCTGCTCGCCGCCGTCGAGGAACACCGCCCCGAACTGGCCCTGGTGGACGTGCGGATGCCACCCGGCTTCACCGACGAGGGCGTCCGGACCGCCCTGATGATCCGCCAGGAGAGCCCCGGTACCGCGGTGCTGCTGCTCTCGCAGTACGTGGAGGAGCGCTACGCCGCCGATCTGCTGGCCACGCAGACCCGGGCGGGCGTCGGCTATCTGCTCAAGCAACGGGTCGCCGACGTCGAGGAGTTCATCGACGCCGTGCGCCGCGTCGCCGCGGGCGGCACCGCCCTGGACCCGCAGGTCGTCGCCCAGCTCCTGCTGCGCCGTGGTGGTGGCTCGGACCCCCTGGGTCGGCTCACGCCGCGCGAGCGCGAGGTCCTGGCCCTGATGGCGGAGGGCCGCTCGAACGCCGGGATCGCCGCCGAACTCGTCGTGAGCGAGAGCGCGGTGGCCAAACACATCAACAGCATCTTCGCCAAGCTCGACCTACCACCGGCCGACGGCGACCACCGGCGGGTCCTCGCCGTCCTGCGCTTCCTGGACGGCACGCCGTGACCCGGGCCGACGGGCGGCCCCACCGTGCGCAGCGCCTGGCCTGGATCACCGCCACCCTGCTCTGCGCCGTCCTCGTGGTGGCACCGGCCACCTGGCAGGTCTGGTCCTGGGGGAGCACCCGGAGCGACACCCTGCACGGCGGCAGCGACGGCCGCCCGGTGACCGCGGTGGAGATCGTCGGCGGCGACGCGGACATCACGGTCACCCCGCGAGCGGACCGGCAGGTCGACTACCGGGCCACGGTCAGCTGGTCCCTCAGGACGCCCACCATCGAGCGGAGCCGACTCGGCGACACCCTGCGGCTGACCCCGCACTGCCCCGGCGAGGGCTTCTGGCCGGTCGGCGGGACGGGCTGTTCCGTCCGACTGGCCGTGACCGTACCCGTGGACGTCCCCGTGAAGGTGACGACCCGCTCCGGCCGGATCGCGCTCAGCGGACTGGCCGGCACCGTCGACGCGGAGGTCGACTCCGGCCAGGTCAAGCTCGTCGGGCTGCGCGGCGCCCTGCGCGCGAAGGTCGGCTCGGGCCGTCTGGAGGCCACCGGACTCGCCTCGGACCAGGCCGAGATCCGGGTCGGCTCGGGCCGGGCCGCCGCCACCTTCGTCAGCCCGCCCGACGGGATCACGGCCCGCGTCGGCTCCGGCCGGCTGGCCCTCACCGTACCCGCGGCCACCCGCTTCACGGTCCGCTGCGAAGCCGGAGCCGGCCGCTGCGACGTGCCGGACGCCCTGCGCGACCCCACCTCGCCCCGCAGCCTGGACATCGAGGCGGGCGTCGGCCGCGCCGAGGCGTCCTACCCCGACGGGCCTTGGTCGGCCCACGGCGCGGGCGACACCGCGACCCCGAACACCTAGGAAAAAGAAGTGGCCCCCGCGGGAGCGGTCTTGTTACGGTGAATCCGTTCCCGCCGACCGGCGAGGAAACGATCAGCATGTGCATGGACCCGGAGGTGAGTTCGTTGATGACTGTCATCGCGCAGGGCGCTGCCCGCACTCAGAAGACCATCAATGTCACTTCTGTGGTCTCCGGCTGACCTCACACCTCTTCGCGCGCCGCCACCGAGCGAGCGCCCGCGGCCGGGGCCACCCTGTGAAGGGTTTCCCTTGTCTTTCTCCGCTCTCCCGTCCGTTTCACACGCCTCGCTCCCGCACGCCCTCGCCGCCCTCGGCTGGGACGACGCGTGGGAGGCCGAGTTCGCCCCGTACGCCGAGCAGGGTCTCGTGCCCGGCCGCGTCGTACGCGTCGACCGCGGCCAGTGCGATGTCATGACCGCGGACGGCATCGTCCGCGCCGACACCGCGTTCGTCACCCCCCACGACCCGCTCCGGGTCATCTGCACCGGGGACTGGGCCGCCGTCGAGGCGTCCGGCAACCCCCGCTACGTGAAGGCGTACCTGCCGCGCCGGACCGCCTTCGTACGGTCCACCTCCTCGCAGCGGTCCGAGGGGCAGATCCTCGCCGCCAACGTCGACCACGCCATCATCGCGGTCTCCCTCGCCGTCGAGCTGGACCTCGGCCGCATCGAGCGCTTCCTGGCCCTGGCCTGGGAGTCGGGGGCGCAGCCGCTGGTCGTCCTCACCAAGGCCGACCTGGTGCCGGACGCGGCCACGCTGGGCCACCTGGTCCAGGACGTGGAGGCCACCGCTCCGGGCGTCCAGGTACTGACCGTCTCCTCCGTCACGGGGGAGGGCACGGACGTGCTGGCCGCGATCGTCGGCGACGGCACCAGCGTGCTGCTGGGCATCTCCGGCGCCGGCAAGTCCACCCTGGCCAACGCGCTGCTCGGCGCCGAGGTCATGGAGGTGCAGGCGGCCCGCGAGGTCGACGGCAAGGGCCGGCACACGACCACCACGCGCAACCTGCTCGCCCTGCCCGGTGGCGGCGTCCTGATCGACACGCCCGGACTGCGCGGCGTCGGGCTGTGGGACGCCGAGACCGGGGTCGGCCAGGTCTTCTCGGAGATCGAGGAGTACGCCGAGAACTGCCGCTTCCACGACTGCGCGCACGAGGCGGAGCCGGGCTGCGCGGTGTTGGCCGCGCTGGACTCCGGCGAGCTCGCGGACCGTCGCCTGGAGAGCTACCGCAAGCTCCTGCGGGAGAACCAGCGGATCGTCGCCAAGACGGACGCCCGGCTGAGGTCGGAGATCCGCCGCGACTGGCGCCTGAAGTCGGCGGAGGGCCGGGCCAACCACGCCGCCAAGCGTGGCGGCCGGGTCTGAAACCCGGCCGCGGGTCGGGGTGCAGACCGGCACCCCGACCACGCCCGGGACCGCCGTCAGCGGGTACCGCGGGTGATCCGCCGGAGCGGAGACAGCGCCTCGGGGCGTCACGAGCCCCGGTACCGGGCACCGTACGGCGACGCCCGGTCACCCGCGCAGCGCGGGGGCGCGCTCCCGGGACGGTCAGAGCCCCCACGCGTGGACGCGTTCCGGGTGGATCCGGATGACCTCCGGGCTGAAGTGGGGGCCCAGCTCGTGCGGGCCCGTCTCCAGCGTGGCCCGGCCCCGGATCTCGATACCGCGCACCCGCCACGGCCGGGTGCTCACCAGGTCGTCCACGACCAGGGACAGTCGGGGGTTCCCGTGCAGGTTGCGCCACTTCTTGGTCGTGCCCATCGCCATCCCGCCCACCAGGATCGTCCCGTCCTCCTGTGGGAAGAAGCCCACCGGGTTCGCCTGCGGCTGCCCGGCCGCGTCCACCGTGGCCAGCCGGCCCAGGTGCTGGGAACGCAGATAAGCCAGTTCGGCCTCGCTGAAACCCTTGAAATCCGTCATACCGCCCACCCTCGCAGCCGCCGCACCTCCCCGCATCGGGCTGCGGACCTAGGCCATCAGGCTCACCGCGGGCAGGGGCCCCGAGTCGTTCAGTCGGCCCGTGGGGCGCCGCATCGGGGGCATCGCCGCGCGTCGCGTTCGGTGGCCAGGGCCCCGCACGCGGCGCAGACGAGGTGCAGGAGGCAGGCCGGCTCACCGCCGTCCGACGGGATCCGCGGGGCGTCGTCTCCCGCCCGGACGTCGACCGGGTCGGCGGGCTGTGGGGCGAGGCGGGCCGGCTCGTCCCGAACGGACTCGTCCATGAGGGCTCCACGACCGATCGAGGCAGGGGCTGAGAGCCTATCCGCCGATCGCGCGAGCCGCACGGGGGTGTTCCCGTGCCCGCCGACGGCTGTCTACGCCGCCACCACCGCCCCGACCCACGCCCCCACCACCATCAGGCACGCGAACAGCTCCACCAGCACGCTCGTCCCCACCGCCCGCATCACCGCCCGCACCGACGCCCAGGCCTCGCCGTGCGTGCCCAGGCGCAGCCGCTCGCACAGGTAGATGCCCCCCACGAAGCCCGGTACCGCCCCCACCACCGGAACCAGTACGAAACCCAGCACCGCCCCGGCCCCCGCGAACACCGCCATTCGGGAGGTGATCCCCAGCCCCCGCACCCGTCGGGGCGGCAGCAGCCACTTCACCACCTGCACCACCAGCAGCAGGGCCGTCGCCGCGACCAGCAGCGACCAGGCGAGCGTCGAGCGCACGTGCAACGCCCACCACAGCAGCCCCGCCCACACCAGCCAGGTGCCCGGCACACCCGGGATCAGCACTCCGACCACCCCGAGCAGCAGCACCAGCCCCACCAGCAGCAGCTGAGGCAGATCCATGCGCTCAGCCTGACCGACCAGGGGCTATCGGGCCACCCAGCCCCGCTCGTACGCGTGCCAGCCCAGCTGCAGCCGGGTCGTCACACCGGACAGCTCCATCAGGCCCTTGACCCGGCGCTGCACCGTCCGCAGCCCCAACTCCAGGTGTTTGGCCACGCTCGCGTCCGTCATGCCCGCCAGGAGCAGCGAGAGGATCTCCAGGTCCGTGGCGTCGGGGCTGCCACCGGCCTCCTCCGCCGAACCGGCCGCCCCCAGCCGGAGCGGCAACGCCTCCCGCCACACCGCCTCGAACAGGCCCGTCAGGGATTCCAGCAGCCCCGGGGCGTGCACCACCAGCGCCGCCGGCTCCGCCCCGCGGGCCGTCAGCGGGACCATGGCCAGGGTCCCGTCCGCGATCACCAGCTTCGTCGGGACCCGTTCCGTCACCCGGACCCGCTCGCCGCGCGCGAGCGCCGTCGACGCCTCCCGGATCCCGCTCGGCAGGGTCAGCACCTCCCGCTCGATGACCACCCGGTACTCGACCCCGCGGACCGACGCCCGGTCCTCCGCCTCGTTGTCCGTCCCCGTCACCACCTGCGGCCGGCCGGTGACCAGCGCGCAGACCTCCTTCTCCGCGCCCAGCTGGATCTGGTGGAAGCGGTGGGCCACCGCGCTCGCGCCCTGCACCACCTCCACGAGGTCGTGCACCGCGGGCTCGATCGCCTCCGCCCGGTACTCCTCCGCCAGCAGCGCCGCCGCCCGCTCCGCCTGCTCCAGCTCGTGCCGCTGCTGGGTCAGCAGCGCCCCGAGGGCCACACCGGGCGGGGCCGCCACCCAGCGCCCGGGCCGGGCCGAGGACTGCGCCGCCAGACCCTGCCGCTCCAGATGGCGCAGGGCCCGTTCGGTGTGCGGCACCGGCAGCGTCAGCCGGTGCGCGAGATCGGGTACCTCCGCAGCACCCAGCGCGACCAACGCGCGGTACGCCGACTCCTGGCCCTCGTCCAGGCCTATGGCACCCAGCAACCCGTCCACCCACCTTTCGACACGCGCCTGGCGGGAAGCGGCCACGGCGCAAACCCGCCGCGGACATCATCGCCGCACCTGCCGCCACTCTGCCAAGGTGACGCCACCGCAGCACCAACATCCGCCGGCCAGAAGCCATTTACGCGGCGCTTTCGTCGTGCAACGCAGCAGTTGGCCGGAATTCACCTGGGGAGAGCGATGCGTCCGATATCGCGTACGGCACTCGGGGCGGCCACCGCGGCCGTCCTGGCCATCACCGCCGTCGGCCCGACGGCCGCGCAGCCGGCCGACGGAGCGCCCGGAGCGGGGAAGAGACCGCTCGTCGGAAGCGAGGCCGCCGGAAAGCAGCCCACCACCCCGGTCACGGTGACCCTGGTCACCGGCGACCGGATCCTGGTCTCCACCGACGCGGCCGGCCGCACCGCCGCCACCGCGATGCCCCGCACGGACGGCTCGCAACCGCTCGTACAGACCCGGCAGTCCGGCAAGGACCTGTACGTCTACCCCGAAGGCGCGGTGCGGGCCCTCGCCGCCGGCACGGTCGACCCCGAGCTGTTCAACGTCACCGGCCTCGTCCGGCAGGGCTACGACGACGCGCACACCAAGAAGCTGCCGCTCATCGCGGTCTACGACGGATCCGTGAACGTGGCCCGCAGCGCCCCGCCCACGCCCCGCGGCGCCGACCGCTCCCTCGTCCTCGGTTCCATCGGCGCCGTCGCCCTCGCCGCCGACAAGGAGCAGGCCGCCGCCTTCTGGTCCGACGTCACCGGTACGGACGCCCGCGCGCGCTCCGTGTCGGGCGGACTGAAGAAGCTGTGGCTGGACGGCAAGGTCCGGGCGAACCTGGAGCGGTCCACGAAGCAGGTCGGAGCCACCGCCGCCTGGGCCGCCGGGTACGACGGCAAGGGCACCAAGGTCGCCGTCCTCGACACCGGCACCGACCTGGACCACCCCGACCTCAGGGGCCGGGTGTCCGCCTCGAAGAACTTCACCGACTCCGACAGACGCGGACCGGCAGGGGCACGGCACGCACACCATCTCCACCGTCGGCGGCTCCGGCGCCGAGAGCGGCGGAGCCAAGAAGGGCGTGGCCCCCGGCGCCGAACTGCTCAGCGGCAAGGTGCTCGACGACGGGGGTTACGGACTCGACTCGTGGATCATCGCCGGTATGGAGTGGGCCGTGGAGGCCGAGGCCGACGTGGTCTCCATGAGTCTCGGCGATCCCTCGCAGACGGCCTGTGACGACCCGCTGGCCGCCGCCGCCGAACGACTCTCCCAGCAGGGACCGCTGTTCGTCATCGCCGCCGGCAACTCCGGACCCGGCAACAACACGGTCTCCTCACCCGGTTGCGCCCCCTCCGTCCTGACCGTGGGCGCCGTCGACCGCGACGACACCACGGCCACCTTCTCCAGCCGCGGCCCGGCCGGCCTCCAGCACACCCTCAAGCCCGAGATCGCCGCCCCCGGCGTCGGGATCTCCGCCGCCGCGGCGGGCGGCCGCGGGGTGTACGCGTACCGGTCGATGTCCGGCACCTCGATGGCCACCCCGCACGTCGCGGGCGCCGCCGCCGTCGTCAAGCAGAGCCACCCCGACTGGAGCGCGCAGCAGATCAAGGCCGCCCTCGTCGGCTCCGCCGCCACCACGGTCCCCGGGGACGTACGGGAGACCGGTGGCGGCCGCCTCGACGTGAAGGCCGCCCTCGACGCCACCGTGACCGGGCCGCCCGCAGTCCAGGGCGGCACGTACACCTGGCCGCAGGACCGCAGCGACCGCACCACCGTCGAGGTCCCGTACACCAACACCGGCAAGACCCCCGTCACCCTGAACCTGGCCGTCGAGAAGGTCACCGGCAACGACGGCTCGCCCGTCCGCGCCCAGGTGGCCCGCCTGGAGCGGCGTACGGTCACCGTCCCGGCCGGCGCCACCACCAGGATTCCGCTCGCCCTCGACCCGGCGGCGAAGCTGGAACGCTCCCAGTACGGGGACGTCACCGGCCGCGTCGTCGCCACCGCCGACGGCGTACGCGTCTCCACCCCCTTCTCGCTCTACGTCGAGCCCGAGACGGTGACCCTGCGCGTCAAGCTCGTCGACCGTGCGGGCGAGCCGGCCGCCGGCCCCTCCTCGCTGGACGTGATCGGCACCGACGACGCCACCGGCGAGCGCCGCTTCAACGAGGGCGCCACCGACCAGGTCTACCGGGTGCGCCCCGGCGCGTACTTCCTCTCCGCCTTCGTCGCCACCCCCGACGCCGGCGAGGGAGCGGGCGACAGGCTGCTCGACTCCCTCACCTATCTCGGCCGCCCCCAGATCGAGTTGAAGAAGGACACCACCGTCGTCCTGGACGCCCGTAAGGCCGGGCGCCTGGACATCGCCGCCGACAGGCCGATCGAGGCCCGCAACACCACCCTCGGCTTCGCCCGCAGTTGGGACGACGTGTGGCTGCACGCGGGCACCGCCATGGGCGGCCGCACCATCCGCGGCTTCTACGCCTCCGTCGAAGGCCGCGCGAAGGACGGCGCGTTCGAGTTCGCCTCCTACTGGCGGGCGGCCGCGCCGCTCGTCTCCGAGCTGAAGGTCGTCGGCGGCCCGGTCCTGCACCCCATCACCGCGTCCACCGGCAGCGACAACCTCGACGGAACGGGCGGCGCGCCGCTGGTCGACGCCGGCTCCGGCACCCCCGAGGAACTCGCCGCGGCGGGCGCGAAGGACGCGGTCGTCCTCGTGAAGGCGGTCGACGGCTCGCTCCACGAGGTCGCCCGGAACGCACGGGACGCCGGCGCCGAGGCGGTCCTCGCCCACCGTGACACCCCCGGCCGCTGGACCGGATCCACCGGCTACGCGGGCGGCGCACTGCCCGCGCTGACCATCGAGGCCGCCGAGGCGAAGGCCCTGCTCGCCCGGCTCGCGACCGGCAAGGTCGCCCTGTCCTGGAAGGCCGAGGCGAACAGCCCGTACGTCTACTCCCTCGCCCTCCCCGAGAAGGGAGAGGTCAAGGGCGGCCACACCCGCCGGGTGCGCGACCGCGACCTCGGCCGGACCGAGTCCACCTACAACTCCATGGGCGTGGCCGCCGACTTCATCGACCTGGCCGGCGCCTACCGGCCGATCGGCACCGCCGTGTACTTCGGAGGCATCGAGACCGTCGCGGCACCGGGCACGCGCACCGAGTACCACTCCGCCGGGGACACCGTCTGGGACCAGCTGCTCTCCAGCAGCTTCCCCTGGGGCGAGTTCATGGTCGGCGAGCAGCGCGCCTACACCGAGGGGCAGCGGACCACCGCCACCTGGTACGACGGGGTCACCGGCCCCGTGGCGCCGCGCGACGTGGCGGGCCGGGAGACCCTGGCCGCCGAGCGGCAGGGCAACCTGATCGGCTTCGCCCCCGCCATGTGGGGCGACAGCGCCCACGCCGCCCAGCCGGGCTCCTTCGGTGACATCGGCTCACTGGAGCTCAAGCGGGGCGGGGAGGTCGTCGGGGAGAGCTGGTACCCGTTCGGGGTCTTCGAGGTGCCCGCCGAGGAGGGCCGCTACGAACTGACCCAGTCCATCGAGAAGATCGGCCCGCCCGCCCGCGTCTGGCAGCGCTCCACCGCGGTGCGGACCACCTGGGGCTTCACCTCGAAGCTCGACGCGTCGGCGTACTCCCAGGGGCTCGGGATCCTCTTCCCGCGGTACGCGGCCCCGCTGGACGGGACGAAGACGGTCGCGGCGGCGAACGGTCTGAGCATCGGGCTCGGCGTCACCGGCCACGCGGGCTACACGCCCGGTGCGCTGAAGTCGGCGAAGCTGTCGTACTCCTACGACGGCGAGCACTGGACGCAGGCGAAGGTGAGCGAGCGCGGCGGCCGGTGGAGCGCGGTCGTCGACCACGCCGGAGCCTCCGGCAGGCCCGTGTCGCTGAAGGTGGAACTGACCGACGCGAAGGGTGCCACGGTCACCCAGACGGTCGTGCGCGCGTACGACGTGCGCTGATCCGTACGGCTGGAACGGGAGGGGTTCACCGGACCGCGGTCCGGTGGACCCTTTTCCCGCATTCGGCGTTTTCCGCCCCCATGGGAGGCCGAGAATGAAGCCATGAGTCAGCAGGGCGCGGACGACTGGTGGCAGAAGCTCTACGAGGGCCCGGACGCGGGAGCGGAACCCGACCCGGGGGACACCCTGGACAACCGGTTCCGTTCGGCGGCGGGGGTGACGACGGAGCCGGCACCGGCCACGGCACCGGCCGTGGCGTCGGGCACGGCCCCTGCCACGGGCCCGGCACCGGACCTCGCACCCGACCCGGGCCCGCCGGAACCGCCGCGCGCCCCGGAGCCGCTGCTGCCCGGCCCGCGGCAGGGGGAGCCGGTGCCCACCCCGACCATGCCCGGCCTCCCGCCGCCGCGCGATCCCCGGGCGGGCGGCGCCACCGGGTACGCGCTCGGGGGCGTGGACGTACCACCCGTACGCGGGCCCGAGCTGCCGGTGCGGCACCCGGAGGCGCCGAGCCCCGAGGCCTGGTTCGATCCGGCACCCCGGCAGGCGCCCGTCGCCGGGCCCGAGCGGGAGCCCGATCCCGAGGCCGGGCCCGAAGCCGAGCCCGGAGAACGGGCCGAGCAGGGGCCTGGGCCGGCGGCGGCCGGACCGGAGGCCGTCCGGCCCGCGGTCTCGCACCTCGGCGATCGCGCCCCCACGTACGCCCCCGAACCGGGAGCCCTCCCACCCGCCGACCCGGCCGCCCTCGACGCGCTGACCCCGGACACCGTCCTGGAGGGCGCCCGCTACGGCACCTACACCCTGCGCGCCACCTCCCTGCGCGGGGACTCCGCCCGCTACCGCGGCGAGGCCCGACGCGACTTCCTGCTCACCGCCCGCTTCGGAAGCGGCGACGACGCGCTGATCCTGGTCGCCCTCGCGGGCGGGGACCGGGCCGCCCCCGGCGCCGCCGAGGCCGCCGCCGACCTGTGCCGCACCGTCGCGTCCGCCGTCGGGCGCAGCCAGGACAGGCTGGCCGAGGACATCCGCGCCGGGCACCGCGACGCCCTGCGGTCGGGACTCCAGCGCCTCACCGACCGCGGCTACGGGCGACTGCGGTCCCGCGCCGCCGAGCTCGGGCTCGCGGAGTCGGCGTACACCGCCGGGCTGCGCGGGCTGCTGCTCCCGGTGGACCCGCAGTGCCGCACCCGGGTGTGCTTCGGCGCCGGCGCGGGCGGGCTGTTCCGGCTCCGCTCGGGCCGGTGGCAGGACCTGGAGCCCGCCGGGTCGGCCGAGGACAAGGAGGGCAGCGACGGCACCGAGGGCGGTTTCCGCTTCCGGGCCGCCGTGGCCCGACCGGGGGACACCCTGCTGCTGTGCTCCGGGGGCCTGGCGGAACCGATGCGGGAGGAGGCCGCCCTCCCGGCGGAGCTCGCCGCGCGCTGGGCCGACCAGGAGCCGCCGGGCCTCGCGGCCTTCCTCGCGGACACCCAGCTCCGCCTCAAGGGCTACGCCGACGACCGCACGGCCGCCGCCGTCTGGGAGGCGTGACCGGCGCACCCGTGGCCCCGGTGTCCCGCTGACGCAGCCTGCTCACGCCGGTGCGCCCCGCGGCGCGTGGCCGCGGGGCGCACCGTGAGATTCAGTCGACCAACTCCCCGTTGCGCGTTCCGCCCTCGCAGATGTTGTTCGCCCCGACCTTTCCGCCTCCGTCGATGCACTCACCAGGGGTGGGGTTCTCGGTGACGGCGACGGTGGGCGTGGTGGGGGCGGCGGACGCGGCGGCAGCGCCGGTGAGGCCGAGTCCGGCGAGGGCTGCCGTGGCGATGACGGCGGCGAAGATTCGTCGAATGCGCATGTGGTTTCCCTTTCACGGATTGCTCGGTTGGGGCACTCCTCAGCTTGATCTTCACCCATGTGGGTGGCGCGTTTGATTACTCCATTCGGGTGAAGCGGGTCGGGTCGCCGGTCCCGGTCGGACCGCCGGTCCCGCCGTCGCCGCCGGCATGTGCAATGTGGGGGCGGCGCGCTATCTTTCCCCGAACGGCAAGGGCGCATCATGGGCTCCTTCACCGACCGGAACCGTCAAGGGGTGTCGATGTCGGGCGACGGTGGTTTCTCGATGCCGGTGGGAGATTTCCTCCCCCTGGTGCAGTACGACCCGCCCGCCAAAGTGCTCCTCTTCGACAACTCATCGCTCGGAACGGCCGAGTCGGAGACGTCGGTTTCCGGCCTGCCCTCCTAGGGGGGGCGACGATCAGGAACCCGGACTTCGGGGCCCGCGCGCGGCCGGTGCGTACGGGGTCCGCGTGGCGGAGCCCCAGCAGCTCACAGGGGCTTCGAGGGGCCCTTCCGGTGTCGGGGACCCGCTCCGGTGGGCACGGTCACGGATCCGGGCGCCCTGTCGGTTCCTCCGAAGACCGGCGCCGGAACGGTGACCGGATCCGCACGGTCCGCCGGCAAGATCGTCTTGGGCCGAGGGGCGGGTCGCCCGATCCGGATGGCTCGTTCCGACCCCCGTCACGTGCCCCGCCCTTAAGCCCGCAGGAGTGCCGAACCGCCCGGAGGGCATGCATCCCGTAGACCTGTTCGAGAGCAAGGACACGGGAGGGACATCGCCGTGCGGGTGGGGGCGAAGACCGGGAAGCTGTGGGGGAGAGGGAGGCCGGTGCCGCGTGAGCCGTCCGCCGACGGGGACGGGGAACCGGTGGACACGCTACGGATCACCCGGAGCGTACGCCGGGCCGACCTGAAGGCGGTCGGTGAAGTCCGCCGGGCTCTACGGGAGTTGATGCGCCATCGATGCCGGACCGACGCCGCCGAGGTGGCCGAACTGTTGATCACCGAGCTCGTCACCAACGCGCTCGTCCATACCGACCGGGGCGCCGAGGTGCACGCGAGCCTCGCCGCCACCCGCTTACGCGTGGAGGTCCGGGACTACGCCGCACGCCGTCCCCGGCCGTACGTACCGACCGCCGACGACGGTACGCACGGCCGGGGACTCGTGCTGGTACAGGAGCTCGCCGACGACTGGGGCGTGGACGCGCTCGCCCTGGGCAGCGGCAAGGTGGTGTGGTTCGAGCTCGACGCGCGGCATGACGCAGGGCCCGCCTGAACAGGCGGGCCCCACGGGGTTTCCCCGAACTTCACGGACCGGGTCAGCCGAACTGCTGCTCCAGATCCTTCAGTTTGCGCTCCAGCGAATCCAGCCGGGGAATGGTCTGGGTGTCGTCCTCGGCGGTGAGGTCCACCGTCCGAGTGCCGGTCACGTCACTGGATTCGGTTCGGTTGACGGCTTGCAGGGAGGGCCGGCGTCGTAGGGGCAGTTGTCCTGTTTCCGGTATGGCCGGCTCCGCGCCGACCGGCGCGGAGCCCGCTCCCTGCGTCAGTTCCGGGAGCTCGACCTGGCGGCCGCGGGACCGCCCGAACGCGCGGTTCTGTCGGCCCAGCGCCTTGATGCGCGCCCGGTCCAGCCGGTTCTGATCGCGCCTGCGGTGCCGGTCCTGCTCCCGCTCCTTCTTGTCCTCGCGCACCTCGTCCACGGCCTCGTCGAGGGTGCGCACCCCTTCCAGCAGCATGAGCGACCAGGCGCCGAAGGTCTCCCGGGGGGCCCGCAGCCAGCGGACCATCCGGATCTGGGGCAACGGCCGCGGGATCAGGCCCTGTTCGCGCAGCGCCGCCCGGCGGGTCTGCTTGAGGGCGCGGTCGAAGAGGACGGCCGCCGAGAGCGACATCCCCGCGAAGAACTGCGGGGCCCCGTCGTGGCCCATGCCCCGCGGGGCGTGCACCCAGTTGAACCACGCGGCCGCGCCCGCGAACAGCCAGACGAGCATGCGCGAACCGAGGGCCGCGTCGCCATGGCTGGCTTCGCGCACGGCGAGCACCGAGCAGAACATGGCGGCGCCGTCGAGGCCGAAGGGGACCAGGTACTCCCAGCCTCCGGTGAGGTTGAGGTTCTGCCGGCCGAACCCGACCAGTCCGTGGAAGGAGAGCGCGGCGGCGACCGCCGCGCAGCAGAACAACAGGACGTACGAAGCGGTCCCGTAGACGGCTTCCTTGCGCCGCCGCCGTTCCTCGCTGCGCTCCCAGCTGTCGTCGGCCGCGGCCTTCTCGCTCTCGCGCTTGCCACGGGCCAGTACCGCAACTGCCGCAAGTACGCCCAGGATCAGCAGGCTGCCGGGCAGCAGCCAGTCCAGCGATATGTCGGTCAGTCTCATGCGGATGTCCCTTGCCTCGCGTATGCGGCTATGCGGCTGTACGGCTTTCCGGGCGCCATAGTGGCGTAGCCGGTGTGCCGTGCACGCGGGTTTCGGGGCAAGTCGACGCCATCGGGGGGAGGGGCCCGCCGGATAGGGTGTTGTCACTCGAACTGGAGCCCGTACGGGCCGAGTTGTGTTCGATTACGGTCAGTCGTACGGGGTGGGTTCAGGCGGCGGTCGCCGCGAGGCGGGCGACGCGGTCGGCGTCACAGGTCCGGGGACAGGTGACACAGGTGTCCTCGGGGCGGATGGTGTAGAAGAAGCAGCAGCCGGCCCGGTCCCGCGTGGGCAGCTCCTGGCCCTCGGGTCCGGTGAGCGTGCGGAAGCCCGCGCCCCCGGTGTACGGGGCCGTCGAGCCGGGCAGCAGCGCCTCCAGCTCGGTCATGGCGCGCTGCTCCTCGCCGAGCAGGTTGCCGATGTACCAGAGGCTCTCGACGACCTCGTCGGTCACCATGCCCCACAGGGCCCGGCGGCCACGCCGCATGCGCGGGCCGAAGCCTTCCAGCAGCGGTCCGAGGTGCTGGGCCACCGCAGCCCGCACCTCTTCGCGCAGCGCCTCCTCGTCGGGCACGACACGAGCCCCCGGGAGTGCGGCCGCCGGATCGTCCGGCAGGCAGGCGAATTCCTCGACGCGCACGCTGAGCCGGCCGAGGGTCCGGTGGAAGGCCACCTCGGTGACCGGGAAGCGTGGGACCCGCCGGTGCAGGAACCACGGGAGGGTGATCAACAGGCAGGCCGGCCAGGCGTACCGGTGCAGCCCGAAGCCCGCGATCACATCGGGTCGGGCCTGGGTCCCGTAGTCCCTCAGGACCTGGGCGTTGTCCCAGGCGAGGAAGGCGTCCAAGGTCGGCCCTCCGGCGGCGAGCTCGTCCGCGCCGACCCATCCCGCACCGCGAGGGAGGGGTTCGTCAGCGGTTCGCTCGATCACCCGCAGCCCGCTGTACGCCTCGGCCAGCCTGGCGAACGCATCCGTCACCGCAGAGCCGGGCGGGGTGGATGTGACAGCCGGAAAGGTCGTGACGGTCATGACGGGCCACCGAATCACAGAATCACACGATCGTTAACAGGTTAGCCTTACCTTACCTGATTCGGATCGATCCGCACCCCCTACCGGCGAGTCACGTCACCTATTCTCAAGGGCAGGTCGAGACCCGGAGGAGGACCGCGTGCACGAAACGGCCCACGCCCGGGTACCCGCACAAAGGCAGAAGGTGTTGCGCCATTCGGTGCGCGGTCAGGTGCTCGACGCGCTGCGCGCGGCCCTGATCGACGGAGAGCTGGTGCCCGGCGAGATCTACTCGGGCCCGGCCCTGGGGGAGCGGTTCGGGGTCTCCGCGACCCCGGTGCGCGAGGCGATGCAGCAGCTGGCCGTGGAGGGGGCGGTGGAGTGCCTCCCGAACCGGGGCTTCCGCGTGCTCTCGCGCACCCCGAGGGAGCGCTCCGAGCTGGCCGAGGTACGGGCCCTGCTCGAAGTCCCCGTCATGCTCCGGCTGGCCCGTACGGTGCCCGCGGCCGACTGGGAGGCCCTGCGTCCGGCCGCCGCGGCCACGGCGGAGGCGGCGGCCGCCGGTGACCTGCCGGGGTACGCGGAGGCGGACCGGGACTTCCACCGGGCGGTGCTGCGACTGGCCGGCAACGATCAGCTGGTGCAGGTGGCGGAGGAACTCCACCGCCGGGCCCAGTGGCCCCTGCCGGGCGCTCCGCGGGTTCGGCGGGCCGATCTCGTCGCCGACGCGGCGGAGCATTCGGCGCTGCTGGAGGCGCTGATCGCGCGGGACCTCCCGGTGGTGGAGTCCCTGGTCCGCGAACACTTCGCGGGCTCCCCGGCCTGACCGGGGCTCTGCCCCGGCGCGGAGCGCCGTGCGGTACGGGAAGCTACGCCGCAGGCGAGGTGGTCGGGTGGAGTTGGTCCGCCAGCCAGGTGGGGATGCCGCCCAGCAGGTGGAACAGGCGGCGGGCCTCGGCGCGCAGCCGCGTGGCCTCCGGTTCCGGTTCGGCCTCGGCCAGCGCCGCCAGCGCAGGCGCCGTGCCGATCAGGAAGCCCAGGTCCTCCCGGATGCGCAGGGACTCGGCGAAGCCCTTGCGGGCCTCGGCCACCTCCCCGTCCCGTAGGGCCAGCGCGGCCAGGTGCCGCCAGGTGAAGGAGAGCAGCAGGGTGTCTCCGTGCGCCTCCGCCCCCGCGTGGGCCCGGTGGTAGGCGGGCCGGGCCGACTGGGGCGCGTCCGCCAGGTGCTCGGCGACGAGCCCCCGCCGGAAGTCCAGCAGCGGGCGGGTCCGGGAGTTCGGGGACAGCAGGGCCGCGGCCCGGCCCAGCGCGGAGCGGGCCTCGTCGGCCCGGTCGCGTACGCCGAGCACGGTGGCGGCGTACGCCAGCTGGCCCCGTTCGCACGCGGCCGCGCCCCGGTCGTCGTCGTCCTGGGAGACCGCCTCGGCGATCCGCAGCGCGTCCTCGGCCTCGGCCCAGCCCTGCCCGGTGAACAGGCAGCGCTCCACCAGCAGCGCGGTCCGCTGCACGGCGGCCCCGGCACTGCCGGCCTTGCCGATGTGCGGCGTCAGCAGCGCCGCCGCATCCGTCCAACAGCCGCGCGAGCGCAGCCGCCATATCGCCCGCTGGAGGGGGTCGTCTCCTCCGGTTGTTCCGGCACCCGACATGGCGGTGTCCGCCACATTGCCCTCCCCAAAGCAAGCAAGCAGCACATCGTTGAGCCCTGGGGCGAAATGAGAGCACGGATTCACGGCATCGGCCAAGGGGTTGGGTGAACTCTTTCACAAAGTCCGGACGGATCATCAGCCGCCCCGTGGCCGAACCCCGCGGCCCCGGGGCGGATCTTCTCAGCTCATCCGCAGTGCCAGGAAGAAGTCGAGCTTGTCCTCCAGCCGGGAAAGGTCCCGCGACGTCAACTGCTCGATTCGCCCGACGCGGTAGCGCAACGTGTTGACGTGCAAGTGCAACCGCGTCGCACAGCGGGTCCAGGAACCGTCGCAGTCGAGGAACGCCTCCAGCGTCGGGATCAGCTCCGCGCGGTGGCGCCGGTCGTAGTCCCGCAGCGGGTCCAGCAGCCGGGCCGTGAAGGCGCGGCGGACGTCGTCCGGGACGAACGGCAGCAGCAGCACGTGCGAGGCCAGCTCGTGGTGGCCGGCCGCGCAGACCCGGCCCGGGCGCGCCGCGGCCACCCGGCGGGCGTGCCGGGCCTCCTCCAGCGCCCCGCGCAGCCCCTCGGCGGAGTGCACGGCCGCGCTGACGCCCAGCGTGAGCCGGCCGTCGTCGGCCAGACCGGCGGCGAGGGGGTCCCGTACGGTCGCGAGCAGCTCGTCGGCGTGCAGGGCGGAGTCCGGGCCCTTGTCCTCCCCGGCGTCCCCGGAGAGCGAGGGCAGCGGGACCAGGGCGATGGCCTCGTCACCCGCGTGGGCGACCGCGATCCGGTCCGAGGGCTCGGGCCCCGAGACGGACGGGTCGACGAGGATCTCCTCCAGCAGCGACTGGGCCACCGGGCCGCCGGGGATGTCCCCGCCCTCCCAGTCCACCCGGGCCACGACGACCTGCCAGTGCGGGGCGGCGCCCAGTCCGGGCAGCAGGACCGGGGCCGCGACCCGCAGACGGGCGGCGATCTCGGCGGGCGGGGCACCCGTCTGGACCAGTTCGAGCACCTCTTGTGCGAGACGGCGGCGCACGGTGCGGGCCGCGTCGCGCCGGTCCCGCTCCACGGCGATCAGCTGGGTGACGCCCTGCAGCAGGTCGAGGCGCTCGGCGGGCCAGTCGCCCGCGTCCGCCTCGACCGCCAGCAGCCAGTCCGAGAGCACCGTCTCGCGCACGTCACGGGCGCCCGGACCGGCGGCTCCGCGCCCGTGTCCCCTGATCGGGAAGAGGGAGTAGGTAATACCCTGGATGGAGATCCGATGCGGCCCCCTACGGCCCGTCCGGACCGCCGCAAGGTGCTCGCTCGCCAGTGCTGCGCACACGCCCGGCGCCAGCGGCTCACCGGCCCCGGCGATCTGTCGGCCGGTGGGGGACAGTACCCAGGCCCGGAGATCGAGGTCGGTGGTGAGCAGATCGAGCACCACGTCGGGGCCGCCGCCGGCCGGACCCGAGGTCATCAGTCGGCGGTGTCGGTCCACGACGGCCGCGAGGTCTCCGGCGCGCTCGCCCGAGACCTGCCGGACGACGTACTCCGTGATCGTGGCGAATGCAACGTCCTCGTTCACGGCGAACAGCGGCAGCCGATTGCGCACACAGGCCGAAACAAGATCATCCGGAATGGCCTGGAGTTCGGCCTCGCCCGCGGCGAGCCCGGCGACGCCCGCGCTCGCCAGGATTCGTACGAATGGCTCGGAGTCGGCTGAATTTCGTCTCCAGGCCAGGCCGGTCAGGACCAGTTCGCCCCCCGACAGATACCGGCTGGGATCGCGTAGGTCGGTCGTCATGACCCCGCGGACCGTCCGGTCGAGTTCACCCTCGCCGCCGAGCAGCCGCAGCCCCAGCGCCTCGGTTTCCAGCAGTGCGCGCAGCCGCATGATGTCGCCGCCGATCTGTCTCGAATGTTGCCGTTGGAAATCGGGCAGGTCGTCGCATCCTGCCTTTCATACGAATCTACAAGACGAGGGAGGCCGTCAGCCAACTCCTTCATGGTTTCAGTGACTGCACCCGGGGGCGAGCGGCTTGTGTACTGGGTCCACACCGCGTTAACAGCACGTGAACGACCAGTCGAGGACTCGCAGGCTTCCTGGCTTGAAGTAAACGACACGATGAAGAAGAAGAGAGCCGCTCATGGACTTCCTTCGCCCCGCAAGCTGGGAGGAGGCACTCGCCGCCAAGGCCGAGTTCCCCTCGGCCGTGCCGATCGCGGGTGGCACCGACGTGATGGTCGAGATCAACTTCGACCACCGTCGGCCCGAGTACCTCCTGGACCTGAACCGCATCGGTCTGCTGCGGGAATGGGAGGTCGGCGAGGACGTGGTCCGGCTGGGCGCCTCCGTGCCGTACACGCAGATCATGGAGAACCTCCGCACGGAGCTTCCGGGACTCGCGCTCGCCTCGCACACGGTCGCGTCCCCGCAGATCCGTAACCGTGGTGGTGTCGGCGGCAACCTCGGATGCGCCTCGCCGGCCGGCGACTCGCACCCCGCGCTGCTCGCGGCGGGCGCCGAGGTCGAGGTGGAATCCGTACGCGGCTCGCGGCTCATCCCGATCGACGAGTTCTACACGGGGGTGAAGCGCAACGCGCTCGCCGCCGACGAGCTCATCAAGACCGTTCACATCAAGACGGCGGACGGCCCCCAGCAGTACTCCAAGGTCGGCTCCCGCAACGCGATGGTCATCGCGGTCTGCGCGTTCGGTCTGGCCCTGCACCCCGAGACCCGCACGGTCCGCACCGGAATCGGTTCGGCCGCGCCGACCCCGATCCGGGCGAAGGTCGCCGAGGAGTTCCTGAACGCCGCACTCGAAGAGGGTGGCTTCTGGGAGTCCGGCAAGGTCATCACCCCGTCGATCGCCAAGCAGTTCGGTGACCTCGCCTCCGGCGCGGCCAACCCGATCGACGACGTCCGCGGCACGGCGAAGTACCGCCGTCACGCGGTCGGCATCATGGCTCGCCGCCAGCTCGTCTGGACCTGGGAGCAGTACCGCGGTACCGGCAACGGCCGCTCGCTCGAAGGGGCTGCGTAATCATGCGCGTCAATTTCACGGTCAACGGCCGTCAGCAGGAAGCCGACGACGTGTGGGAGGGCGAGTCCCTCCTCTACGTCCTGCGTGAGCGCCTGGGCCTGCCGGGCTCCAAGAACGCCTGTGAGCAGGGCGAGTGCGGTTCCTGCACCGTCCGTCTCGACGGCGTGCCGGTCTGTTCGTGTCTGGTGGCGGCCGGTCAGGTCGAGGGTCGCGACGTCGTGACCGTCGAGGGCCTGGCGGACTTCTCCAAGCAGCGCGACGAGCACGGCCACGGCGGTGCCTGCGGTACCGGCGGCGGCTGCGGCGGCAAGGGCGTGTCCCTGGACGCGGCCAAGCGGTGGCAGGCCCGGCCCGGCGACTCGCAGACCGGCGAGGGCGTGGAGCTCTCCACCGTCCAGCAGGCGTTCATCGACGCCGGCGCCGTCCAGTGCGGTTTCTGCACCCCGGGTCTGCTGATCCAGGCGGACGCGCTCCTGGAGGAGAACCCGTCCCCGTCCGACCAGGACATCCGTGAGGCCCTGTCCGGCAACCTCTGCCGCTGCACGGGTTACGAGAAGATCCTCGACGCGGTCCGCCTCGCGGCCGCCCGTCAGTCAGAGGCGGTCTGATCATGGGGCAGAACACCCGCACCGTGCCCGCCGGTACGCCGACGAACGTCACCCAGAAGCACACCAAGGGCGGCATCGGCGAATCGATTCTCCGCCCGGACGGCACCCTCAAGGTCACCGGTGAGTTCGCGTACTCCTCGGACATGTGGCACGAGGACATGCTCTGGGGCCAGACGCTGCGCAGCACCGTCGCCCACGCCGAGATCGTCTCCATCGACGTCTCCGAGGCGCTCGCCATGCCCGGCGTGTACGCGGTCCTGACGTACGACGACCTGCCGGCCGAGATGAAGAACTACGGCCTGGAGATCCAGGACACCCCGGTGCTCGCCGACGGCCGGGTGCGTCACCACGGTGAGCCGGTCGCCCTCGTGGCCGCCGACCACCCGGAGACCGCCCGCCGCGCGGCCGCCAAGATCAAGATCGACTACCGTGAGCTGCCGCTCGTCACGGACGAGGCCTCCGCCCTCGCCCCCGACGCGCCGCTGATCCACGAGAACCGCGACGACCACCACATCGGTCACGTCCCGCACCCGAACATCGTGCACCGCCAGCCGATCATCCGCGGCGACGTGGAGGAGGCGCGCAAGCGCGCCGACGTCATCGTCGAGGGCGAGTACACCTTCGGCATGCAGGACCAGGCCTTCCTCGGCCCGGAGTCCGGTCTGGCCGTGCCCTCCGAGGACGGTGGCGTCGAGCTCTACGTCGCCACCCAGTGGCTGCACTCGGACCTCAAGCAGATCGCCCCCGTCCTCGGTCTCCCCGAGGAGAAGGTCCGTATGACGCTCTCGGGCGTCGGCGGAGCCTTCGGCGGCCGCGAGGACATCTCGATGCAGATCCACGCCTGCCTCCTGGCCCTGGCCACGAACAAGCCGGTCAAGATCGTCTACAACCGGTTCGAGTCCTTCTTCGGTCACGTGCACCGTCACCCGGCGAAGCTCTACTACGAGCACGGCGCCACCAAGGACGGCAAGCTCACGCACATGAAGTGCAAGATCGTCCTGGACGGCGGCGCGTACGCGTCCGCCTCCCCGGCGGTCGTGGGCAACGCCTCCTCCCTCTCGGTGGGTCCCTACGTCCTGGAGGACGTGGACATCGAGGCGATCGCGCTCTACACGAACAACCCGCCTTGCGGCGCGATGCGCGGCTTCGGCGCCGTCCAGGCCTGCTTCGCCTACGAGGCCCAGATGGACAAGCTCGCGGCGAAGCTGGGCATGGACCCGGTGGAGTTCCGTCAGCTGAACGCGATGGAGCAGGGCACGATCATGCCCACCGGCCAGGTCGTGGACTCCCCGGCGCCGGTCGCCGAGCTGCTGCGCCGGGTCAAGGCCCGCCCGCTGCCGCCGGAGCGCCAGTGGGAGTCCGCCGGCGAGAGCGCGGACGTCCGCGCACTGCCCGGTGGCCTCTCCAACACCACCCACGGTGAGGGCGTCGTGCGCGGCGTCGGCTACGCGGTCGGCATCAAGAACGTCGGCTTCTCCGAGGGCTTCGACGACTACTCCACCGCCCGCGTGCGCCTGGAGGTCATCAACGGCGAGCCCGTCGCGATGGTCCACACGGCCATGGCGGAGGTCGGCCAGGGCGGTATCACCGTCCACACGCAGATCGCCCGTACCGAGCTGGGTGTCACGCAGGTGACCATCCACCCGGCCGACACGCAGGTCGGCTCCGCCGGTTCCACGTCCGCCTCCCGGCAGACGTACATGACCGGTGGCGCGGTGAAGAACACCTGCGAGGCCGTCCGCGAGGCCCTGCTGGAGATCGGCCGCCGCAAGAACGGCTCGTACCACCCGGCGTGGGCCACGGCCGAGCTGCTCCTCGAAGGCGGCAAGGTCGTCACCGACGGCGGCGAGGTCCTCGCGGACATCGCCGACATCCTGGAGGACGAGGCCATCGACCTCGAGCTCGAGTTCCGTCACGCGCCGACCGAGCCCTTCGACCTGGTCACCGGCCAGGGCAACGGCCACGTCCAGTACACCTTCGCCGCGCACCGCGCGGTCGTCGAGGTGGACACCGAGCTCGGCCTGGTCAAGGTCGTCGAGCTGGCGACCGCGCAGGACGTCGGCAAGGCGCTCAACATGCTTTCCGTGGTCGGTCAGATCCAGGGTGGTACCACCCAGGGTCTGGGCATCGCGATCATGGAAGAGATCATCGTGGATCCGAAGACCGCGAAGGTGCGCAACCCCTCCTTCACGGACTACCTGATCCCGACCATCCTGGACACCCCGACCATCCCGGTCGACGTCCTGGAGCTCGCCGACCCGAAGGCCCCCTACGGCCTGCGCGGTATGGGCGAGGCCCCGACCCTCTCGTCCACCCCGGCCGTCATCGCGGCGATCCGGCAGGCGACGGGTCTGGAGATCGACAAGACGCCGATCCGTCCGGAAGCCCTTACCGGGACCCTCTAGGACGGCGTGGTCCGGGGGCCGCGAGGCTCCCGGACCCCTCAGACTCTCCGGGCGGTGTGCATGGGAACGTCACACTTCACGCCACACCGCCCGGAGGACGTACGAAGTACCGCACCGCTCGCGGTCCCTTCACCTGGCAGTACCCCTGCAAGAACCCCCGTAGTACCAGCGGTCACCCCCGCACTACCCGCAGTAAACGCAGTGAACATTCGCGTCGCCTCGGGCCGTCACCCCGGGTCGTGCAGCCAAACGCAGCATCCCAAATCCCGCGTCTCCAGTCTCCAAGCGGGTGCCCCTTTGAACCTTGGGAGTTAGGCACCATGACCCAATCGTCAGTAGAGCCCAAGACCACCGCGGAGGACGCCGGCGACGGCTCCCAGCCGCCCGCCGGACGGTCCTGGCTCGACCGGTATTTCCACATAACGCACAGAGGCTCCAACGTCGGCAACGAGGTCCGTGGCGGTATCACGACCTTCATGGCGATGGCGTACATCCTCCTGCTCAACCCCCTGCTCCTGTCGGGCAAGGACGTCGCCGGCACGGTGATGGACGGATCGGCGATCATCACCGCCACCGCGTTCGCCGCCGCCGTCACGACGCTCCTCATGGGCTTCGTCGGCAAGGTGCCGCTCGCCCTCGCCGCCGGTCTCTCCGTGTCCGGCGTGCTGGCCTCGCAGGTGGCCCCCCAGATGACCTGGCCGCAGGCCATGGGCATGTGTGTGGTCTACGGTGTCGTGATCTGTCTCCTGGTCGTCACCGGCCTCCGAGAGATGATCATGAACGCGATCCCCCTCGCGCTCAAGCACGCCATCACCATGGGCATCGGCCTCTTCGTCGCCCTGATCGGCTTCGTCAAGGCCGGCTTCGTCGGCAAGGGCCCGGAGTTCGGTCCCCCCGTCCAGCTCGGCGCGGTCGGTGAGCTGTCCGGCTGGCCCGTGCTGCTCTTCTGCGTCACTCTGGTCGCCATCTTCATGCTCCAGGCCCGCAAGGTGCCCGGCGCGATCCTGATCGGCATCGTCGGCGGTACCGTCCTGGCCGCGATCCTCAACGCCATCGTGGACATCGACCCGAAGGCCTGGAAGAACGGCCCGCCGGAGCTGGACGGCTCCGCGGTCTCGATGCCGAACTTCTCGCTCTTCGGTGACGTCTCCTTCGGCGGCTGGGGCGACGTCGGCTACATGACCGTCGGCATGATCGTCTTCACGCTGGTGCTCGCCGGCTTCTTCGACGCCATGGCCACCATCATCGGTGTCGGTACCGAGGCCAAGCTGGCCGACGACAAGGGCCGCATGCCGGGCCTGTCCAAGGCGCTCTTCATCGACGGCGCCGGTGGCGCCATCGGTGGCGTCGCGGGCGGCTCCGGCCAGACCGTGTTCGTCGAGTCCGCGACCGGCGTCGGCGAGGGTGCCCGTACGGGCCTCGCCTCCGTGGTTACCGGCCTGTTCTTCGCCGCCTGCCTCTTCTTCACCCCGCTCACGCAGATCGTCCCGGGTGAGGTCGCCTCCGCGGCCCTGGTCGTCATCGGCGCGATGATGATGCAGAACGCCCGCCACGTGGACTGGGCCGACAGCGCGACCGCGATCCCGGTCTTCCTGACCGTCGTGATCATGCCGTTCACGTACTCGATCACGGCCGGTGTCGCCGCCGGTGTCATCTCCTACGTCGCCATCAAGATCGCTCAGGGCAAGGCCCGGGAGATCGGCGGCTTCATGTGGGCACTGACCGCGATCTTCGTGGTGTTCTTCGCCCTGAACCCGATCGAGCACTGGCTCGGGGTCGGCTGACCCGGAACCATCCGATCACCACGTGACCGCACCTCCACGTAGCCGATCCGCGCGACCGCCGCGCGTATCCGATACTGGAACCGAACCTCCGAGGAGGCCCCCATGCTGGACATCGCCGAAGAGCTGAACCGGTGGGTCGAGCAGGGGCGTGACTTCGCCGTCGCCACCGTGGTAGCGGTCGGCGGGAGCGCGCCCCGGCAGCCCGGGGCCGCTCTCGCCGTCGACAGCGAGGGCACGGCCATCGGGTCGGTCTCCGGTGGGTGCGTGGAAGGTGCGGTGTACGAGCTGTGCCGGCAGGCGCTGGAGGACGGCGAAACCGTCCACGAGCGCTTCGGGTACAGCGACGACGATGCTTTCGCCGTGGGCCTGACCTGCGGCGGAATCATCGACATCCTGGTCACCCCGGTCCGCGTGGGCTCTCCCGCACGGGAGGTCTTCGCGGCCGGCCTGGCCGCCGCCGCCCGCGGCGAGGCCGCGGCGGTGGCCCGCATCGCGCAGGGCCCGGCCGAGCTCATGGGCCGGGCCGTGTTCGTCCGTACCGAAGGCGCCCACCAGGGCGGCCTCGGCGGACACCCCGAGCTGGATCGGACCGTCGCCGAGGAGGCCCGCGCCATGCTCGACGCAGGACGGACCGGCGTGCTGGAGATCGGCGCCGACGGCAGGCTCTGCGGCGAGCCGCTGAAGGTCCTCGTCGAGTCCAGCGTCCCGCCCCCGCGGATGATCGTCTTCGGTGCCATCGACTTCGCCTCCGCCCTCGTACGGATCGGCAAGTTCCTCGGATACCGGGTGACCGTGTGCGACGCGCGGCCCGTCTTCGCGACGAAGACCCGCTTCCCCGAGGCGGACGAGATCGTCGTCGACTGGCCCCACCGCTACCTGGAGAGCACGGCCGTGGACGGTCGGACCGTCCTGTGCGTGCTCACCCACGACGCCAAGTTCGACGTCCCGCTCCTCGAACTGGCCCTGCGACTGCCCGTGGCCTACGTCGGCGCCATGGGCTCCCGCCGCACCCACGAGGACCGCAACGAGCGACTGCGCCAGGTCGGGGTGACCGAGCTCGAACTGGCCCGGCTGCGCTCCCCGATCGGCCTGGACCTCGGCGCCCGCTCCCCGGAGGAGACCGCGCTGTCCATCGCCGCCGAGATCGTCGCGAACCGCCGCGGCGGCACCGGCGCGGCCCTGACCGGCGCGCACATCCCGATCCACCCGGACCTCTCGCACACGATGCTCGACCGGATCGGCTCCGTCGCCTGAAGGCGTGACGGCCGAACGTGAGAAAAGGGCGCACCCCGTGGGGGTTGCGCCCTTTCGGCGTTCCCCCTATCTTACCCGCCGGTAATAGGGGGCACCCTCTCCATCCCTTCCCCGTACCGGAGTTGAGCGGATGTTGCGTACCGTGCGAACCCTCGGCCTGCTGGCCGCGGCCACCCTGCTCACCGCCTTCACACCGGCCCCGGCGGCACCCGCGGCCGCGGCCGCTCCGCGTGACGGCCTGCGCGAGGTGTTCTTCGTCGGGAACAACTGGGAGGGGACCGCCGACGTCCTCGCCTCCACCGGCGATCTCGCCAAGGTCGGCCGGATCGACGTGGTCCCCGACAAGGCGGAGCGGCTGCGCGAGATCTACCTCAACCCCGTGAAGCTCGCCTTCTTCCTGGGCATCCGGGAGAGCGCGGGCGAGGGGCACGACCAGTTCGTCGACGACATGTTCACCACCCCGGACGGCTCCGCCGTCGTCGTCTCCCGCCCCAGCTTCGCCGACGTCGTGTCCATCGACGTGGCCACCGGACGCGTCAACTGGCGCTTCCCCGTCTCCGGATTCCGCTCCGACCACATGGCGGTCTCGCCGGACGGGACCCGCGTCGCCGTCTCGGCCTCCACCTCCAACACCGTGCACGTCCTGGACATCACCACCGGGCGGCAGGTCGGCTCCTTCGGCACGGGGGACAAGCCGCACGAGAACACCTTCACCCGGGACGGCCGCTTCCTGTGGAACAGCTCCATCGGCGAGGTGAACACCGCCCTGGACGCGCCCTGGTTGGACTGGACGAAGGGCGACCGCAAGATCACCGTCGTCGACGCGCGTACCTTCCGCACCGTCCGGGTGATCGACATGCGGGAGCGGCTCGACGCCTTCGGCCGCCGCGACCTGTCCGACGCCGTCCGTCCGGTGTCCTTCAGCCCCGACGAGTCGAAGCTCTACTTCCAGGTGTCCTTCTTCAACGGCTTCCTGGAGTACGACGTCCCCTCCGACCGGATCACCCGCCTCAAGACCCTCCCGATGAACCCCGCCACCAGCACCGACCGCACCACCTGGGTCAACGACTCCCGCCACCACGGCATGTCCATGAGTCCCGACGGGGCGAAGCTCTGCATCGCGGGCACCATGGACGACTACGCGACCGTCGTGGACCGCGCCACCCTCGCCGAAGGGCCGCTCGTGCCCGCCGCCAAGCCGTACTGGGCCACGGTCTCCGGCGACGGCAGCGCCTGCGTGATCTCCGAGAGCGGCGCCGACCGGGTCACGGCCATCGACTTCGCCACCGGCACCAAGCGGGTCTCCGTACCCGTCGGCGACCATCCGCAGCGCGTCCGGCTCGGCCACGTCCCGACCGGCTGGACCGGCCCCGCGGCCCGGTAGGCCATGTCGACCGGGTGTCCTGCCCCACGGGCCGGGGCGAGGAGCGGCGGGACCGGGCCGGTCCGGACGCTCAGCCCACCGTCACGGTCGGCTCGTACCGGACGGGGAAGTTCACCGAATTGGCGATGAAGCAGGCCCGGTGGGCCTCCTCGTGCAGTGCGATCGCCGCGTCCACCATCGACGCGTCGCCGACGGTGATCCGGGGGCGCACCACGGCCTCCGTGAACTGCCCGCTGTCCCCGGCCGTGCCCATCGTCCCGGCCGCCTCGTCGACGTACGAGGTGACCACCACGCCGCCCAGTGTGCAGAAGTGCAGGTAGGAGAGCATGTGGCACTGGGACAGGGCGGCGAGCAGCAGTTGCTCGGGGTTCCAGCGGGAGGCGTCTCCGTGGAAGGTCGGGTCGGAGCTGCCGAGGATCACCGGCAGTTCCCCGGCGGCCACCTCGTGGGCCCGTGAGTAGGCACGGTAGTGACTGGTGCCGGTGCCGAGGTTTCCGGTCCAGGTCACGCGGGTGGTGTAGCAGTGCAGTCGGGCCATGGCGGCTGCTCCCTCTCCAGGGCAGGGGGCGGGGCGGGGCGGACGCGGGTGGGCGGACGCCCGGGACACGGCGGCGGCGTGGCCGGACCGTGCCGCGCGTCGACCTGGATCGTACGGCCCGCCACTCCTGCCGGGCCGCCCCGCACCGCAGCCCGTCGTACCACTCGCCCGCCGGAGCGACCGGAAACCCATGACCGGCGGCCCTTATGGGATGACCGGTCCGCGATGACCGATTAGTCTCGCGATCATGGTGGACATCCGCGAGGTACCCGAGTCCGACATCGACCGTGCTCTGGAGCTCGCCTACCTGGTCTTCCACGACCGGCCCGAGAAGGAGGTCCGGGAGAAACACCACGCCCTGCTGGCGAGTTGCGACCGGATCGGCGCCTACGACGGCACGGTCCTGGCCGGTTTCATGGCCGCGCACGACTTCCGGCTCTCGGTGCCCGGGGCGGACCTGCCCTGCCCCGGGCTCACCTTCGTCGGCGTCGCCCCCACCCACCGCCGACGCGGCCTGCTCACCGGGCTGATGACCGAGATGCTGCGGCGGACCGCCGACGCGGGCAGCCCGCTCGCCGCCCTCTGGGCCTCCGAGGCCGCGATCTACGGGCGCTTCGGCTACGGAAGCGCCACCACCGGCGTCACCGTCGAGATCGACTCCACCCGCCCGTTGGCCCTGCGCATCGACCCGGACCGGCGCCCGCTGCGCATGGTCGACCCGGAGGAGGCCGTCGCCGTCGTCGGACCCTTCCACGAGGCCGCCCGCGCCCTCCGGGCCGGCCGCCCCACCCGCAGTGCGGAGCGCTGGTCCCAGGAGTGGCTGGCCGAACAGGACGAGGAGGACGAGGAACTGAGCCCGCCGCGGATCATCGTCCTCGGCGAGGCGGACCGGCCCATCGCCGGCTACGTGCTCTACCGCACGAAGCCGGAGGACGGCGCCGGCGCCGCCCGGGTGCCCGGCCTGGTCCGGGTCGACGAGCTGGAGGCCGACACCCCGGCGGTCGCCGCCGCGCTCTGGGAGTGCCTGGCCTCCCTCGACCTCACCGGGACGGTCCGCGCGTGGGGCCGTCCCGTGGACGACCCGCTGCTGCACTTCGCCGCGGACCGGGACCAGGTGCGGGTCACCTCGCAGTTCCCCGCGCTCTGGCTGCGCCTGATCGACGTACGGGCGGCGCTGACGGAGCGCTCCTGGGCGGCGCCGGTGGAGGTGGTGCTGGAGGTGCACGACGCGCGCATGCCCGCCAACGCCGGGCGGTTCCGGCTGGCGGCCGGGCCGGACGGAGCCACGTACGAGCACGCCGACTCCGCCGCCGACCTGGCCCTGGACGTACGCGAACTGGCCGCCTGCTACCTCGGCGGGACCCGCGTCCAGGAACTCGTCGCCGCCGGGCTGGTACGGGAGCACACCCCCGGCTCGGCGGCGGCGCTGGACGCGGCCTTGCGGACGGCCGTACTGCCGCACACGGCGGACGAGTTCTGACGCAGGGCCACATCGGGGCATCGGGGGCGGTCGGACGGGCCGCCCCCGAACGCCGGGATCAGGCGGGCAGCGAGATCCGGGCGGCGGACATCCCGAAGCCGGCGCCCAGGACGGCGGTGGCCAACCGATCGGGCCGCGCGTGCAGGTCCTCCGGCCGGTAACGGCGGATCTTCTGGTGCCAGTTGAGGATGCCGGCGTGCCAGTCCTTCAGCTCGCCCACGTACGCGTCCAGGGCCTGCCGGGCCGGCCGGTCGAGTTTCCAGTCGTCGTAGAGCAGCGGCAGCTGCGTCGCCACGATGTGCTCGAACTCCTCGGTGCGCCGCGTCATCAGCTCATGACAGATGCGCAGGGCCTGCGGGTAGTCGATGCCGAAGAAGGTGCGGGCGACCAGGATGTAATTGTGGACCTCGCCCTCGACCTCCACCTCCTTCTGGTAGGAGTAGATGTCGTTGATCATGCAGGCGGCGTCCGCGACCGCGTTCTCCAGGGACCGGATCGTCCCGGAGGCGTAGATCTCCTCGGGGATGCCCCGGCCCCGGTGCCCGAGCCGACACAGGTACATCGTGAGGTGGCTGCCGAAGGTGTGGCGGCGCATCTCCGCGTAGTCCACCGGGTCCGGGACCCGGTTCCGGATCTGGTTGTCCACCTCCCACAGCCAGCTCTCCATCATGCTCACCAAGGTCGCCCGGAACTCGGCACGGTGCTCGGCGGCCATCGCGGCGGTCGTGCGCACCCACAGATCGCCGAGCGCGCGCTCCATCGCGGTCACCGGTTCCGGCTGTTCGGCGTGGTCCACCGGGATCATGGCGATCAGGCGGGCCGTCGTCGCCTTGGCCGCCGGAAGGTTCCTGCCCTGGGCGAAGACCACCGGGTAGTAGTCGTCCCCGTACGTGCCCCAGGTCAGCCAGCAGGCGTTGAGGGCCAACTCCTGCGGCGTCGCGTCGGGGTCGATGCCCGCCGAACAGAGCGCGAAGTCGAAGCCCCGCAGCCGCTCCTCGGTCCAGATCGCCGAACCGGGGTCGCCGGGCTGCGGGTCCAGCAGACCCATCCGCCGGGACCAGGCCACGGACTCCTCGCGCGCGTGCGCCAGGTGCGGGCTGATCCCCAGCCGGTGCGGCATGTAGATGTCCGGGACGACCGAGGGGCCGGTGCGCTCGAAGGGGACGTGAGTGAAGGAGCGGTGGCGCAGTTCCATCGAACGCCGGGTGAACACGGACCGCAGGTCGAGCGCGGTGGTGCCGAGCCCGGACGGTTGGAAGGGCAGGGCCGCCGCGGCGGTGGGCCTGGCCTCCTTGTTCATGTAGCGGCTGGAGACCATGTGCCACTCGTGGCCACCGGACTGCCAGTCCTGCAAACCCTTGGCGTAGGCGAGGACGGCCGCGATCTCCGTCGGGTCCAGCGCGTGATCGACGAAGAGCTGCGGGAGTTCGCCGATCGCGGTCTGCTCGAACTGGTGGAGGCGGGAGGTGAGCAGGTCGTTGGAGGCCTCGGCGGCCTCCTGGGTGGTGCAGCCCAGGAAGGTCTCCAACACCAGCACGGCATTGGAGAGTTCGCCCTCGTCGGCCACCTCCCGCTGGTAGGAGAAGAGGTCGTTCCTGATGTGCACGGCGTCGGCGAAGGCGTCGCGCAGCACACCGAGCGGGCGCGAGTGCGCGACACGAGCGGGCACCTCGGCGCACACGTACTCGATCAGGCCGGCAGACCAGGGGGCGCCGCCCACCTTGCGGCGCATCTCGATGTATTCGAGCGGGTTCGCCACGCGCCCGATGTTGATGTTGGCGAGCTCCCACATGGACTCGTCGAGGAGGTTCTTCGTGGACAAGGAGAACCGTTCCCGCCAGTCCGCGGACATCGCGGGGACCGTCCGCGCCCAGAGGTCCGCGAGCCCGGCCTCCACCGGGTTGGTCGGCTCGGGGAACCCGTCGGACAGGTCCATGGGCATGAAGGCGGCGAGCCGGTCGAGGTACCGCTTGGCGCCGTCACGGTCCTGCGAGCGCTTGTACATCTCCAGGAAGTGGTCGTCGAAGAAGAACACCCACACGTACCAGTCGGTGACCAGAGCCAGCGCGTCGCGGTCGCAGTCGGGGTGGGTGTACGCGCAGAGCAGCGCGTAGTCGTGCGAGTCGAGGTCGCTCTCCTCCCAGACGCCTGAACCCTCCAGCATCCCGAAGCCGCGCGCCCACCGCTTGGTGTGGGCCCGCGCGTGCTCCAGGTGGGGGTTCAGTCGTGCCGGATAGGGCACATAGAAATCCGGCAGTTGAAACGGCTGCGTCACGGCGGGGTCGGCCTTTCGTCCATGGGTGCGGGGGCCCGGTCGACCCGGACCCCCGCACGAGATCAGCAGTGCCCTACCCCTGGTGACCGCGGGATAAGGGGCGGTTCACCGCTTCAGGTGAGGATCCGGGCTTCCGCCGGCGCGGGCCCCTCGCACCGGATAACGGTGGGGACGTCGAAGGTCTCCCGCTCGACGGGCCCGCCCGTCTCAGGTGACCGAGTCGTCGTTCTGCGGTGCGGGCGACTGCCGGGGGATCGACGGCGACCGGCGCCGTGGATCGTGGCCGAACTGCTCGGCCTGCATCGCGTACATGGAGGCGTACCGGCCGCCCAGCGCCAGCAGTTCGTCGTGACCGCCCCGCTCGACGAGCCGGCCCTCGTGGAGTACGTAGATGACGTCGGCGAACCGCACCCCGGACATCCGGTGCGTGACGAGGACGACCGCGCGCTCGGGTCCGGCGAGGCCGCGGATGCTGTCGAAGGCGGCGATCTCCGCCTCCGGGTCGAGCGCCGACGTGGGCTCGTCCACCACCAGGAGGCGGGCGTCGCGGAAACGGGTGCGGGCGAGACCGAACTTCTGCCACTGCCCGCCCGACAGCTCCGAGGCACCCCTGAACACCCGGGCGAGCAGGGTCTCGTAGCCGTGCGGCAGCTTCTCGACGATCCGGTCGGCCCCGGCGTACCGGGCGGCGGCCACCACCTCCGAAGCCTGGTCGACGGCGCGCTCGGGGTCCTCCTTCCCCGGGCGTCCGATGGCGATGTTGGTACGGGCGGTCACCGGCCAGCGTTCGAAGTCCTGGGTGAGGAGCGCGACCCGGTCGAAGACCTGCTCCCGGTCGGCGTCCCGCACGTCCACCCCGTCCCAGGTGACCGAACCCGCGTCGGGCAGGTGCAGACCCGCCAGCAGTTTGACGAGGGTGCTCTTGCCGGAGCCGTTCTCGCCGACCAGCGCGACCACCTGGCCCGCCTCGATGGTGAGCGAGACCCCGCTGAGGGCGGGCTCGTCCCGGTCCGGGTAGCTGAAGTCCACGTCCCGCAGCCGCACCGCGGCGAGCCGCTCGGGCAGCGGGGCCCCGCCGGACGGGATGGCGCGGCGGGCCGCCTCGGCGACGAACCGTTCCAGGTCCCGTACGTACAGGGACTCCTCGTGCAGGGTGTTGGTGGTGGCCACGAGCGCCCCCAGGCTCGCCGAACCGGTGCGCACCGCGATCACGGCGGTACCGGCGACGGCGAGGTCCATCCGGCCGGAGACGATGAGCGCGCCCATCGCCCCGTAGGTGACCAGGGCCGCGAGGCCGGAGAGCGCGGCGGCCAGCAGTTCGGTGGCGGCCTTGTCCTTGGCGAGGCGGGTGGCCTCGCTCTCGGCGACCTCGGCCATGTTGCGGTAGTGGCCCAGCAGGTAGCGGCCGACGCCGTGCACCCGTACCTCGGGGGCCGACGTACGGGAGATCAGCAGCTGGCCGATGAGCCGGGCGGCCCGTACGTGCTCCACCCAGGTGATCATCGACAGGTAGCGGCGCTGCGCCACCCGCATCGCGCCCCAGCCGCGCGGGGCGGCGATCAGCAACAGCATCGGCAGCAGCAGGGGGTGCAGTACGGTCAGCACCCCGGCGGTGGCGATCAGGGAGATGACCCCGCCGAGGGTGGCCACGCAGGCGCCGACCGTGCGGCGGGCCGAGGGCGGACCCCACTGGGCACTGTCCAACAGCCGCCGGAACTCCCCGTCCTCGATGGCCTCCAGCTCCACCTCGACGGCGGCGCTCAGGTACTGCTCGTACGCGGCCCGTTCGACCTTGGGCTCCAGCCGTCCGGCGGCCGCCGTGGAACGGGCGGCGAGCACGGCCCCCAGGACGGCCACCAGCGCCCCGGCGGCGAGGGCGGGCAGGGCCGCGTACAGCCGGTCGGCGGCGCTGCCCTCGCTCAGCAGCGTACGGAACACATCGCTGATGACGAGCAGCCCGACGGCGGAGGTGACCCCTTGCCCGGCCTCGGCGGCGGCGACGGTGAGCAGGGCGGGCCGGTCGGTGTCCCAGGCGAGGCGCAGGGTTCCGCCGACCATGCGGGGCATGGAGCGCAGGGTGGTCAGCAGCCGCCCTTCGAGTGCGGCGTATTCGTGGTTGGACCAGCCGGCGTCGTAGCGCAGGGGCCCGCCGAAGAGGCGCCGTTCGCTCTCGGAGACGGCGGGCTCGGGGGCTTCGGGTCGCTTGAGGAGCCTCATGCGCGGCCACCCCCGCCCGGTGTCGGGTCGAACGCCACATGAACGTGCACGGATCGCAAGATTCCTCCCGAGGTGCCGCGGCTGCGCACTGACGCCGCAAGAACGTGGCTGCTCAGAGCGGCGTCACGGGACCGGGGGAACGAATACCCGCACACAGGTGCGACGACGCGCCGGACCCCATGCGCCGTGCGGAGCCCCGGCGTTCGAACCACCCGTAGGTGTCGATGCCCCCCTTCGAGGGATTGCGCGGGACGCGGCGGGGGGTGGGCCTTCGGCCGGTCGCCCGTCGGATCAGGCGGCCCGGATCGCCCGGTCGATCTCGGCCCCGGTCCGGGCCACGACGACGGGCCACTCGTCCCTGAGGGCCGCCGGCAGACGTGCGTGGTCCTCGTCCCGCCGGATCATGGTCGGCCCGCCCGGCACGATGAGCACGGCGCCCAGCCGCCGCAGCAGGTCGGCCAGGAGGTCCATGACCCCGCCCCCTCCGAAGCGGTTGAAGGTGATGCCGGTCGGATCGTTCAGGTACACCCCGGCCTCCTCGCCGTCCGCCGTACTCACCTGAAGGAAGCCGATCTCGGGGTCCCGGGCCACCACGTGGGGGCCGAGGATCTCGTGGGCGGCGCCCATGTCCAGCGACGCCGGCTCGCCGTTCTCGAAGCGGCATACGAAGATGTCGAAACTCATGGAGTCCATTCTGGCGAGGGGCGCGAGCTGCGGGGAGGGTGTGCGTGTTCTCGACTACAAGGATTCAGCGTGTCCGCGACGTGGCGGTGGAGAACGGGGGGCGGTCCACGAAGTGGTCCGGTGGTTACTCCTTCGCCTGGTGCAGCGGAGCTGGGACGGTCGCGCCGGATTCGGCGCGCTGGAGGTCGAGTTCGGTGTCGTCCTGGGGATGAAGCTCCCTCCGGGCTTCAGGGGGGACGCACTGTCCATCACCGAGGAATCGGTGGCCGCTGTCGATCCCGGCGTCGACGGCCTGCCGGGCCGGCTGTTCCTTCTCGCGGACGGAATCGTGCAGGGTGCACTTCGTGCGCTGCACGTCCGTGCACGTCTACCACTCCGAGCCCGACGGCGGGTCGGGGACGGGAACGGAGCCGCCCGGCCCCTGGGCTCCGTGAGTGTGGAGCGAGTCGAGCGCCCCGGGGTGTCGGAGCGTGGGGTGATTGTCGGATTGGGTTAGGTTTGCCCCGATATTCGTTTCGGGATTCCGAGAGGGACGCTCATGGCGATCGATCTGGACAAGGTGCTCGACAAGGCGTGGGCCGACAAGCCGCTCGCCGAGGTGCTCGCGGCACCCGTCGCCGCGCTCAAGGGCGTCAGCGACGAGGACGGCAAGTTGCTGCACCAGGCCTTCGGGGTCAAGACCGTCGCCGACTTCGGGCAGCTGAAGTACGTGCGCTGGGCCCAGGCCCTCGTCGCGCTGAACCAGACCGTCAAGGCGTAGTCACCCACCAGGTCCGCGTGCTCGGGGCGCGTGGGCCTGAACGAAAGAACCGTCCCCCTCACCCTTCGGCAGGGTGAGGGGGACGGCCTGTGTTCCGGGGAGCGGACTACTCCGACTCGCCCTCCAGGTTGCCCTCCGTGTCCAGGTAGACCTGGCGCAGGGATTCGAGGATCTGCGGGTCCGGCTTCTCCCACATGCCGCGCGACTCGGCCTCCAGCAGGCGCTCCGCGATGCCGTGCAGGGCCCAGGGGTTGGCCTCCTCCAGGAAGGCGCGGTTGGTCGGGTCCAGGACGTACGTCTCGGTGAGCTTGTCGTACATCCAGTCCGCGACCACGCCCGTCGTGGCGTCGTACCCGAAGAGGTAGTCCACCGTCGCCGCGAGCTCGAAGGCGCCCTTGTAGCCGTGGCGGCGCATCGCCTCGATCCACTTGGGGTTCACCACACGGGCCCGGAAGACACGCGAGGTCTCCTCGACCAGGGTGCGGGTCTTGACCGTCTCCGGGCGGGTGGAGTCACCGATGTAGGCCTCGGGAGCGGTACCCCGCAGGGCGCGGACCGTGGCCACCATGCCGCCGTGGTACTGGAAGTAGTCGTCCGAGTCCGCGATGTCGTGCTCGCGGGTGTCCGTGTTCTTCGCCGCGACCGTGATGCGCTTGTACGCCGTCTCCATCTCGTCCCGGGCGGGGCGGCCCTCCAGGCCCCGGCCGTACGCGTAGCCGCCCCACACCGTGTAGACCTCCGCGAGGTCGGCGTCCGTACGCCAGTCGCGGGAGTCGATCAGCTGGAGGATGCCCGCGCCGTACGTACCCGGGCGCGAGCCGAAGATACGGGTCGTCGCGCGCCGCTCGTCACCGTGCTCGGCCAGGTCCGCCTGGGCGTGCGCCCGGACGAAGTTCTGGTCGGCCGGCTCGTCCAGCGAGGCCGCCAGCCGCACCGCGTCGTCCAGCAGGCCGATGACGTGCGGGAACGCGTCACGGAAGAAGCCCGAGATGCGCAGCGTCACGTCGATGCGCGGGCGGCCCAGCTCGTCGAGCGGGATCGGCTCCAGGCCGGTGACGCGGCGCGAGGCCTCGTCCCAGACCGGGCGGACACCGAGGAGGGAGAGGGCTTCCGCCACGTCGTCGCCCGACGTGCGCATCGCGCTCGTGCCCCACAGGGACAGGCCCACCGAGGCCGGCCACTCGCCGTTGTCGGTGCGGTAGCGGGTGAGGAGGGATTCGGCCAGGGCCTGGCCCGTCTCCCACGCGAGGCGGGAGGGGACGGCCTTCGGGTCGACCGAGTAGAAGTTGCGGCCCGTCGGCAGGACGTTGACCAGGCCGCGCAGCGGCGAGCCCGAAGGGCCCGCCGGGATGAAACGGCCGTCCAGGGCGGCGACCACGTGGGCGATCTCGTCCGTGGTGCCGGCCAGACGCGGGACCACCTCACGGGCCGCGAACGACAGGACCGCCGCGACGTCCGCCGGGTGGTCCGCCGCGACCGAGGACACGGCGTCCAGGGACCAGTTCGCGTCCTCCATCGCCTGGACCAGGGCGCGGGCCTGCTCCTCCACCGTGTCCGCCGAGGTACGGGTGGCCTTGGACTCGTCCAGGCCGAGCGCCTCGCGCAGACCCGGAAGGGCCGTCGTACCGCCCCAGATCTGGCGGGCGCGCAGGATCGCGAGGACCAGGTTGACCCGGGCCTCACCGGTCGGCGCACCACCCAGGACGTGCAGACCGTCACGGATCTGGGCGTCCTTGACCTCGCACAGCCAGCCGTCGACGTGCAGCAGGAAGTCGTCGAAGCCGTCGTCGTCCGGGCGCTCCTCCAGACCGAGGTCGTGGTCGAGCTTGGCGGCCTGGATCAGCGTCCAGATCTGCGCGCGGATGGCCGGCAGCTTCGCCGGGTCCATCGCGGAGATCTGCGCGTACTCGTCCAGGTGCTGCTCCAGGCGCGCGATGTCGCCGTACGACTCCGCGCGCGCCATCGGCGGCACCAGGTGGTCGACCAGCGTGGCGTGCACCCGGCGCTTGGCCTGGGTGCCCTCGCCCGGGTCGTTGACCAGGAACGGGTAGATGAGCGGCAGGTCACCGAGGGCGGCGTCGGGCGCGCACGCGGCGGACAGGCCCGCGTTCTTGCCGGGCAGCCACTCCAGGTTGCCGTGCTTGCCCAGGTGGATCATCGCGTCGGCGCCGAAACCGCCGTCCTCGGCGCGCGCCTGGATCCACCGGTACGCGGCCAGGTAGTGGTGCGAGGGCGGCAGGTCCGGGTCGTGGTAGATCGCGATCGGGTTCTCGCCGAAGCCGCGCGGCGGCTGGATGAGGATGAGCAGGTTCCCCCGGCGCAGGGCCGCGAGGACGATGTCACCCTCCGGGTTGGCGGAGCGGTCCACGAACATGTTGCCCGGGGCCTCGCCCCAGTGCTCGGTGACGCTGTCCCGCAGCTCGGCCGGGAGCTGCGCGAACCACCGCTTGTAGTCGGCGGCCGGGATCCGGACCGGGTTCCGGGCCAGCTGCTCCTCGGTCAGCCAGTCCTGGTCGTGGCCACCGGCCTCGATCAGGGCGCGGATCAGCTCGTCGCCGTCGCCCGAGACCAGCCCCGGGATGCCCTCGGTCGGACCGAAGTCGTAGCCGCCGGCGATGAGGGTGCGCAGCAGCTCCACGGCGCTGGCCGGGGTGTCGAGGCCGACCGCGTTACCGATCCGCGAGTGCTTGGTCGGGTACGCGGACAGGACCAGCGCGACCTTCTTGTCGCGGCGATCGATGTGCCGCAGACGGGCGTGACGTACGGCGATGCCCGCGACCCGGGCGGCCCGCTCGGGGTCGGCGACGTAGGCGGGCAGGCCGTCCTCGTCGATCTCCTTGAAGGAGAACGGGACGGTGATCAGGCGGCCGTCGAACTCGGGCACCGCGACCTGCGTGGCGGCGTCCAGCGGGGAGAGGCCCTCGTCGTTCTCCTCCCAGGCGGCGCGCGAGCCGGTCAGGCACAGGGCCTGCAGGATCGGCACGCCGAGACCGGCGAGCGCGCCCGCGTCCCAGGACTCGTCGTCGCCGCCCGCCGAGGCGGTGGCGGGCTTGGTGCCGCCCGCCGCGAGGACGGTCGTGACGACCGCGTCGACCGACTCCAGCGCCGCGATCAGTTCCGGCTCGGGGGTGCGCAAGGAGGACACGTACAGCGGCAGCGCCTGGGCGTCGTGGCCCTCGATCGCGTCGCACAGGGCGTGCACGAAGGAGGTGTTCCCGCTCATCTGGTGGGCGCGGTAGTACAGCACCGCGATCCGCGGGCCCTCGGTGCGCTGCGGGGTGCGCTCCAGCGGCCCCCAGGTGGGGGAGGCCGCGGGCGGCTCGAAGCCGTGACCGGTGAGCAGGACGGTGTCGGAGAGGAACCGGGCCAGCTGCTCCAGGTTCGCCGGGCCGCCGTGGGCGAGGTAGCCGTGGGCCTCGGCCGCGATGCCGATGGGGACCGTGGAGGCCTCCATGAGCTGGGCGTCCGGAGCCTGTTCGCCGGTCAGGACCACGACCGGGCGGGTCTGGCCGGGGGCCAGGAGCAGGTCGAGGCCGTCCTGCCAGGCGCGGAGGCCGCCGAGGAGGCGTACGACGACCAGGTCGACCCCGTCGAGGAGGCCGGGCAGGTCGTCGAGGGGGAGACGGGAGGGGTTCGCGAACCGGTACGGGACGGGGCCGTCCGCCGTGTTCGCTGCGCGGGCGCTGAGCAGATCGGTGTCGGACGTCGACAGCAGCAGGATCATGCGGCGGCAGGCCTTCCTCGGGGTTTCCGCGCCCCGGGCAGTGTGAGGACAGCGGGAGTTCCTGACTCACCCCGGTCGCCGGATCGCTCCGCGGGGTTCACAGTGGCGGGACCGCGCCGGAATCGCACCGGGCTTCCTCCCATGTCGCCGTCCTCGGCGACGGCGGGCCGTGTGGTCCGCCGGAAGGTCATCTTAGGGGGCGGGTGGCTTCTGCCGGGTGGTGGGTCGTGTGCCGTGTGGTCCGCCGGGTGCGACGCCGTCGCCGGGGCTCTGCCCCGGACCCCGCGCCTCAAACGCCGGCGGGGCTGGGACGGGGCGGGACGGGGCGGGGTGCTGAACGGGGTGGGCGGGGCCGGAAGGGTGGCTTGGGCGGTGGTGGGGGCGAATGTCGCTGGTGGGGGTGGTGACGGACACAGGTCGCGGGCACCCGATCGTGGGTATGCTCGCGGCCATGCCCCAGCCCCCTTCCGCCGCATCGCGGGACGAACCCGTCATACGGGAGCGCGGTGACGCCTGCCCCGGTGCGCTGCGGCTGCACGCCGCGGACGACGGGTTCCTGGCGCGGGTCCGGGTACCGGCCGGGCTGCTCACCGTCGAGCAGGCCTCGGCGCTGGCGCTCGCCGCCGACCGGTTCGGGGACGGGCACCTGGAACTGACCTCGCGCGGCAACGTGCAGCTGCGCGGCCTGGCCGACGGGTGCGGCGCCGGGCTCGCCGAGCTGCTGGACCGGGCCGGACTGCTGCCCGCGCCGAGCCATGAGCGGGTACGGAACATCGTGGCGACGCCCCTGTCCGGCCTGGACGGACCCGACCGGCCCGACGCGTCGGCCTGGGCCGTGGAATTCGACCGGCTGCTGTGCGCCGCCCCCTGGGCGGCCGCGCTGTCCGGGCGGTTCCTGTTCGCCTTCGACGACGGCCGCGGCGACGTGGCCGCGCTCGCCCCCGACGTGACCGTGCTCGGCCGCTCCCGGGGCCGGGCACTGGTTCGGCTCGGTCGGTCCGACGACGCCGTGGAACTCGCCGGGCAGGACGCCCCGCGGGCGGCGCTGCTGGCCGCCCGATACTTCCTCGACGCCGCCGCCGAAGCCGGTACGCAGGCCTGGCGGGTGGCCGAACTGCCCGCCGAACACGCCCTGGACGAGGTCGAGTTCGTCCGCCGTCTCGACGCCGCCGGTATCGCCGCCGAGACCGCCCGCGCCGTGGATCGGCCATACGCGCCGCCGCCCCGGCCCTCGCGCACGGGCGGGCACGACCGCGCCACCCTGTGCGTGCTGCCCCCGCTCGGCCGGATCGACTCCGCCCAGTGGCGGGTCCTGGTGGAGGTCGCCGACGAGGGCAGCGGCCGGCTGCGCGTCACCCCGTGGCGCAGCGTCGTCCTGCCCTCGGCGGGTGAGCGGGCCGCCGCCCGCATCGAGGCGGTCGGCCTGGTCCTCACCCCCGACAGTCCCTGGGAGAACGTCACCGCCTGTACGGGACGGCCCGGTTGCGCGAAATCCCTCGCGGACGTACGCGCCGACGCGCGGGCCGTCGCCGACCGGGCGCGCGGTCCGCTGCCCGTGCACTGGTCCGGCTGCGAGCGCCGCTGCGGGCATCCGCGCGGCACCGCCTGGGTGGATCTGGTCGCCACCGGCTCCGGATACCGGCTCGCCGCACCCGGCCGCCCCGTACGCGACGACGTACGGCCCACCGAACTTGCCGCGGCACTCGCGGACGCCCGCACCGACCCCGACGTAGTGAAGAAATGAGCGAGTACACCGTGTTTGAGTACGAGAAGGACGGCGCGGCCATCTACCGCCAGTCCTTTGCCACGATCCGCGCCGAGGCGGACCTCTCCGGGCTGCCCGACACGGTCGCCCAGGTCGCGGTGCGCATGATCCACGCCTGCGGAATGACCGACCTCCCGCAGGACCTCGGCTACACCCCCGAGGTCGTGCTGCGCGCCCGCGCGGCGCTGGAGGCGGGCGCGCCGATCCTGTGCGACGTGCAGATGGTCGCCAGCGGTGTCACCCGTAAGCGGCTGCCTGCCGACAACGACGTGATCTGCACGCTCTCCGATCCGGCCGTACCGGAACTCGCCGCGAAGATGGGCACCACGCGCAGCGCCGCCGCCCTGGAGGTCTGGCGCGACCGCGGCCTGCTGGAGGGCTCGGTCATCGCCGTCGGCAACGCGCCGACCGCCCTGTTCCGGCTGCTGGAGATGATCGAGGAGGGCGCCCCGCGCCCCGCCGCCGTCATCGGGGTCCCGGTCGGTTTCATCGGCGCCGCCGAGTCCAAGGACGCCCTCGCCGCCCACCCCTCGGGCCTCGACCACCTGATCGTGCGCGGCCGGCGCGGCGGCAGCGCGATGGCCGCCGCCGCCCTCAACGCCATTGCGAGCGTGGCCGAATGAGCGACATCGCCAAGGGCCGGCTGTACGGGGTCGGGCTCGGCCCCGGCGACCCGTCGCTGATGACCCTGCGCGCCGTCGAGGTGATCGCCGAGGCCGATGTCGTGGCCTACCACAGCGCCCGCCACGGCCGTTCCATCGCCCGCTCGATCGCCGCGAAGCACCTGCGCGCCGACCACGTCGAGGAACCGCTGGTCTACCCGGTCACCACCGAGACCACCGACCACCCCGGCGGCTACCAGGGGGCGATGGAGGAGTTCTACGAGGCCGCCGCCGCCCGGCTCGCCGCGCACCTGGACGCCGGCCGGACCGTCGCCGTGCTCGCGGAGGGCGACCCGCTCTTCTACGGCTCGTACATGCACATGCACAAGCGGCTCGCCGACCGGTACGAGGCCGAGGTCATCCCCGGCGTCACCTCCGTCAGCGCCGCCGCCGCCCGGCTCGGCACCCCGCTCGTCGAGGGCGAGGAGGTGCTGACCATCCTCCCCGGCACCCTGCCCGAGGAGGAGCTCACCGCCCGCCTCGCCGCCACCGACTCGGCGGTCGTGATGAAGCTCGGCCGGACCTTCCCCGCCGTCCGCCGCGCGATGGAGAGCAGCGGCCGGCTCGCCGAGGCCCGCTACGTCGAGCGGGCCACCATGGCCGGCGAGCGCACCGGACTCCTCGCCGACATCGAAGCCGACAGCGTGCCGTACTTCGCCGTCGCCGTGCTCCCCAGCCGCATCGGCAACCCGGGCAGCGTCCCGTCCGGCCCCGGCGAGGTCGTCGTCGTCGGCACCGGCCCGGCCGGCCCGCTGTGGCTCACCCCGCAGACCCGGCGCGCCCTCGCCGACGCCGAGGTCCTGGTCGGCTACACCACCTACCTGGACCGGGTGCCCGTCAAGCCGGGCCAGATCCGCCACGGCTCCGACAACAAGGTGGAGTCGGAGCGCGCCGAGTTCGCCCTCGACCTCGCCCGGCGCGGCAAGCGGGTGGCCGTGGTCTCCGGCGGCGACCCCGGTGTCTTCGCGATGGCCACCGCCGTCCTGGAGGTGGCAGGGCAGGCCGAGTACAAGGACGTGCCGGTACGGGTCCTGCCGGGGGTGACCGCGGCCAACGCGGCGGCCGCCGCGGCCGGTGCCCCGCTCGGCCACGACTACGCCACCATCTCGCTCTCGGACCGGCTCAAGCCCTGGGAGGTCATCGCGGAGCGGCTGCGCGCGGCCGCCGCGGCCGACCTGGTGCTCGCCCTCTACAACCCGGGCTCGCGCAGCCGGACCTGGCAGGTGGCCCAGGCCCGGGAGCTGCTGCTGGAACTGCGCTCGCCCGAGACCCCGGTGGTCGTCGCCCGCGACGTCGGCGGCCCCGAGCAGTCGGTGCGGATCGTCACGCTCGCCGAACTGGAGCCGTCCGAGGTGGACATGCGCACGATCCTGCTGATCGGCTCCTCGCAGACGCAGGTCACCGAGCGGGCCGACGGTTCGAGGATCACCTGGACGCCGCGCCGCTACCCGTGACCGGGTGAGGCGGGACGCGGCGGTACACGCGGGAAGGCCCGGTGCGACGAGCGCACCGGGCCTTCCCCGTACGGGTCCGTCTCAGCGGGAGCCCGGCGCACCGCCCGCCGCTGCCGGCGCCGCGTCCCGTTCCAGCCGGAACAGCACGTTCGGACGCAGCGGCCCTTCGGGCGCGTCGGGATCGTCGAAGTCGTCGGCCGGGTTCCGGGTCATCCCGATCTTCCGCATCACCGCCTGGGAGCGGAGGTTGCCGGCCGTGGTCACGGCGAGGAGCTCGGGGAGCCCCAGCGTGTCGAAGCCGTGGGCCACGACCGCCCGAGCGGCCTCGGTGGCGTAACCCACCCCCCAGGAGGCACGGGCGAGCCGCCAGCCGATCTCCACCCCGGTGAACGGCATGCCGTCGTCCACGTCGTCCATGCCCGCGAAGCCGATGAACTCACCCGTGGCCCGGACCTCCACGGCCCACCAGCCGTAGCCCCGCCGGTCGAACGCGGCCCGGAACCGCACCAGGGAGGCCTCGCTCTGCTCACGGGTGAGCGGGTCGCCCAGATGCTCCCGTACCTCGGGATCGGCGTTCATCGCCGCCCAGGGATCGAGGTCGGAGTCCCGCCAGGGGCGCAGGACGAGGCGTTCGGTGTGCAGCACGGTCATGCCGTCCACCCAACGTGACCCGGCCCCAGCAGGCAATTCCTTTTCCCCAGGGCAGAACCGGAGCCTCGCTACCGGCTCGTGGCGAGCCAGTCCCGCGCGGCCTCGACGGAGCCCATCTGCGGTACGCCCGCCGGCACCGCCGGGCGGCGTACGACGAGCACCGGGACACCGGCCTCGCGGGCCGCGGTGAGCTTGGGGGCGGTGGCCGAGCCACCGCTGTCCTTGGTGACCAGGACGTCGATCCGGTGCCGGGCGATCAGCTCCCGCTCGTCGTCCAGGGTGAACGGGCCCCGGTCCAGGAGCACTTCGAGGCGCGGCGGCACCGGCGGCGCCGGCGGGTCCACCGAACGCACCAGGAACCAGGTGTCGGTGAGGTGCGCGAAGGTGTGCAGGCCCATCCGGCCGGTGGTCAGGAACGCGCGGGAGCCGAGGGCGGGCAGCCGGTCGGCCGCCTCGTCGAGGGAGTCCACGAAGGTCCAGCGGTCGCCCGACCGCGGCGTCCAGCCCGGCCGCCGCAGTGCCAGCAGCGGGACGCCCGTGCGGGCGGCCGCCCCGGCCGCGTTGAAGCTCATCCGCTCCGCGAAGGGATGGGTGGCGTCCACGACATGGGTGACGTCGTGGGCGACGATCCAGGCCGCGAGGCCCTCGACGCCGCCGAAGCCACCGACACGGGTCTCGCCGGGCGGGAGCACGGGCGAGGCCACCCGGCCCGCGAGCGAGGTGGTCACCCGGCCCGAGGGGGCGGCCGCCAGCGCCTCCGCGAGGCGGCGGGCCTCCGTCGTACCGCCCAGGATCAGGACGTGGCGGGCCGGGCGGCCGTCCGGGCGGGGGTCCGACTCAGCAGACATGCCGGTCACGCTCGGGCGAGTACAGGTGGCTGTCGCGGAACTGCTCCGCGCCCAACGTGCGGCCCACCACGATGACGGCGGTGCGCACCAGCCCGTGCTCCTTCACCTGCGGCGCGATGTCGGCCAGGGTGCCGCGCAGGATCAGCTCGTCGGGGCGCGAGGCCATCGCCACGACCGCCACCGGGCACTCGGCCCCGTAGTGCGGGAGCAGCTCGTCGACGACCCGGTCCACGTAGCGGGTGGCCAGGTGCAGCACCAGCAGGGCGCCGCTGCGGCCCAGCGTGGCCAGGTCCTCGCCCGGCGGCATCGGCGTGGCCTGCTGGGCGATCCGGGTCAGGATCACCGTCTGCCCGACGGTGGGGACGGTCAGTTCCCGCTTGAGGGCGGCGGCCGCCGCGGCGAAGGCCGGGACGCCCGGGACGACCTCGTAGGGGATGCCGGCCGCGTCCAGCCGCCGCATCTGCTCCGCGACCGCGCTGAAGATCGACGGGTCGCCGGAGTGCAGCCGCGCCACGTCCTGGCCCGCCGCGTGGGCCCGTACGTACTCGGCGACGATCTCGTCCAGGTTCAGCTGCGAGGTGTCGACCAGGCGGGCGTCCGCGGGGCACTCGGCCAGCAGCTCGCGCGGCACGAGGCTGCCCGCGTACAGGCAGACGGGGGCGGCGGCCAGGGTCCGGGCGCCGCGCACGGTGATCAGGTCGGCGGCGCCGGGGCCGGCACCGATGAAGTACACGGTCATGTTCGATCCTTCTCCTCGGTCGACCCGGCGGTCGAGCCCTCCGACTTCGTCACGGACCACTGGGTGACCGGCATCGCCTGCCGCCAGCCCGTGAAACCGCCGACCGGCACGGCGTGCGCGACGGCGAGCTTGACCAGTTCGCCGCCGTGGCGCCGGTAGCGCTCGGCGAGCACCGCCTCCGACTCCAGGGTGACGGTGTTGACCACGAGCCGGCCGCCGGGGGCCAGCGCGTCCCAGACCGCGTCCAGCAGGCCGGGGGCGGTCAGCCCGCCGCCGATGAACACGGCGTCGGGGGCCGGCAGTCCGGCCAGCGCCTGCGGTGCGGCCCCGACGACCACGCGCAGGCCGGGGACGCCCAGCGCCGCCGCGTTCCGGGTGATGCGCCCGGCCCGCTCCGGGACGCGCTCCACGGCCACCGCCCGGCACGAGGGGTGCGTACGCATCCACTCGATGCCGATGGAGCCGGAGCCGCCGCCGATGTCCCACAGCAGCTCGCCGGGGGCCGGGGCCAGCGCGCACAGGGTCGCGGCCCGGACATGGCGCTTGGTGAGCTGCCCGTCGTGCTCGTACGCGGTGTCCGGGAGGCCCGGGGTCGCGCCGAGCCGCGGCGCGTCGTGGGTCGGGTCGCGGCGGCAGTCGAGCGCGACCACGTTCAGGGGGTCGCCGGGCGCGTGGTCCCAGGTGTCGGCGCGGCCCTCGTACGTGTCCTCGCGCTCGGACCCGAGCTGTTCGAGGACCCGCATCCGGCTCGGGCCGAACCCGCGCTCCCGCAGCAGTGCGGCGATCTCGCCCGGGGACGCGGCTCCGGCGCTGAGCACCAGCACCCGGCGTCCTTCGTGGAGCGCGGCCGCCAGCCGGGCCACCGGGCGGCCGACCACCGTGACCACCTCGGTGTCCTCCACCGGCCAGCCCAGGCGGGCGCAGGCGTAGGACACCGACGAGGGGTGCGGGTGGACCCGCAGGGACCGCGGCCCGAGTTCCTCGGCGAGGGCGCGGCCGATCCCGTAGAACATCGGGTCGCCGCTGGCCAGCACCGCGATCCGGCGTCCGGCGTGCTCGGCCATCAGCTTCGGTACGGCGGGCCGCAGCGGGCTCGGCCAAGCCACCCGCTCACCGGCGCACTCGGCGACCGGCAGCAGGTCCAGCTGGCGCGGCCCGCCGATCAGCACCTCGGCCGAGGTGAGAGCGGAGCGGCCGGCGGCGGAGAGCCCGGCCCAGCCGTCCGCGCCGAGGCCGACGACCGTCACGGGCATGGGGGGCGGCGGGGAGCTCACTGCGCGGTTCCTCGGGGACGGGAGCGGGAGGGGGTGAAGAGGGCGGACCCGCCGCAGCCTACTGGCCTGCGGATCCACGACCCGCGCCGCCCTGGCCCCGGCCCGGCGACAGCCCCGGAACACCCCCGGACTACCCTCGGTAACCCACTGCCTCACGAGGGAGCCGCCATGCCGGGCCGCAACGCCACGCACATCCCCGACCAGAGCGGCCGCGTCGCCGTCGTGACCGGGGCCAACAGCGGGATCGGGTACGTCACCGCCCGCGAGCTCGCCCGGGGCGGCGCCTCGGTGGTGCTGGCCTGCCGGAGCGCGGCCCGCGGCAGGGCCGCCGTGATCCGGCTGCGCGCGGAGGTCCCGCAGGCACGGGCGGAGTTCCTGCCGCTGGACCTCGCCGACCTGTCCTCCGTACGGGAGTTCGCCACCGCCTACGCGCAGCGGCACGCCTCGCTGGACCTGCTGATCAACAACGCGGGTGTGATGGCCCTGCCGTACGGGCGGACCGCCGACGGATTCGAGACGCAGTTCGGGGTCAACCACCTCGGACACTTCGCCCTGACCGGACTGCTGCTGCCGCGGCTGCGCGCCGCCGCCTCCGGGGCCCGGATCGTCAACGTCTCCAGCGGCTTCCACGTGCTGGGGCGGATCGACCCCGACGACGCGGGCCTCGCCGACGCGGGCGGCGAGCACGGCTACCGGCGCTGGATCGCCTACGGCCGCTCCAAGACCGCCAACCTGCTCTTCACCCACGAGCTCGCCCGCCGCTTCACGGCCGCCGGCTCCCCGATCACCGCCGTCGCCGCCCACCCCGGCTACGCCTCCAGCAACCTTCACTCCGGGGCGTCGAAGCTGGAGGGCCCCACCCTCACCTCGTGGGCGGCGGCGCTCGGCAACGCGGTCCTCGCCCAGCCCACCTCCTCGGGCGCCCTGCCCACCCTCTACGCGGCCACCGCGCCCGGGGTCGAGCCGGACGCGTTCATCGGCCCCCGGTTCGGCTGGCGCGGGGCGCCCGCCCGGTCCTGGCGGGCCGGCTGGACCCTCGACGACACGTCCGGCGAGCTGCTGTGGGCCGCCTCCGAGAAGCTCACGGGAGTCTCGTACGCCGCCCTGCCGCGCTGAGCGGATCGCGCCGGCGCCCCGGAACGAGTCCGCCCGCCCCCGGGTCGCCTCCGGGCGCCCCGGCTCGGGACTGCCGCGCGCGCCCCCCCCCGCACAGCAGAATCTGCGGCATGAACGACGACGAGCCGGACAACCACCCAGAAACCCGCGGCCGTCACGACCGCCCCGGCCGGGGACCGGGCCGGACCGGGCGAAGTCCGAGACCGCTCAGGACTTCGTGGAGCGCTCGTACAGGGCGCGGACCGCGTCGCCGAAGCGGACGCTGTACGAGGTCTCCTCGTCCCCGCCCCCGTCCCGGCCGCCGATCACGCCGACCAGGCTGCCGCGGCCGGTCAGGACCGGTCCGCCACTGGTCCCGTTGGGTACGTCCGCGCAGTCCAGCCGCACCTGCGTCGGCCCGGCCAGGACGGCCGTGTTCCGGCACTCCACCGGCTGCTCGGCGTAGTTCGGATAGCCCATGAGGCGGGCGGGCGACGGTAGTTCGGTTGCGAAGTCCATGGTCAGGGCGCCCGTGACGTCCTCCAACCGCTGCCCCGGATAGCCCGGCCGGCGCAGCCGGAGCAGGGCGACGTCGTGATCGGGATCCTGGCCCTCCGTCCAGCGCGGGTCCACGTCGATCCGGGTCGGCACCCAGATGCCGAACGGGGCCACCCCGTCCCGGTAGCCGGGCGCGAAGGCCAGGTTGGTGCGGAAGCCGCCGGCGTACACGCAGTGCGCGGCGGTGGCGATGAGGTCGCCGCGCGGGGAGTGCACCACCACGGCCGAGCAGTGGTGGTCGGGGTCGCCGTCGCCGCCCGGGGAGAACAGCGCGCCGACGGCAGGCTCGGCCGGGGCGGGCCGGGCCTCCAGGGGGTCGGAGGGCTGCCACCCGGCGTACCGCCAGTCCACCGCGCCGCCGCCGTCGGTGAAGGCCTTGTCGTCCTTCGGCGGCTCCGGGTCCTCCCGCACGATCCCGTCCAGCACCGCGGCCGCCGTCCTGTCGGCCCGCTCGGGGTCCTGCTGGTAGACGCCCTGCGCCGGATCGCCGTCCGCGCGGGTGGCGGCGATACCGCGCAGCTCCCAGGCGGCGTAGCCGACGCCCGCGAGGACCACGGTGCACAGCAGGCCGACGACCATGGAGCCTCGCGGGGCGGACCGGCGGCCCCGCTCCCGTTCCCGCCCGTCAACCTTGCCGACCATGTGGTACTCCCGCCCCAGACGCATTCAGACTCTTCGTTCGATGGGGGAGCGGCGGCCCGGGTTCCGACGGGAGGACGTGTCCGTGCTCACAGCCCCCGCCGCCGATTCCCCGGCCGGCGGCCCCCGATCCGCCCGCGCACGCCGAACTCGACGTTCCATGGCCCCTGTTACCCCCGTCGGGCTATGGTGCCGGGCGGGGGACGACTGCGCGAGGGGGGCCGGGCTGCGATGCGTTTTCTCTTTGTCCACGGTACGGGCGTACGGCGCGAGCGGCACGACACGTTGTTCGCCCTGGTCCGGGAACGGCTGACGGACAGATTCCACGGAGCGGCCGTCGAATCCTGCTACTGGGGTGACCGGTTCGGCGCGACCCTCGGCGCGGGCGGCCGCTCGGTGCCCGGAATGCGCCCCACCCCGCAGGACGCGCCCGACCCCGTGGACGCGGAGACGGCCGAGTGGGCGCTGCTGCTCGCCGACCCGCTGTGCGAGCTGCGGGTCCTGGCCGAGCTCGGCCGGCAGCCCGGCCCCGGCGAGCGCGACGACGGACACGCGGCCGACGCCGCCCACGCCGGCGAGGACGCGGACCACGACGACGGCTTCGCGATGCCCGGCGTACAGGCCGCCGGCCCCCGGGTGCTCGCCCTGCTGGAAGCCTTACCACCGGCACCGCCACGCACCGGGGACGAGCTCGGCGCCCTGCTGCACGGCACCGGCCTCGTCGCGGGCTTCGCCGCCGCCCTGGACTCCACCGCCGACTCCGCCGAGGCGGCCCGGGCCGCGGCCCGCGCCACCGACGAGCCGCAGGCCCGCGAGTTGGCCACCGCCCTCGCCCGGGCCGTGACCGCCACCGCCCTCGCCACCGCCGCCGTCACCGACGAGGCCGACTGCACCGCCGCCGAACGCGACCGCCTCGTCGAACTGCTCACCACCCGCCTCGGCGGCGACGGCCGGGTGCCGGGCGCCCGCGTGGCCGCCGTCCTCGGCCGGCTCGCCCTGCGGGTCACCACCCAGCCGCTCCTCGACGCCCGACGCGGCTCCCTCACCGTCGGCGCCACCCCCGTGCTCGGCGACATCCTGCGCTACCAGTCCCGCGGCCACGAGCTCCGCGACTTCCTGCACACCCGCATCACCGCCGATCCGGGGCCGACCGTACTCATCGGCCACAGCCTCGGCGGGATCGCCCTCGTGGACCTCCTCACCCTCGCCGCCGCCCGCGGCGAGGCCGTCCCCGGCGCCGAGCTGCTGGTCACCGTCGGCTCCCAGGCCCCCTTCCTCCACGAACTGGGCGCGCTGGCCGCGCTCGAACCCGGTGCGAAGCTCCCGTACGGCTTCCCGCGCTGGCTCAATGTCTACGACCGGCACGACGTCCTCTCCTACCTCGCCGAACCGGTCTTCCCCGGCGACGCGCGCGTCACCGACCACGAGATCCGCAGCCGCCAGCCCTTCCCTGCCTGCCACAGCGCCTACTGGAAACAGGACTCCCTCTACGAGCGGATCGAACAGGCGGTGACCGAGGCGGGGATCGGGTGACTTCCGCCGACTTCCTGCCCCCGGCCCTCGGACCGCAGCGCACCTTCGCGCTCGTCGCCGGGGTCGAGCGCTACGACATCAGCCACCGCTGGAACCTGCGGGGCCCGGCCCGCGACGCCCTGCGCTTCGCCCGGTGGCTGACCGGCCCCGCCGAGGTGCCGCCCGGCAACGTCCGGCTGCTGCTCTCCCCGCTCGACGAACCGGGCGACCTCGACTGGACGGACGCCCCGGCGATGACCGCCCTGCGCACGGCCTACCGGCCGGCGACCGAGGAGAACGTGAAATCGGCGCTCCTCGACGAACTCCCGCAGTGCGACGGCGACCTGCTGTGGATCTTCTGGGCCGGACACGGCTACCTCGGGCCGCGCCAGGAGCTGATGCTGCCCTGCGCCGACGCCCGCCCCAGTCAGATCAGGCACCTCAACCTCGACTCGGCGCTGCGCTGGTGGCGCACCGACCTCGTCAAACAACGCCGCTTCCCGCTCCAGGCCGCGCTCGTGGACTCCTGCCGGGTCGACGCGCCCCGCGACACCCGTTGGAACTTCGGCAACACCGACTACGGCGGCGGGAGTTCCGTCCCGGGCCGCAGGCAGTTCCGGCTCTACGCCTCCCGCGAGGGCGAGGTCGCGCAGAACGACGCCGAGCGCGGCGCCGGCCGGTTCACCGAGGCCCTGCTCGGCGAACTGGGCGGACGCTCCGTACGGGAGAGCGTCAGCGGGCTGCCCGGCGCCGCCCTCAGCATCCACCGCACCTTCCAGGAGCTGCGCGAACGCGGCGAGGGTTGGCAGCTGCCGCAGTTCATCGTCGACCGCGACTGGGACGCCTGCTCCTTCCTCGACGACGACCTGTCCCGGGCCGCACTGCCCCGGGCCGCCAAGCTCGACCAGGCGGCCTGGGACGGCCTCGGCACCCTCTTCGAGGGCCGCGAGCTGCCCCGCTGCGCCCACGAGGCCTACGCGTGGGCGTTCAAGGCGGCCGGCTGCACCACACCGGCGCACGCCGGCCTGCCGGGGGAGGGCCTGCTGGAGGTGGTCCAGGACCTGGACGAGCGGCAGGGCGGCCGAGGCGGGATGCCGCTGGCCGTGCCCTTCGTACGCTTCCTCGCGGACCGGGCCGCCACCGCGGGCGACACCCCGTGGGCGGACCGGCTCGGGGAGTGGGTGCGCGCCACCCGCGAGCGCCTCGCCCTGCCGGTGCTGCCCCCACCCCCGCCGCCCGCCCGGCGGACGGTCGTACACGTCCGGCTGGAGACACCGCCGGGCGGGGAGGCCGGATTCCTGGCCCGGATGTGGCTGCGCGGCGAACAGGTCCGACACATCTGGGAGTCGGAGGGAGCGCCGGTCGGACTGGACCGGGTACGGGAGGAGCTCGTACGGCAACTCGCCCTCATCGGCGATGCGTCGGAGCCCGACGGCGACGCCGGGCGGCAGGCGTACACCGCCGTGGACCGCGTCGAGTTCCACGTGCCGTACGAACTGCTCGACGCCGACTTCGACCAGTGGCCGGTGCCCCGCGGGCCGGCCGGCCGGCGCCGCGCCCTCGGCCTGCTCCACCAGGTGGTGGTGCGCTGCCCGCAGGAGCGCGCGGACACCCGGGCCGAGTGGCACGGCACCTGGCGCTGGCTGCACGCCCAGGGCGGCCGGCACCCCGACGCGGTCCGGATCGTCACGGACGACGAGGTCACCGACGCGCTCGGGATGGAACTGGCCGCGCAGCCACCGCCCGCCTGCGTCCTCGCGCACACCACGGCCGCCCCGCACGCCGGGCTGCTGGAAGCCGTACTCGAAGGCGGGCTCCCGGTGGCCGTATGGCGGCGCGGCGGCGGCCTGCCCGCGCCCGCCCTCCTCGACCTGCTGGCTCCGGCCGGGCCGGACGGCCGCCCCGACCCCGGCGCACTGGACGTGCTGGCCCTGCCCGCGCGCGTACGGGAGGTGCGCCGGGCGGCCGCCGTAGGCGCCGCGGGAGCCGCACGCGCCGCCGCGGGAGCCGCACACGCCCACCAACCGCCCACAGGGGGAGACCAGTTGGTGCTCCTGTGGGACGATCCCGACGACATGCCGGGCCTCCGGTCCCTGGCCTGACCCCGACCACCGACCGACGGCGGAACCGACGATGGAGGCAGAGGCAGTGGTGAAGGACTGGTGGCTGTACCACGGGACCGGCGAGGGCGCGGACCGGCGTGCCCGCCTGGAGGCCGGATTCCCGCCACCCTGGCGGGACTTCACCGGCGCCCCCGACCCCGGATACGCGCCGCCCGGGTGCGCGGGAGCGGCCTGGGAGCGCACCTGGCGGCGCGGCGAGGGCTACGTACCCGACGAACCGGAGAAGGACGTGGTCAACACGGCCCTGCACCTGCGCAGGCCGCTGCTCGTCACCGGGAAGCCGGGCGTCGGCAAGTCCACCCTCGCCTACAGCATCGCCTCCGACCTGAACCTGGGGCCCGTACTGCACTGGCCGATCACCAGCCGGACCGTCCTGCGGGACGGGCTGTACCTGTACGACGCCATCGGCCGCCTCCAGGAGGCCGGGCTGGAGCAACTGCGCACCCCGGGAGCACACCCCGCGGCGGTCGCGGCCACGCACCCGGCCGAACCCGCGACCACGAACGCGACCGCACCCGCGACCGTGCCCGCGCAGGACCCTCCTCCCTCCGCCCCCTCGATCTCCCGCTATCTGCGCCTCGGCCCCCTCGGTACCGCCCTGCTCCCGCAGGACCGCCCCCGCGTGCTGCTCGTCGACGAGATCGACAAGAGCGACATCGACCTCCCCGGCGACCTCCTCACCGTCTTCGAGGACGGCGGCTTCCTCATCCCCGAACTCGCCCGCCTCGCCCAGGAGGACCCCACCGTCGCCATCGGCACCGACGACGACCCCGACGCGGTCGTACGCATCGCCCAGGGCCGCGTCCAGTGCCGCTACTTCCCCATCGTCGTCCTCACCAGCAACGGCGAACGCGACTTCCCGCCCGCCTTCCTGCGCCGCTGCGTCCGCCTGCACCTGGAGCCGCCCGGCCCGGACAAACTCGCGCGCATCGTGCGCCGCCGGCTCGGTGTCGACATCGATTCCGGCGAGGAGTACCAGGACCTCGTCCAGGCCTTCCTCGACCGCGGCGAGGACGGCGACCTGGCCACCGACCAGCTCCTCAACGCCATCCAACTCCGCCTCGCCGGCGCCTGGTCCGCGCCCGCGGACCGCGAACGCTTCCTCGCCACCGTCATGCAGCACCTGACCGGGCCCACGGCGTGATCGAGAAGCTGCTCGCGGCCCTCGCCGACGGCAGCGTCCCGAGCACCGGCATCGGGGCGGAGGAGATCGCCGACATCCTGTGGCTGGCGGCCCGCGTGGACCCCGCCGGGGCCCACCCGCCCGGCGACCTCGGCGCCGACCCGCCGGGCGAGCGGCCGCCGCCCCCCGACCCCCCTGCACCCGAGGCCGGCCCCACCCCCGGGGCCGGCGCCCCGCCCGGCGGCGAGCCGGCCGTCCAGCTCTTCCCGGCCGCCCGCCGCGAGTTCGCCGGGAAACCGGCCGACGAGGCCACGGAACGCCGCGGCTCACCCCTGCGACTGCCCCGCGCCGCCTCCCTCGACGACCCGCTCGCCCTGATGCGCTCCCTGCGGCCCGTCGGTCGCCGCTCCATCGGCGGCCCGGGGGAGGAACTGGACGAGCAGCTCACCGTGGAACGCAGCATCGAGCGCATGGTGACGACCCCGGTCCTGCGCCCCGCCGAGAGCCGCTGGCTGGACCTGGCACTGGTCGTCGACACCCACCACTCCATGCTGCTCTGGTCGGACCACGTGGACGAACTCCGCCGCGTCCTGACCCGCAGCGGGGTCTTCCGCGACGTGCGCACCTGGCAGCTGACCGGGACCGGCCCCGGCGCGACCCCGATGGTCACCCACGGCCACGACGGCCCGCCCCGCAACCCCCTGGAACTGGCCGACCCGGCGGGCCGCCGGCTGATCCTCGTCCTCTCCGACACCGTCGCGGGCGGCTGGCGGGAAGCCCCGATGCGGAGCATGCTCCGGCACTGGTGCGCCCACAACGCCGTGGCCGTACTGAACGTCCTGCCCGAACGACTCTGGACACGCGGCGCCGTCCGGCCCGTCCCCTTCGCCGTCCGGGCCGACCGACCGGCCGCCGCCACCCGCTCCTGGCAGCGGGTCCCGGCCGCCCGCAGCGCCCGCGCCGGCCGTCGCCGCACCGCCGCCCCGCCCGGCCTCCCCGTGGTTCCCGTCGTTCCCGTGGTCGGGGTCGCCTCCGGCAGCCTGGCCAGGCTGGTGCGGGTGGTCTCCGGGGACGGCCGGTGGCGGCGCCTGGCCTGTCTGCGCCTGGACACCGAACCCGCCGCCGCGAGCGCCTCGGAGGATCCCGCCCCGGCCGGCGGCCTCAGCGCCCTGGACGTGGTGGAACGCTTCCGGGCGAGCGCCTCGCCGACGGCCCAGCGGCTCGCCGCCCACCTGGCCGCCGTACCGCTGACCCTGCCCGTGATGACCCTCGTACGGAGATCCCTGCTGCGCGACTCGGAGCACGGCCACCTCGCCGAAGTCGCCCTCGGCGGACTCTTCGAGACCTGGGAGGACGAACGGGACCCGGAGGAGGTGGAGTTCGAGTTCCTGCCCGGCGTACGGGAGGCGTTGCTCGGCTCGCAGCTGCGGGGGGACGTGGCCGCCGTACGGGAACTGGTCCGGCGCCGGGTCTGGGAGTTCATGTCCCGCAACCGGAGCACCGGCCCGGACTTCTCCGCGACTCGGGTCACCACGGGCCGGGACGGCGTGCGCCGCGTGGCCGAGGGAGCCCTGCCGTTCGCGGCGCGGCCCCCTCGGGAGCCGGGCCTGGCCGACCGGGTCGTCCGGGTCCGCCACGACGCCGTGCCCGAGCCGCAGGAGGTCGGCACCCTGCTGACGCCACGGCTGGTCCTCACGGTCGGCGACGCACCACCCGCGCCGGGCGCGGTGACCTGGGTGCGGCCCGCCGATCGGGAGATCCCCTGCCGCACGGTGTGGTCCGACGACGCGACGCCCCGGATGCTGCTGCTCCGGGCCGACGAGGACCTGGTGGACCCGGCCCTGTGCGCGCAGCCGCTGCCCTGGCTGTCGGCGGCGGACCACCACCGCGTGGACCGGCTACGGATCGACGGCCGCACCGACCAGGGGGACCCGCTCGCGCTGACCGGGGAGGCGGCCCCGCACGACGGCGGCCGTAACGGCGAACTCGTCCGGCTCTCCGGGGAACCGGAGGGCTGGACGCACTTCCGGGGCGGCCCGGTCTCCGTCGACGGCGCGCTGGTCGGCGTCGTCCACACGGTCTGGCGCAACCGCATGGTGTTCCTGCTGGCCGACGCCCTGCTGGAACAGCCGGGCTTCCGCGCGGCGCTGGAGGGATCCGGGCGGGCCGAGGACCCGGACACCGGGGTGTGCCTGGCGGTACTGCCCGGTGACGACGGCTTGATCCCGATCGGTAGTTCGCCGATCGCGGAGACCAGGGACATGCTGGTCGAGCTCATCTCGCGGGCCTGTGTCGGCGGGCGGCTGAGCGGTGGCCAGGGGGACGAGCCGCTGCTCGTCGCCGTGGAACCGCCCAGTGCCCACGCCAGGGCGGGCCACCTGCTGTCCGCGCTGCGCGGGGTCGCGGTCGGGTACGGAGACCGGTGGATGGAGGGGACGCATCCGTCCCTCGCCGTGGCCTTGGGCCTCGGGACGCGCGAGGCCGGCCGGCTGGTCCGGCATCCCGCGGTGCTCGAGCTGCTGCGGAGGACGGCCGCCTCCGGGACGCTGGTCCTCGCCGTGTCCCACCGCCTGCACGCGGACCTCGACGGACTGTTCGGGTTCCCCGACCCGGTCGAGCTGGAACGGGTGGGCACCGCGGACGAGGGCTGGGTGTCCGTCGCCCCGGAACCCGCCGCCGAACGGCTCGGGTACGCCCTGATGGAGGCCGACCGGCTCCTGGCCGAGACCGTCGACTGGCCGACCTGTGGGGTCGACGTGGCCGGGTCGGCGGCCTGCGCCGGCATCCGACTGCCCGGGTACGGGCGGTGCCTGGCGCACCTGGAGGCGCAGGAGGAGCGGGCCTACCTGGCGACCCTCGTCCCGGGAGCGCCGGTGGACCTGCGGGGCACCACCTTCGCGGACGGTCTGCTCCCACGCCTGCTCTCGGCGCTGGAGCCCCGCTCTTCGGGACCCGTCCGGCTGGGGCCCGCCGCCTTCGACCGGGCGCACTTCGTGGACGGCTGGAACCGGGTGGACGTCGAGTTCACGGACCGCGCCTCCTTCGTGCGGGCCGTGTTCAGCGGCCGGGCCGCGTTCGTGGGAGCGACCTTCACCGGCCCCGCCTCCTTCGACGGCGCGGTGTTCCAGGACGGCGGCGCCTTCGACCGGAGCCGCTTCCACGCGGCGAGCGGCTTCCGGCGTACGGTCTTCCGCGGCCCGGCGGCCTACACGAACGCCGTGTTCCACGGGGAGGTGTCCTTCGCGCGGGCCGTGCTGGAGGACGCCGCGGACCTGAGCGCCATGCACGTGGCCGGCGCGGCCGACCTCGCGGGCACCTCCTTCGGCGGTCGGGTCAGACTGAGCGGGACCAGGTTCGCCGGCCCCGTCACCTTCGCGTCCTCCACCTGGGAGCGTGAACTGACCAGTACCGACACCACGTTCGAGCAGCCGGTGGACTTCCGGGACGCGCTCTTCGGGAGCGGGGTCCACTTCCAGGGCGTGCGCTTCAAGAGCGACCCGGAGCCCCCGCTCCCCGGCTGGCCGGAACGCTGGAGCACCGAGGAGCGCCCGTACGGGGGCCGGGACATCCGACTGATCGCGGGCGGCGGCACCTGACAAGGCCGCCCGGGCGGTCTCAGGCCCCGGTGTGCGAGGCCTCCAGCCGCCGCTCCGGCCGGTCGGCCGCCGGCGGCAGGCTCGCCTCGATCTCGTCCAGGGCCCGGCGGGCCGTGGCGAGCCGCGCCCGGACGTCGGGCTCCGCCCCCGGCGCCGGGGCGCGCTTCGCCTCGTCCTCCATCTCGCGTGCCTCGTCCAGGGAATTGAGGACCACGCCGATGAGCACGTTCACCAGTACGAAGGAGGCGAGCAGCGCGTAGGAGGCGTAGTAGATGATGCTCAGCCGGGAGATCTGCAGCCCCGCACGGACGGCGTCCGTCAGGCCGTCGAGCGTGGTCAGCAGGAAGAGCGTGAGCATCGCGCGGCCCACGGAGCCGTAGTGCCCGGGGTCCGACCTCGCGAAGCAGACCCAGCCGATCATGGCGTACACGTACAGCACCAGCGCACCGACGAACAGGAAGCTGGCGGTGCCCGGCAGGCTGCGGCCCACCGCGATCAGCAGGATGCGCAGGTGCGGCAGGAAGCGGGCGGTGCGCAGCACCCGGGCCAGGCGCAGCAGCCGGAGCAGGGTGGTGTTCTCGCGGACGAGCGGGACGAAGGCGGAGGCGACGACCGCGAGGTCGAAGAGGTTCCACGGGTCGCGGAAGAATGCTTTCGGCCGGTCCGCGCAGGCGCCCACCCGCAGCAGCATCTCCAGGGTGAACAGGGCCAGGCAGCAGTTCTCCGCGCCCTGCAGCACGAGCCGGTACTCCGCGGCGAGGCCGCTGTAGGTCTCCACCCCCATCAACGCGGCGTTGAAGAGGATCGCGCAGAAGACGACCATCCCGAAGGCGGGGGCTTCCGTGGCCACCCGGCATCGGGCTGCCAGCTTCATCCGACCGCGTCCGGCCGGCCTCGGGTCTGTCATCGTGCTCCTCGTACTCTCGTCTGAGCCGCGGGCGAAACGGCGGCCCACCCCTCTAACGCCCCACCGTCGATCGGGTTTCACCCCTTTCCGCCCCCAATGCGCCGCTGCGTGACGTTCTCCTCGATCCGGCCGCCGGCCCGGGACCCGGTTCCGTTCCCGGACGTCGTCGCCGATCGGGCCGTCGCGAGCCGGGCTCAAATGCGTTGCGTGAACAGTCGGTTGATCTGCGGGTGGGTCGGCCCCTCGGCGCATATGCTCGGTTCGTACACCCGCACTCCGTACATGCGTACATGGTGCATCTGTGCTTCCGTATGCCTCGCAGCCGTAAGGGGACCGTGCCGTGAGTGTCCGTATCCAACCCTCCTCCCAGGTCGACGAGAGCGCCGAACTCGGTGAGGGAACCACGATCTGGGATCTGGCGCAGATCCGTGAGGAGGCCCGGCTCGGACGCGGGTGCATCGTCGGGCGCGGGGCCTACGTAGGGCCCGGCGTACGGATCGGCGACCACGTGAAGCTGCAGAACTACGCACTCGTCTACGAGCCCGCGGTCCTCGGTGACGGGGTCTTCATCGGCCCCGCGGCGGTGCTCACCAACGACTTCTACCCGCGCGCCGTCGACCCCGAGGGTCGCATCAAGCGCGACGGCGACTGGGAGGCCGCCGGGGTCGTGGTCGCCGAGGGGGCCTCGCTCGGGGCCCGCTCCGTGTGCGTGGCCGGGGTGCGCGTCGGACGCTGGGCGCTCGTCGCGGCCGGCGCCGTGGTGTCCAAGGACGTGCCGGACTTCGCGCTCGTCGCGGGTGTGCCGGCGCGACGGATCGGGTGGGTGGGCCGGGCCGGGGTCCGCCTGGTGGAGCGCGAGGGGGAACCGGGTACCTGGGAGTGCCCGCGCACCGGAGCGCTGCACGAAGAGAAGGACGGCACGCTCATCGAGCGAACCTGACGGAATGTCGGCAATTTAGGGCACCGGCATTTCCTCAAAACCACAATCAACGAACATCCGCGGGCATAACGTGTCCCTGCACACGGGATCTGAGCAGGCAACAGGCCATGTTCAGTGGGGGGTTGTGTACGACGAGGGCACCGGGGCAGTGCCATGGCCGGCGCGGGCACACCCGCGCCTGCTGACGCTGCCGTTCACGCGTGTCCCGGTCCGAGGCATCGCTGGGGGGATCCAGACGCCGGCCTTCGGACGGTTCGTGCCATCGGCGTGACATCGCCGCGGGCACGGACGCCGTCATGCGCAGTCCCCCTCCACGGAGCGACGACCGCCAGGTCCGTCCGAGGAGAAAGATCAGAGGGGGTAGGTGTGTTGGAGCCGAACAGCTCGGACATACGGGGTGCGGGGAGCACCAGGGGAATCGGGGTGGGGACCCGATGAACACCACACGATTAGGAGCACTGGCCCACGAGGACCAGTCGCTGCACGCCCTCGCCGAGCGGCTGCTCGCACTGGCCGAGGCGGGGCTCCCGGCGATGTACCTGCCGGACGAGGAGACCTTCGTCTTCACCCGGGCAGGGGTCATCTCACCCGAGGGAACCCCCGTCCTGGAACAGCGGGGAACGAGCACCCGGTACGCGGCGATCACCGCGCTCGGAGCCCGATTCCTGCCCGAGGACCGGCAGCGCGCGCTCTTCGGCGGGCACACCGCGCAGGAGTTCACGGGGCTGCTCGTGGAACGGCTCCCCGGGGTGGTGAACCTCGGCGACGCGGCGCTCATCGCCTGGGCCGCCGCGGAGACCGGCCACCCCAAACTGGCCGACGCGCTCGACCGGGTGGCCACGCTCGACGTACCCGGGCGACCGCAGTACACGGTCGAGGCCGCCTGGGTGCTCTCCGCGCTCACGGCCGCGCGCCCCGTGGTGGACGTGGAGGAGCGCCTCGCGGCGGCCCGCGTACGGCTGCTCGCGGCACGGGTCGGCGACAGCCCGCTCTTCCCGCACGCCACCGAGCCCGGACTGGTCCCCGGCTACCGGGCCCACGTGGCCTGCTTCGCCGACCAGACCTATCCGCTGCAGGCACTGGCCCGGCTGCACGCGAGCGGCGACGACCCGCAGGCCCTCGCGGCCGCCGACGCCTGCGCCGCCCGTATCTGCCGACTGCAGGGCGACGGCGGACAGTGGTGGTGGCACTACGACGCCCGCGAGGGCGGCGTGGTGGAGGGCTACCCGGTCTACAGCGTGCACCAGCACGCGATGGCCCCGACCGCCCTGTTCGACCTGGCCGAGGCGGGGGGCACCGACTTCGGCGCCGCGATCCGCCGCGGCCTGCGCTGGATGACGGACGTCCCCGAACTCGCGGACCCCACCGGGAACCCGCGGGAGTCGATGATCCGCGAGGACTTCGGCGTCACCTGGCGCAAGGTCTACCGCGGCGACCCGAAGAAGGCCGTCCGGGCCGCCCGGGGGCTCACCACCCGCGTGGCACCGCACGCCCGGCTCGCCCCGCTCGACCGGATCTTCCGACCCGGCGCCGTGGACCGCGAGTGCCGACCGTACGAGTTCGGCTGGATGCTCTTCGCCTGGCTCGGAGGGCCCCGGAGATGACACGACGACAGTCCCTCTTCGGGGTCCCGCTCGACCCGCTGACCATGGACGAGACCGTACAGCGCTGCCTGGACGCGGTGCGGCGCGGCGAACAGATCGAGATCGGCATGGTCAACGCGGCCAAGCTGGTCAACATGCGACGCGACCCCCTCCTCGCCGAGGCGGTCGCCGGCTGCGACCTCGTCCTGGCCGACGGCCAGGCCGTGGTCTGGGCCGGCCGGGTACTGGGCGTGAAACTGCCCGAACGGGTCGCCGGAATCGACCTGTTCATGCGGCTGCTGGCCGCCGCGGAGGTCGCGGACATCCCCGTCTACCTGCTCGGCGCCCAGGAGGACGTCCTGGAGATGATGCTCGGGCAGATCTCCGAGCGCTTCCCGAAGCTGCGGGTGGCCGGCAGCCGCAACGGCTACTTCGGCGACGGTGACCAGGAAGGCATCGCCGACGCCATCGCCGACAGCGAAGCCCGGCTGCTGTTCCTCGGCATGACCTCACCCAAGAAGGAGATCTTCACCGCCGGCTACGGCAAACGCACCGGGGCCCACGTGGTCCACGGCGTCGGCGGCTCCTTCGACATCCTCGCCGGCATCACCAAGCGGGCCCCCCTGGTCTGGCAGCGGATGGGACTCGAATGGTTCTACCGCACCCTCCAGGAGCCGCGCCGGCTCGGCAAGCGCTACCTCACCACCAACGCTGCCTTCCTCCTCATGACGGTCCGGGAACTCATCCACCGCACACCGTCCGCCCCTTCCGCGAACAGGAGTTACTGATGCGCGTCGTCGTCGTGGGACAGGGATACGTCGGACTTCCGCTGGCCATCCGGGCCGCCGAGGTCGGACACCAGGTGATCGGGTACGACGTGGACACCCGGCGGGTCAAGAGCCTCGCCGCCGGTGAGTCGTACGTGGAGGACGTCTCCTCCGAACGGCTGGCGCGCGCACTGGCGCGCGGCACCTACCGCCCCAGCGAACTGGCCCGGGACTGCGGCGGCTTCGACGTCGCCGTCGTCACCGTGCCCACACCCTTACAGGACGGCGCCCCCGACCTGCGCTACATCGAGGAGTCGGCGCACACCCTGGCCCGCTTCCTGCGCCCGGGTGCCACCGTCATCCTGGAGTCCACCACCTACCCGGGCACCACCGAGGAACTGTTCGCGCCCATCCTGGAGGACGGCTCCGGCCTCACCGCGGGCGAGGACTTCCACCTGGGCTACAGCCCCGAACGCATCGACCCGGGCAACACCGTCTGGGGCTTCCAGCAGACCCCCAAGGTGGTGTCCGGCGTCGACGCCCGCTCCCTGAAGGCCGTCGAAGCCTTCTACGGGGACCTCGTCGACACCACCGTGCCCGTGCGCTCCCCCAAGGAGGCCGAGCTGGCCAAACTGCTGGAGAACACCTTCCGCCACGTCAACATCGCCCTCGTCAACGAGATCGCGATGTTCGCCCGCCACCTGGACATCGACGTCTGGCAGGCCATCGAGGCGGCGTCCAGCAAGCCCTTCGGCTTCATGAAGTTCACCCCCGGCCCGGGCGTCGGCGGCCACTGCCTGCCGATCGACCCCTCGTACCTCAACTGGCGGGTCCAGCGCGAACTCGGCCAGAACTTCCGCTTCGTCGAACTCGCCAACGACATCAACAACCACATGCCCGAATACGTGACACGCCGCGTGATCGACGCGCTCAACTCCAAGCGCCGCTCGGTCAACGGCTCCAAGATCCTGCTGCTGGGACTCGCGTACAAGAAGAACACCGGCGACGCCCGGGAGTCGCCCGCCGTCCGCATCGCCCAACTGCTCCTCGACATGGGCGCCAAGGTCCGCGCGGCCGACCCCCACGTCGTCGAGAGCATCAAGGTCGACGCCCGCCTGGTGCGGGTCGAACCGACCCGCAAGGAGCTGGCGGCCGCGGACGTCGTCGTCCTGCTCACCGACCACGACTCCTTCGACTACCAGATGGTCACCGAGCACGCCTCCTACGTCCTCGACTGCCGCAACCGGGTCTCCGGACCCACCGTGGAGGTGCTCTGACCCCGTGACCAGGATCGTCTGCGTGGCCGGGGCCCGGCCCAACTACATGAAGATCAAACCGGTGATGGACGCACTGGAGCGCCGCGGCGCCGAGGTGATCCTCGTCCACACCGGGCAGCACTACGACGAGTCGATGAACGACGTCTTCTTCCGTGACCTCGGCATCCGGCCGCCCGACCGCTACCTGGGCGCCGGATCCGGCAGCCACGCCCAACAGACCGGTCGGGTGATGGCCGCCTTCGAGCCGCTCATCGAGGAACTCGCCCCGGACGCCGTCGTGGTGGTCGGCGACATCAACTCCACCCTCGCCTGCGCCCTGGTCACCGCGAAGGCCGGCTCCCTGCTGGCCCACGTGGAGGCCGGGCTGCGCAGCCGCGACTGGAGCATGCCCGAGGAGGTCAACCGGGTCGCCACCGACCGGCTCAGCGACTACCTGCTGGCCCCCTCGCCCGACGCCGCCGTGAACCTGCGCGCCGAGGGCTACCGGGACGACCAGATCCACGTCGTCGGCAACGTCATGATCGACACCCTGCTCGCCAACCTGGACCGGGCCAGGCGGTCGGACGTCCTGGACCGGTACGGGCTGACCCGGGGCGGCTACGGCCTGGTCACCCTGCACCGGCCGGCCAACGTGGACGACCCGGGGGCGCTGCGCGGCCTGCTGAAGGCGCTCGGCGAGATCGCCGACCGCTGTCCGCTGCTGCTGCCCGTGCACCCGCGGGCCGCCGAACGGCTCTCCGAGCTGGGCGTGCCCGGCGGCATCCGGCTGGTCCCGGCCGCCGGATACCTCGACTTCATCGCCCTGCAGGACTCCGCCCGCGTGGTCCTCACCGACTCCGGGGGCGTCCAGGAGGAGACCACCGCCCTGGGGGTGCCCTGCGTGACCCTGCGGGAGAACACCGAGCGCCCCATCACCGTCGAGGAGGGTACGAACGTGCTGGCGGGAACGGACCCGGAGCGCATCACCGCCACCGTGCACCGGGTCCTCGACGATCCGCCCGCGCCGCGCTGCCCCGAACTCTGGGACGGCCGGGCGAGCGAGCGCATCGCCGCGGTCCTGCTCGACGGACCGCCCGCACACACCAGGCCGCGCCCCACCGACCTCGTCCCGCGCGGGGCGGCCACCGAACAACAGCACGTGCTGTAAACGCAATTCGAAGGGGAAGACCATGGATCTCGCGGAGATCTGGCGGGTCATGCGCAGACGCTGGTACGTGCTGCTGCCCGGACTGCTGATCACGGCGGCGCTCACCGCCGCCGTGTACCTGTTGGTCCCGGTGGAGTACCGGTCGCAGAGCACGGTGACCCTGCTGAACTCGAAGAAGGCCACGGTGGCCTTCGACGGCAACCCCTTCCTGAGCACCCAGGCCTCGCTCACCGGGATGGCCGACGGCCTGGCCCGCAACCTCAACTCCGACGATGCCAAGGCCGACCTCAAGTCCCTCGGCGTCACCGGAGTGCACGAGGCGAAGATCGCCGACAACGCGCTCGGCCCCTACATGTGGCTGAGCGTCGTCGGGACCGACCAGGCCGCCGTGCTGAAGTCGGACGAAATCCTCACCAAGTACGCGGAGAAGCGGCTGCTGGAGTTCCAGACCCAGCAGTCGGTGACCCCCGACGCCATGATCCGGATGGCCACGATCGTGCCCCCGCAGAAGCCGGAGGCGCAGACCAAGGCCAGGCTCCAGTTCCTGATCATGGCGGGCGCACTGGGCTTCGTCCTCAGCCTGGTCGCCACCTTCTTCGTGGAGGCCCGAAAGCGCCGGGGGGCCTCGCCCGGCAAGCACCGACCCGCCCCCGCCGAGGGCGGCGACGGCTCCGATGCCGACGCCGGTGACCCGACGGCCACCCTGCGCATGACCGTCGCCCATCCGGCCGGCTCCGCCGCCGGCTCCCGTACGGCCGGATCACCGTGACCGGCCCCGTCGCGGACACCGCGGGCGACACCACCCCGGCGCCGACACCGGTGCCGTCGCTGGGCCGTAAGGTCGGCTCCGCGGCCAAGTGGAGCCTGATCAACACCGTGGTCATGCGCCTCGGGAACTTCGCGACCGGCATCGTCCTGGCCCGCTTCTTCCTCGGACCCGAGGCCTGGGGCGTGTACGGGATCGCCCAGACGGTCCTGCTGGTCCTCCTCTCCGCGAACGAACTCGGCGTCTCGCTCGCGATCGTGCGCTGGGAGGGCGACCCCCGCCGCTTCGCGCCGACCGTCCTCACCCTCAGCGCCGCCTCCAGCTGCCTGCTGTACGCCGTACTCTTCGCGGTCGCCCCCGCGGTGGCGGGGGTGCTCGGCTCGCCCGAGGCCTCCGGCGTCCTGCGGGTGATGTGCCTGTGCGTGGTCCTCGACGGACTCTCCCAGGTCCCCGCCGGCTTCCTCACCCGGGAGTTCGCGCAGGGCCGACGGATGGCCGTCGACGGCCTCAACTTCGTCCTCAGCACCGCGGTCACCCTGCTCCTCGCCGTCGACGGCTGGGGCGCCATGAGCTTCGCCTGGGGATCCGTGGTCGGCAACGTGGCAGCCCTCATCGGCTGCTGCCTCGCCGCACCCGGCACCCTGAAGTTCGGCTGGGACCGGGAACAGGCCCGGGCGCTGCTGAAGTTCGGACTGCCGCTCGCCGGTGCCAGCATGCTCGCCCTCGGCGTGGTCAACGTGGACACCATGGTGGTGGGCTCGGCCCTGGACCCCCTGGCCCTCGGCTTCTACGTGCTCGCCTTCAACATCTCCGGCTGGCCCGTCCGCATCATCTCCGAAGCCGCCCGCCGCGTCTCCTTCGCGGGCTTCTCCCGACTGGCCGACTCCCCACAGGCGCTGGCCGCCGGATTCGCCCGTGCCCTCGGCGTCGTGATGGCCGGCACCGTCCCGATCTGCGTCCTGCTCGCCGCCCTCGCCGCCCCCGTCGTGGAACTGATCTACGGCGAACGCTGGCTGCCCGCCGCCCGGGCCCTGCCCTGGCTGATGGCACTCGGCCTGGTCCGCATCGGCTGCGAACTCGCCTACGACTGCCTGGTGGCCATCGGCCACCGCCGCTCGCTCATCGGCGTCCAGGGACTGTGGCTGATCATCCTGATCCCGGCCCTCGTGATCGGCGCCCGCACCGGCGGGATCGTCGGAGTCGCCCAGGGCCACGTGCTGGTCGCCGGGGCCGTCGTGGTCCCGGTCTTCCTCCTCGCCCTGCACCGCGGCGGCATCCGCCTGGGCACCGTCGCCCGGGCCTGCGCCTGGCCGCTGCTCGGCGGCGCGGTGATGTCCGCCGTACTCCTCCTCCTGGAGCGGTACCTGGGCGATGGCGTCCTCGCGCTCCTGGCGACCGGAGCCGCCGGAACCCTCTGCTACGTCCTGTGCGTCCTGCCCGGCCGCGCATTACTCAAAGGCTAGACAGCTGTGACACAGCACCGAAGGCGCCTGACGGCGTGGCTGCTCGCCGGAGTGGTCCTCGCCGTCGTCCTCACCCTCTACCAGGCCGACCGCACCGCGGTGAGCGAGCACGCGGCCGCCCCCGGCGCCACCGAGCCCGCCACCCCCTCCGCCACGGCCCCGGCCCCACCCTCCTCCTCGGCCTCGGCCTCGGCCTCGCCGACCACCTCCGGCCCGCCCTCCCCGACCGCCTCGCCGTCCGGGAGCGAACCGCCGCCCACCACCCCCGCCTGCACCTCGCCGGGCACCTGCGGATTCCCCGACGCGAGCACCACCGGCCCGCGGATCGCACTGGAGCGGCACGACACCGGGAACATGTCCGTCAAGCAGGACGGCATGGTCATCAAGGGCTGGGACATCCGCGGCTCCCTCGACATCTACGCCAACGACGTCACCGTCATCGACAGCAGGATCACCTCGACCAACTGGTGGGGGATCAACCTGCGCCCCGGCTTCGGCGGACTGAAGGTCCTGCACACCACGATCACCGCCGTCCCCGGCAAGGGCCCCGACAACGGAGGGGTCAACTACGCGGTCTCCAACATGGGCGGCAGCTCCATCGAGGTCGGCTGGTGCGACATCTCGGTGTTCGGCAACGCCCTGTCCATGGGACAGGGGGACCTGCACGACAACTACGTCCACGACATCGTGGCCTTCCGCAACCAGGGCGGCGAATGGCAGCACACCGACGCCGTCATCAGCGGCGGCGGCAACAAGGGCCGGCTGACCATCCGCCGCAACACCCTGCTCAACTCCACGGCGGTCGACAAGGGCGCCACCGCGGCCGTGGGCCTGTTCGCCGACACCGGAGTGGTCTCCTCGGTGGTCGTCGACGGCAACTGGCTGGCCGGGGGAGCGTACGCCCTCTACGGCGGCGGCCCGGGCGCCACCGGCATCCAGGTCACGAACAACGTCTTCTCCACCCAGTACCACCCGGCCGCAGGCGCCTACGGCGCCGCCACCGCCTGGAACGCGGCCGGCGCCGGGAACGTGTGGAAGGGCAACCGCATGTCCGACGGCCGCCCCGTCGAACCCCCACCCGCCTCCTGACCACCGAGAGGACCGACAGGACATGATGCGCCGGATCGCGCGGGCCCCCTGGGAACTGCTCAAGCGGACCTTCGGCTGGCTGGTGCTCTTCGAAGCCCGGAACAAGGTCCTGCTGGCCCCCTCCGCCCTACGGCTGCGCCGCTTCGAGGACGCCGAGGCCCGCCGCCTCGCCGCCGACCTGGGCGACCCCCCGGCCGCCCTGGTCGCCACCGTCATCCCCACCCACCGACGCCCCGAGGCACTACGGGCCGCCGTCCGCTCCGCCCTCGCCCAGACGGTCACCGACCACGTGGTCATCGTCGTCGACGACGGCGCCGGCCTGCCCGAACTCCCACCCGACCCAAGACTGTTCGCGGTCTCCCTGGCCCGCAACACGGCGACCGCCGGTGTCGTGCGCAACGTGGGGATCCGCCTGACCAGATCGCGCTACGTGGCCTTCCTCGACGACGACAACCTCTGGGAGCCCGACCACCTGGAGCAGGCCCTGGCCACGCTGGAGGCACCCGACGGACCCGACGCCGTCTACACCGCCCTGCGCAGGGTGCTGCCCGACGGCACCGACCGGGACGTCCTCTCGGTCCCCTTCGACCGCCGCCGCGCCGCCCACGAGGCCTTCCTGGACACCAACGCCTTCGTGGCACGGCGCACCCGGTCCCTGCACTTCAGCCGACTGCGCCGCACCCCCGAGGTCCTGCCCCGCGAGGACTGGGAACTGATCCGCCGCTACGCGCGCCACCACGAGGTACGCCACCTCCCCCGGGCGACGGTCCGCTACCTGGTCAACCCGGAAAGTTTCTGGACCAGTTGGGGTCAGCTGCCCCCTGCTCCGTCTCCTCGTACGTGATGCCGTGCCTGCGGGCGATCCGGTTGAGTCGGGCCGGGTGCAGTCGGCCGTCGACGGTCAGGTGTGGTCCGGCCTCGATCATGTCCTCCACGAAGCACTCCCAGCCGCCCGGCGAGGAGATCTGCAGCACCCGCGGCGGCCCACCGGGACCGGGGCGCAGCGCGTGCGGTACGCCGTGGGGGAGCAGGACGAACTGCCCGGCGGTCAGGGTGTGCGAGCGGTCCTCGATGTCGACGAGGAGCTCGCCGTCGAGCACGTACACGCTCTCGTCCGCGACATGGTGCGTGTGACGCGGGATCTCCCGCGCCAGCACCACTTCGAGGAGGGAGAAGCGCCCTTCGGTGTCCGCCGTGGCGGCCTTCACCGAGAAGGCGGGCGGCAGCGGGATCCGGCCCGGACGGGCCGCTCCCGCGTCGAGGAGGACGAAGCGTTCGTCGGACATGGGTGTGGTCCTTTCCTGGAAGGGTGGGGGACGGCGCCGGACGTACGGGTCCGGGCTCAGCGGGCCTGCCGTACACCGCGGCGCCAGACGTCGACGATCGCGCCGAGGGCCGAGACCTCCTGTGTCGGGTCGCCCTCCACGAGCAGCAGGTCCGCGCGCAGCCCCGGGGCGATCCGGCCCCGGTCGGCCAGGCCGAAGTGGTGGGCCGGCAGGGCGGTCGCCGCGGTCAGCGCCTCCCGCGGGCTCAGCCCGCCGTCCTGGACGAGCAGCGCCAGTTCACGGTGCAGACCCGCGCCGTGGGTCGGGGCGAACGGGGTGGCGTCGGTGCCGGCGAGCAGCGGGACGCCCGCCTCGCGCAGCGCGCGGAGCGCGCCGACGGCGGCCGGGTACCGGCCGGGAGGCACGCACGTCGCCGCGCCGGCCCCCTGGGCGTCGACCGCCTCGAAGTACGCCAGCGTGGACACGACGAACACGCCTTGGGCGCGGACCCGCCGGGCGAGGCGTGCGCACGCCGGGTCCCGCGGGGCGAGATCGGCCCACACATGGGCGAGCCCGTCCACTCCCGCGTCCAGCGCGGTGACCACGTCGGTGGCGGTGACGGCGTGCGCGACGACCCGGAGCCCGGCCGCGCGGGCGGCCGAGGTCAGCGCGCTCGCGACCGCCGGGGACATGACGGGCAGATCGGCGCCGTGCACGGTCCCGTCGTCGATGACGAGCTTGAGGAAATCGCTGCCCTCGGCGAGGCGGGCCTTCACGAACTCCGGCGCCCGCTCCGGATCCGTCACGAAGTCGAGCTCCGACACGTCCTCCGGGTCGAGCAGGGTGCCGGTCAGCGCGGCGATCAGCTGGGTCGGGTGTCCGCCGGGCGCGGTCGCCGATAGGCCGGCGCTACGCAGATCGGCCACGTCGTCGCGGTCGGCCGCGAGCCGCCGGTGGCGGGCGAGCGGGCGCGGCAGGCAGAACATGTCGAGCTCGGTCGTGACCCCGTGACGCAGGGCCTCGGCGAGACTGCCGTCGAAGACGTGGGTGTGCGCGTCGATCAGCCCCGGCACCAGGGTCCTGCCCCGACCGTCGACCTCGACGTCGGCGTCCTGGGCCGCCCCGGGGGCGGACACCGCCACGACCAGGTCGTCCTCCACGACCACGTCCCGGACACCGGCGGCCTGCCGGCCGTCGAAGACGCGGACGCCGTGGATCCGTGTACGCATGACAGGTCCTCCTCCTGTGCGCCGGGGCGGCCCCTCCACCCCGGACGCCACCACAGAGGGCGGACCCGGCTCCGGCTGTGACATCGCGGCGGCCCACCGTGACACGGCTCACACCCGGGCCGCCGCGTGTCACACTCCCGGCCCGGGCGACCTCTTCGGTCACGGCAGACAAGGAGGACGCATGACCGCCACCCCGCCGCCCCACCCGCTCGACTCCGTCACCGACCGCTTCCTCGGCCACCGCGAACTGCTCTTCTCGGTGGTCTACAACATGCTCGGCACCGTCGCCGACACCGAGGACACGCTCCAAGAGGTGTGGTTGGCCTGGTCCGCCCGGCACCGCAGACCCGACGCCGAGCCCGTCGAGAACGCCCGCGCGTACCTCGTACGGATCGCCGTGAACCAGGCGCTCGCCCGACGGGCGGAGCTGGGCCGCCGTCAGGAGAGCTACGTCGGCACCTGGTTGCCCGAGCCCCTCGCCGGCGTCGAGGACCACGCCGGCGAGGGGGTCGAGCGGGCCGAGGAACTGTCGATGGCGCTGCTCGTCGTCCTGGAGACGCTGTCCCCGCTGGAACGCGCCGTGTTCGTGCTGCACGAGGTGTTCGGATTCACGCACCCGGAGATCGCCCGGATCCTGGACCGCTCGCCGACGGCCGTCCGCCAACTCGCCACCCGGGCCCGCCGCCACGTCCACGCCCGTCGACCCCGCCACCGGCCCGAGGCGGACCTGCACGCCCGGGTCACCGAGCGCTTCGCCGCGGCCGCGCTCGGCGGGGACCTGCGCACGCTCCTCGAACTCCTGGCGCCCGACGTCACGCTCTGGACCGACGGCGGCGGCAAGGGTCCGGCCGTCAGCCTGCACCCCGTCCACGGCCGCGACCGGGTCGCCGCCGTGTTCATGTCCGTGGCGCGCGCCCTGCCGGCGGCGGGTGTCGACCTCCGCCACCGCCGGGTGGCCGGCGACCCAGGAGCGCTCGTCTTCGTCGACGGCGGTCCGCTCGCCGTCGTCGTGGTGGACCTGACCCCCGAAGGGGACAGGATCACCGGCGTCTACTCGGTCACCAACCCCGACAAGCTCACCGGCATCACCCGCCCGGCAGCGTCCTGGCGAGCGTCACGGCCCGGGTGTGGCCCGTAGCGCCGACGGGTCGGCCAGGGCCTTCGCGGCCGCCAGGCTGGCCGGCCGGCCGAGCAGCGCGCGGGAGGTCTCCCGTAGCAGTACGGCCGCCCGGAACGCGGCGGTCGCCGCCGGCCCGTGCCGGCGCCCGTAGAGCCGCACCCGGTTGAGCGTCAACAGGGTCCACAGCCGGGGCGACACCTGCGAGTCCCCGCCCAGATGGGTGGCCGTGGCCGCGGGCTCCAGCCGGGTGACGAAGCCGAGGTCGCGGGCCCGCAGGCAGTACTCGGTCTCCTCCGAGTACAGGAAGAACGACTCGTCCCAGGGCCCGCAGGCCTCCAGGCACTCCCCGGACAGTGCCATCAGCGCGCCCGTCGCCCAGTCCGCGACCGTCGCCCGCTCGTACGCGGCCGGGTCGGTGACCATCTCGCTCCAACGCGGGAACCGCCCGGCCCGACGATTGCCCAGCACCGCCTCGCCGAGCGCCCGGGTCACCCGCGACTCCCGGCGCAGCGAGAGCAGCAGCGTACGGCCGTCCTCCTCGTACAGCAGCGGGACGCTGATCCCGACCCGGGCGTCACCGGGCGCGCCGGTGCCCAGCGCGTCCACGAGCACCTTGGCGCAGCCCTGCCTCATCCGGATGTCCGGATTGCAGACCAGGGCCGCGCGGAAGCCGCCCTCCCACGCGGCGGCGGCCGCCAGGGCGGCGTTCACCCCGGCCGCGTAACCGGCGTTGCGGCCGGTCTGGACGACCGTCGCGTCCGGGGCCAGGGACCGGATCAGCTCCACGGTGTCGTCGGCCGAGTCGTTGTCGGCGACGACCAGGCGCCAGTCGAGCCCGGCCATGGCCTCGGGCAGCGAGGCCAGGAACTCGGGGAGCACGGCGGCGCTGTTCCAGGTGACGACGAGGACGGCTACCGGGCCGCCACCCGGCTCCGGTCGGTGGTCGGCGGTCGGCTGGTCGAACTGCATGGGGACTCCACGGTTGCGGGCTCCGGCGCCGTACGCCGGATGAACCCGAGGTAGCTGCCTCCGGCGGCGATCGTCAGGAAGAACACCCCGGCGAACATCGGGAAGCTGAGGGCGTCGAAGGTGGCGGCGATGACGAGGGAGACGAGGGCGGAGGCGAAGAAGGCCTGCCCCAGCTCCCGATCGGACTCGGTGCGGGCCAGCCGCCGGATGGCACCGCCCTGGTGGATCCCGGTGAACAGGAGGACCAGGAGGGCGAGCAGCCCCACCAGGCCCATCTCCGCCAGGGTGAGCATGTACTGGTTGTCGGTGAAGAAGAACAGTTCGGGCAGGAAGGTCCCGAAACCCCTTCCGAACAGGGGCCGTTCGGTGAGGTAGGGGACGATTGCGCTGTACTTGACGGTACGGGCCTGGGTGCTGCTGTCGGAGTTCGACACGAACGAGGCGAAGAGCGCCGTGATCGTGCCGATCAACCCCGGGATGATCACCTTGAAGCAGGCCACCGCGCCCATCAGCAGCCCGATCGCCGCCCACCGCCGCTCCGGCTTCCAGCGCAGCACCATCACCAGGACCACGATGAGCGCCCCGATGATGGAGGTCCGCGACACCGTCAGCGGCAGCGCGCCCCCCATCAGCGCCACCGGGGCCCAGCGGCGCCAGGCGCGCAGGTGCCGTCGTACCGGGTCGAAGGCCTGCTGCACGGCGAAGGGCAGCAGGATCGCGAGCATCCCGCCGAACTCCAGGGGCTGCGCCGTCGTCGCCCGCGGCCGGGTGAAGGAACCCCGGTCCAGGGTGGTGATCTGGGCGACGCTCGACTGCAGGCCCGGGATGCTGATGCTGTCGGCGACGTTCGTCGCGGTGAAGAAGTCGTAGAAGCCGATGGCGGCCACCACCGACCCCATCACCACGGCCCGGCGCAACAGCACGTCCAGACGCTCGCGGTCCTGGATCCCCGCGGAGACCAGCACGACCAGGGACACCCAGACGAGCAGCCCGATCAGTCCGCGGTCCGCCGCCAGGACCTCCTTGTGCGAGCTGCCGCGCATCGCGTTCGCGAGGTAGGAGCCCAGGACGGAGAAGGCCAGCAGGCACATCACCACCCGCGGCAGCCGGGTACCGGGAGCCGGCCGGATCCGGCCGGTGATCCAGGCCGCCAGATACCAGAACAGGCACAGGAGCGCGAACACGTTGGCAGGGGTGCCCACCCCGCCCATCCCCGGCAGGGTCAGGTTCGAGGGGATGAAGAAGGCCAGCGCCAGATAGCCGCTCAGCAGGGCGGTCGCGTCCAGCTGCCGCCCCCACGGCTTGCGGCGCCCGCGCCCCCGGGCCGGGGCGGCCTCGGCCGCGCGCCTGCGCCGGATCGCCGCCAGCAGGCTGTCCGTCAGGAAGGAGAGGACGAAGGCGGCGGTGGTGCCCAGGATGACGACGCCCAGCACCTGCTGGTAGCGGCTCTTCATCTGCGGCACCGGGGTCTGCGGCAGCACCACGGGCGCCGTCTGCACCATGTACGCGGGCTTGACCTTGGCCGCCGCCTGGAGCGCGTTGAGCGTCTCCCCGGCGAACGCGGTCAGCTTGTTGGTCTCCTCCAGCACGTTCTCCCGGTCGGTCCCCGTGACGGTCAGCGTGAGCATCGGCCCCGAGGTGTTCGCGGCGAACCCGACCGTGTAGGGATCGGTCACACCGATGCCCTGGAGGTCCCGCGCCGCGTCCGTCCCCGACAGCGTCCTGATCAGCACGTCCGCGGTGACCACCAGCGAACCGCCGGCGTTCGCGATGGGATTGCCGAAGGCGGGGGCCAGTTCGGCCACCGCCGTCGAGTCGAGCAGCGCCACCGAGCTCTGCGACTGGTAGGCCACCGGCACCGAACGGTACAGGTGGGCCCCGGCGAGGAGACTGATCAGCGTCAGCGGCACCATCACGTACCAGCGGCGCCGGAGCACCGCGAGGATCTCACCGATGCTCATGAACACCTCCCGAGGGAACCGCAATTGATGGCGGACCTACCCGTGTCCTGGAAAGATCGGTCACAACGGAAGGAATCCCTGTGTCGCCTGGTGAGTTGATCCGTGCGCTGCGTCGGCGCTGGTACGTCCTGATCGTGGCGGCGGTGCTCGCGGCCGCCGGAGCCGTGCAAGTGCTGCACCCCACCCAGACGTACCTGAGCACGGCGATCGTCGTGCTCAAGCCGCCGGTCACGGACAATCAGCCCAACCAACTGGCCAATCTGCAACCACCGCTCGCCGCCGTCTCCTATGCCGCCGTGCAGCAGCTGGACTCGCCCGAGGGGGCCGAGGAGCTGCGCGCCGCGGGGGTGCGCGGCACGTACCGGCTGATCCCGCGGAACAGCGGGACCAGCGTCACCCCGCGCTATCTGATCCCCTCGCTCCAGATCCAGGCGGAGCAGGCCGATCCGGCCACCGCCGACACGACCGTCCGCAAGATCATCGAGATCTGGACCGAACACCTGACGGACATGCAGACGCAGCAGGGCGTCCCGGACTCCGCGCGGATGAGCGTGACCCTCCTGGTGCCACCCACCTCGGTGGCGCAGACCGGCAACAAGAGCCGGGGCCTCGCCGGAGCGGCCCTGATGGGCGGGGTCGGAGGCGTGGTGGTGGCCCTGTGGACCGACCGGCTCCTGACACGCCGGAGCCGGCGCCGACAGCGGCCAGAGGCCGCCACCGACGCCGGTCCGGTGGTCCGGGCCGAGGAGCCCGAGCGGGCCGCCCTCGCCGGGGCGGCCCGCTGAACACGGCGTTCGCGTCATCAAATCCCTCGACGCTTCCACGACCGCCACCACAGCCACTCGCGCCCCCGGTCGGCCACGGCCGAGAGCACGAGCGGCTGGAGGTACGGCATGGTGCGCGCCCCGATGCGCCGGCGCCTGAGCAGCGCCCGGTACTCGGCCAGCTTCGTGTACTCCCCGGGCAGGCACTCTGCGGCGAACTCCACGAGCTCGTCGACCGGTACCACCGCCGTACGACCCCGGTCGTACGCCCGGTAGGCGCGCCGCAGCGCGTACCGGGCCAGCCGGGTACGCGCCGACAGCGCCAGCCGGTCGGACCCCGGAAGCAGCCCGCCGCACTTGGCGAGCACCGAGTCGAAGGCGACGAGGCGCTGGCGCAGGTCGTCGAGCTGCCCGCCGAAGTCCGTGGTGGACATGTTGTCGCCGTGGACCCGGTAGAAGGCCTGGTCGGCCCCGCGGATGTAGCCCACGTCGGCGTGCGCCGCGAGCCGCATCCACATCTCGATGTCGCCGGCGTGCGGCAGCTCGGGATCGTAGCCCCCGACCTTGCGCTGAAGGCTGGTGCGGACCACCACCTCGGGTGAGGTGATGCACCCGGTGCCCTCCCGGAACCGCCGGTCCAGCCACCACCGTCCGGGATAGACGACCGACCCGGTGCTGCGGGTACGGGCCGCCGGCAGCGGTCCGCCGTGCCGGAAGCGCAGCGGCCTGCCGTAGGCGAAGCCGGCCTCCGGATGCGCGTCGAGCAGGGCCGCGGCGCGCACCAGGGCCCCGGGAACCAGCCGGTCGTCCGCCGACAGCAGGGCCACGTAGTCCCCGTCGGCCCATTCCAGCAGGCCCTCGTTGTAGGTGGCGATGTGGCCCTTGTTGGTCTCGTGGACCCGTACCTCGATCCGCGGGTCGGTGGCCGCCAGCGCGCGGGCGACCTCCGCGGAGTCGTCGGGCGAGGCGTCGTCGATGATCAGTACCCGTACGTCGACGCCCTCCTGCTCGTCCAGCACGCTCTTGACGCAGTCCGCCAGGAAGTGGCCGTACTTGTAGCAGGGGATCACCACGCTGACCGTGCTCACTGCCCGCTCACCTCCGTGGACAGCCCCTCCTGCAGGGCGGGCGGCGCCGTGGTGGTGAAGATCGGGCCGACCCAGTAGTTCACCGAGCCGAAGGTGTTCGACGGGAAGGCCGTGGCCGCCCCGTACTTGTAGAGCCCGTTGGCACTGCCCGCCGTGTCAGCCGGTGCCACCAGCGGATAGGAGCGGTGAGCGCCGGTGAAGTAGCCGCCGTCCACCGAGTAGTTGCCGTTCGGCGCGTGGTAGGAGGCCACGTACGTGGTACCCGCCGTGATCGCGACCGGAGTGGTGAACTGCAGTTGCTGCCAGCCGGTCAGGGTCTCGCTGCCGAAGGTGCCGGTGGCGAGCAGGGTGCCGGAGGCGGACCACAGGCTGCCGGTGTGCGTACCGGTGTTGCCGGGGCCCTTGTAGAAGGTGACGCCGGTGATGTAGCCGTTCACCGCGGACTGGAAACGGGTGCCCAGTTCCACGGAGTTGGCGTCGTCACCGACGTTCGCCGTGCTCGGTGTCGCGGCGCCGTTCCACAGGGTGCACGGGCAGTTGACCGTCGGCGGGCTCGCGCTGGTCGTGAAGTTCCACGTGACCGGGGCGGCCATCGCGTTGCCCCACAGGTCGGAGGCCTGTACTGATGCCGTGTAGGTGGAGTTCAGGGCCAGTTCGGAGGACGGGGTGAAGGTCGCGCTGTTGGACGCGCCCAGCACCTTGGTGCCCGGGACGGTGGCGCCGCCGGAGTCCTTCACGGAGAACACCAGCGTGTCCGCGTCGACGGCGTTGCTGAAGGTGGCCGTCATGGCCGCCGTGATCTGGGTGCCGGTCGCCGCGGACTGCGGCGAGGTGGCGGTGACGGTGGGCGGGGTGGTGCTGGCGGTCGCGGTGTCCAGGACCGCGTCCACCCAGTAGTTGCTGCCGGACGCGGCGGTGGACGGGAAACCGCCCGTGCCGCTGTAGCGGTAGACGCCGTTGCCGCCGTCGGTGCCGCTCTTCAGCGCGGTGAGCGGGGCCAGGCCCGCGTCGCTCGCGGCGAAGGTGTTGTCGAAGGAGTAGCCACCGTGCGGGGCGAAGTAGGAGGCGACGTAGGTGGTGTTCGCCTTGACCGGGACCGGCGTGGCGAAGTTCAGCTGCTGCCAGCCGGAGGCCGTCTCGTTGGTGAAGGTACCCGTGGCCAGGCGCTGGCCGGTGCTGCTCCAGAGGCTGCCGGTGTGGGTGCCGGTGTTGGCGGGGGACTTGTAGAAGCGGACGCCGGTGATCGAACCGGCCACCGAGGAACGGATCTTCACGCCGAGCTCGACGGCGCTGCCGTCACCGGCGTTGACGGTGCCCGGCACGGCCGCGGCGGGCCACACCGTGCAGGGGCACTGCTGGGGCCCGACCGTCAGCGGCACCGTGGTGGTGGCGCCGATGTTGACGCTGTCGTCCACGGCGCGCACCTTGATCTGCGCGGCGCCCGGGACGGTCGGGGTCCACTTGTAGCTCCAGGACGCCAGGCCCGTGGTCGCCTTCCAGGTGGTGCCGCCGTCGGTGGACACCTCCACCCGGGCGACCACGCCGCCGCCGGTGTCGGCGGACGTGCCGGTGATGGTCACGGGCCGCAGCGCCGGTACGGTCGCGTTCGCCGCCGGGCTGGTCACCGTCACGCCCGGGCCCACGGTGTCCGTGGAGGCGGTGGAGGCGACCAGGTCGCTCTGCAGGGACCGGGGCTGCACGCCCATGTCGGCGAAGATGTTCACCGTGGCCTGCTGCATCCGCTTGTCCGCGGTGACCACCGTGTCGTCGGGGTTGCCGGTCGGCATGTTGGTCAGGCCCCAGGACCACTGGACCGTGCCCGCGCCGAACACCAGTGCGTGCGAGGTCTGGTCGCGGAAGGCCACCAGGCTGTGCGTGGCGGTGCCGTTGCCGTAGGTGTTGCCGTAGTCCTTGAGGAGCTTGCCGTCCTCGATGTCCACCGTGGTGGAGGACATCGTGATCTGCCCGGCGGGCCTGCTGGCGTTCTCCACGTCGCTGTCCCACTCGTAGCCGAGCGTGCCGGTGGGGAACGTGGCGGTCTGCGAGGGGGTGAGGTTCGCGACCGTGGTGTTGCGCCACAGCCGCTGCTTGGCGAAGGTGCCCGGCACGGTGATCGCGTCGCTGCGGTAGCCGTTGACGCTGAACATCGAGCCGGTCAGCTGGTTCTGCGGCTGGAAGGGGCGGCCGTTCGTGGCGCTGGCCGGGTCCATGAAGGTGCCCGTCCAGATCCCGCTCGGGTCGGGGATGCCGTTCGGCTGCGGGAAGGACAGCTTGGTCTCCTTGTACGAGACCAGCGTCCGGTTGGCGGTGTTCGCGCCGTCGATGCTCGGCGCCAGACGGGTCTTCCAGAAGACCTCGTTGCCGCTGAAGTACGTCTGGTGGACCCCGGCCCGGCGCGCGTTCAGCGCGTTCGTGAACTGCTCCTGGGTCCAGTACTCGTCGTGCCCGGACGACAGGAAGACCTTGTGGTTCTGCAGCAGGGTCCCGCCGCGGACCGACATGTCGATCCCGGACATGTAGCTCACGTCGTAGCCGTTGCGCTCCAGCCAGGCGATCATCTGGAACTCGGACCCGTAGATCCCGTTGTCCCCGCCGATGTCCATCGGCCGGTTGTAGCTGACCTCGTACGCCCGCCCGTCCGGGGCGGGGCCGCCGCCGTCGTACAGGTCCTGGCCGCCGTAGTTGTTGTACGCCTGCCAGGTCTGGTCACTGGTCTGCACGACGATGTCGGAGTGGCTGGAGTCGTTGCGGACGACGAACGGGTACGGCATCACACCATTGCCGTCCGCCTGGTCGAAGTTGACGACGTAGAGCCCGGACACGGCGTCGGCCGGTACGGTCCACGTCGCGGTGACGGGCCAGTTACCGCAGTCGACCAACCCGGTGGCGGCCTTCTTGGCGCAGGTCGCCGGATTGCCGCCCGGCGCGAAGTTCGCCGGATAGGTCTGGGCCGCCTGTGCCGGGGTCGACATCAGGCGCGCCCCGCTGCCGCCGTAGTGGCCGAGGCGGTAGACCGAGACCTTGTACGACGTCGGCGACTGGATCTTGAACTGCACGGTCTCGCCGGCCTGGACGCTCGTCTGGGCCGGGAAACCCTTGATGTCGCCGTACGCGCTGGGTGCGAACCAGTCCTCCATCGGTGTGCCGGGCTTGGAGTTCTCGCACACGACGGCGTTCGTGGTGGGACCGCAGGGATCGACCGCACCGGCCACCGCCGCCGGTGGCAGGACCGTGGCCATCAAGGCCGCGATCACGGTGAAGAGACCGTAACGAAGCAACCTTGTCCGTCTGTTCATCTGGACCTCATTGTTTGCGTGAGCGCGTGGGGTCAGCGCAGGGCGTTGCGGAGGGTTTCCGCGACCCGCTCCTGCTGGGCCGCGGTGATCTGCGGGAAGAGGGGGAGCGAGAGCATCCGGTCCGCCGCCTGTTCGGCGTGCGGGAAGTCGCCTCGGGTGTGCCCGAGTTGGGCGAAGGCCGGCGTCAGGTGGACCGGCGCCGGGTAGTGCACACCCGCGCCGATGCCCTCCGCGTTGAGCTTCCCGACGACGGCGTCGCGGTCCGCTCCGGCCACCCGGACGACGTACAGGTGCCACACGTGGACATTGGCCGCGTCCGTGACCGGCAGGGTGAGCCGGCCACCGGAGGCGAGGTCGCCCAGCAGCTCGTCGTAACGGGCGGCGGCGGCCCGGCGGGCCGCGTTCCCCTCGGAGAGCCGGGCCAACTTCGCCCGCAGCACCACGGCCTGCAGACCGTCGAGGCGGCTGTTGAACCCGGCCACGTCGTGGCGGTACTTGGCGATGCCGCCGTGGTTGGCGAGGGCCCGGACCAGGTCCGCGCTCTCCTCGTCGTCGGTCACCACCGCTCCCGCGTCGCCGTACGCGCCGAGGTTCTTGCCCGGGTAGAAACTGGTCGCCGCGATGCCCCCGCTGCCGGGGGAGCGGCCGTCGCGGGTCGCGCCCTGGCTCTGCGCGGCGTCCTCGACGATCCGCACGTGCGCCGGCAGGCCCGCCGCCAGCGCCTCGGTGTCCGCGCACTGCCCGTAGAGGTGGACGGGGACCACCGCGCGGGTGTCCTTGCCTACGGCCTCCAGAGCGGCCCGCGGATCCATCAGCAGGGTGTCGGGGAGGCAGTCCACCAGCACCGGCCGGGCACCGATGCGGGCGACGGCGCCCGCGGTGGCGATGAAGGTGTTCGCGGGCAGCACCACCTCGTCGCCGACCCCCACCCCGCTCACGCGCAGGGCGAGTTCGAGGGCGTCGGTGCCGTTGGCGACCCCCACGCAGTGCCCGACCCCCGCGAAGTCGGCGTACTCACGCTCGAACGCGCGGACCTCCGCACCGCCGATGAAAGCGGTGTCGGCGAGCACACGGTCGAAGCCTGCCCGTAATTCCTCGGCGACCTCGGCGTGCGCCGCCTTCAGGTCGACGAGCGGTATCTGGTTCATACGACTGTGCTCCCCATCCGTGTCTCCGGCCACCGGCCGGCCTTCTCCTCGCCATCGGCCCGCAGCTCGTCGAGCGCCGGGCCCCCCGCCGCGCGCAGCCGGCGGGCGGGGCTTCCGGCCCACACCTCACCGGGCGGCACATCGGCCAGAACCGTGCTTCCCATCCCGGTCAGCGACCAGGCGCCGACCGACGTGCCCTCGCGCACCAGCGCTCCCGCGCCCACGTACGCCCCGCGCCCCAGCCGCACCCCGCCGCCGAGGCGGACGCCCGAGGCGAGCGTGGCGAAGTCCCCGATCCGGTCGTCGTGGGTGAGCACCACGTGCGGCATCACCGCCACGTGGGACCCGAGCCGGACGGCGGCCGTCAGCACGCAGTGCGCGAGCAGCACCGAGCCCGCGCCGAGCAGCGAGGACCCCGAGACCACCGCCGTCGGGTGGACCACCGTCGCGTACCGGCTCCCGGGCAGCCCCAGGCGCCGTACCAGCCGGGCCCGCACGGCGTAGTCGCGCGGACTGCCCACGCAGACCACCACCCGGGCCGCGGGCAGCTCGTGCACGAGGTGGCCGCCGCCCAGCACCGGCACCCCGTCGACCTCCCTGCCGTGCAGGCCCGGATCGTCGTCGAGGTGCCCGGCCAGGCGCCACCGCGGCGCCCGGCCGGACGCGGCCGCCGCGGCGGCCGCGTCCCGTACCGCCTGGGCGGTCTCGCGGGCGAACCCGCCCGCCCCGACGATCAGCAGATCCTCGGTCCGCGGCGGCGGGCCGCTCATCCGCCCGCCTGTTCGCGCAGCACCGCCACCACCCGGTCCTGCTGCTCCCGCGTCATCGTGTGGAACAGCGGCAGGATGAGGGAGTCGCGGCTGATCCGCTCGGTGACCGGCAGCGGCGCCGCGCCGTGGCCGGCGTACGCGGGCTCCAGGTGCGAGGCCATGATCCCGCGCCGGGCCGAGATCCCGGCCTCGGCGAGCGCCGCGAGCAGCTCGTCCCGGCCGACGGGGAAGTCCTCGGCCGGCAGCACCCAGTACGACTGGAAGTTGCCCTGGCCGTGACCGGGGTCCCGGAGCGGGCGCAGCCCCGGGATCGGGCTCAGCAGCTCCGTGTACCGGGCCGCGAGAGCGCGCCGCCGGGCCACGATCTCGTCCAGCTTGCCGAGCTGCACCAGGCCGACCGCGGCCTGGATGTCGGTCATCCGGTAGTTGTAGCCGACCTCCAGGTAGCTCTCGACGACCGGCTTGCTGCTGGCGTGGCGCTGCGCGGCGGACACGTTCATGCCGTGCTCGCGCAGCCGGCGCAGCCGCTCCGCCCATCGCGCGTCGTCCGTGGTGAGCATGCCGCCCTCGCCGGTGGTGATCACCTTGCGGGGGTGGAAGGACCAGGCGGCGAGCAGCGCGCCGTGGCCCACCGACTTGCCGCCGACCGTCGCGCCGATGCCGCAGGCGGCGTCCTCCACCAGGGCCACGTCCCAGTCGGCGCACACCGCGCGCAGCGCGTGCACGTCCGCGGGCACCCCGCCCTGGTGGACGGCGATCACCGCCTTGGTCCTCGGCGTGCGCACCGCGTCCACGGTGGCCGGGGTGAGGTTGCCGGTGGCCTCCTCGACGTCCGCGAACACCGGTCGGGCGCCCACGTGGCGCACGGCGTTGGCCGTGGCGATGAAGGACAGCGAGGGGACGATCACCTCGTCGCCGGGTCCGAGGTCCAGCGCGATCAGGGCCAGGTGCAGGGCGGTGGTGCACGAGCTCACCGCGATGCCGTGCTCGGCGCCCACCCGCTCGGCGAAGGCCCGCTCGAACTCGGCGACCCGCGGGCCTTGGGCCACCCAGCCGGAGAGCACCGCGTCGGCGGCGGCCTTCGCCTCCTCCTCGCCCAGCCACGGCACCATCACCGGGATCCGGGCGGGGGCGGCGACGGGAGCGGCGTCCGGGGCGGCGGCGGGAGCGGCGTCCGGGGCGCTCATCGGCCCGCCTCGGTGGCAGCCGCGGCAGCGTCGGCGGCGCGCTCGGCCCGCCACCACCGCACCAGGTCCCGCAGGCCGGTGCGCAGGTCGATCTCGGCGGTGAAGCCGAGCCGCTCCGCGGCCCCCGAGGTGTCCGCGAGCCGCCGGGTGACGCCGTTCACGGCGCGGGCCGGCCCGTGCTCGGGCACCAGGCCTTCGGCGCCCATCGCCTCCAACAGGCCGTTCGCGAGCTGGAGCAGGCTGGTCTCCGTGCCGCTCGCGACGTTGAACACCTCGTCGGTCAGGTCCGACTGGGCGGCCAGCAGGTTGGCGCGCGCGATGTCCCGGACGTCGACGAAGTCCATGGTCTGCAGGCCGTCGCCGAGGATCAGCGGCGGCTCGCCCGAGGCGATCCGCTCCATCCAACGGATCAGCACCTCGGTGTAGAGGCCGTGGATGTCCATCCGGGGGCCGTACACGTTGAAGTAGCGCAGGGCCACGTAGTCCAGCCCGTACATGGAGTGGAAGCTGCGCAGCACCCCCTCGTTGAAGGCCTTCGCCGCGCCGTAGAAGGTGTCGTTGTTGTACGGGTGGTGGCGCTCGGTGGTCGGGAACTCCTCGGCCAGGCCGTAGACCGAGGCCGAGGACGAGGCGATCACCTTGCCCACCCCGGCGGCCGCGGCCGCCTCCAGCACGTTGAAGGTGCCGTCCACCATGACCTCGTTCGCCAGCCGCGGGTCCTCCGCGCACTGGGTGATCCGGATGGCGGCGAGGTGGAAGACCAGCTCGGCGCCCTCGGTCGCCTTCCGTACCGTGGCCACGTCGCGGATGTCGCCCTCGACGACCTCCACCACCCCGCTCGGCAGGGCGCGGGCCAGGTTGGCGGTCCGCCCCCGCACGAAGTTGTCGAGCACGACGACCTCACGTGCCCCGTTGTCCACCAGCAGGTCCACCAGGTGCGAGCCGATCGTGCCCGACCCTCCGGTGACCAGAATCCTCTTGCCTCGTACGCTGCTCAACGTCCTGCCCCCCACTGAATGTTCTGTCGTGGTCTTGCGAGTGATCGGATGACGGAGGGTCAACGCCCGGTGCGCAGTCCGACGACCGCTCCGCGGAACTCCAGGCTCCGGGAGGCCGCTTCCAGGATGTCCAGCACCTTCAGTCCCGCCCGGCCGTCCGTCAGCGGCGGCCGTCCCGTCGTGATGGACGTGGCGAACTCCTCGACCATGCTGCGCAGGGCCTCCTTCTCGCCGATCGCGGGCGCCACCATGTCGCCGGTCCGGTAGGAGACGAGCATGTCCCGGCGCTCGTCCGCGCCGATCTCCTGCGGGGCGCTCAGGTCCACCCCGCGGTCGAACACCGCTACGCGCTGGGTCGGGTTGAGGTCGTCCCACACCAGGGTGCGCTTGGAGCCGCCGACCATGGTGGTGCGCACCTTGGTCGGGGAGAGCCAGTTGACGTGCACGTGCGCGATGGCGCCGGTGTTCAGCTGGAGGGTCAGGTAGGCCACGCAGGACTGGCCGGCTCCGATGGGATCGGCTCCGTGCGCGGCGACGGCGACCGGCTGCACATGGTCCGGGAGGATGAAGTCCAGGACGGAGAGGTCGTGGGGGGCCAGGTCCCACAGGACGTCGATGTCCTTCTGGACGAGCCCCAGGTTGATCCGTACCGAGTCCACGTAGTGGATCTCGCCGAGTTCGCCCGAGCGGACCATCTCGCGGATCCGGCCCACGGCCGGGGTGTAGCAGTAGGTGTGGTCGCACATCAGCGTGAGACCGCGCTCCTCGGCCTCGTTCACCAGCCGCAGCCCGTCCTCGTACGTGGCCGCCAGGGGCTTCTCCACGAGGACGTGCTTGCCGGCGCGCAGCGCGGCCAGCGCCACATCGAGGTGCGTGCCCGCCGGGGTGGCCACGGCGACCGCGTCGACCTCCGGGTCGGCGAGGACCGCCTCGTAGTCGCCGGTGGCCTGGACCGTGGAGTACGCGCCGAGCACCTGCCGGGCCCGGTCCACGTTCAGATCGCAGAGCCAGCGCAGCCGGAACCGGTCACTGGACTGGAAGTTGCGGACGAGATTGGGGCCCCAGTAGCCCGCGCCGACCACGGCGACACCTAAGGGGGCGGACCCCTTGCCGGTGACGCCCGTGTCCTGACCCGCGCCCTGCCCCGCGTCCTTCGCGGTGTCCTTCACGGCGTTTCCCTTCCTTCCGCGCACGCCGGACGGCGTGTCGCCAACTCATGGCCGGGACGCGTGTGATGGAGGGAAATGTCGTCGACGGCAGCCCGGACGCCTGCGCGTCCCGTGCGTGACCTGCTCAACGGTGATGGCCCCCCACAACCGATGCCCTACGTGATTCGAGTGCTTCGCCCCCGGCCCGACCGCCTGTTCCCCACAAGCAGCCGAACCCGTACCGCCTACCGCCTACCGCCTTCGCCAGGTGCCGGACATCGGCGTCGCCGAAGCGTGCCGAATCCGGTCGGCGCCGCTCAATCTAGTCCACCGGGCGTACCCCCGGGCAGAGTTGACGTAATCGCCTGGCGCGGGTGTTCGACCATGCATACTGCCCGGGTGACCAGCATCGTGATACCGGCCCACAACGAAGGCCGGGTCATCGGCCGGCTCCTCGACGCGCTCCTGGCCGACACCTCGGTGCCCGGGCCCGACATCGTCGTGGTGTGCAACGGCTGTACGGACGACACCGCCCGCGTGGCGGCCGGGCGCGGCGACCGCGTACGCGTGGTCGAGATCCCGACCCCCTCCAAACATCAGGCACTTCGGGTGGGCGACGAGCACGCGAGGGGCTTCCCCCGGCTGTACGTGGACGCCGACGTCGTCGTCGGGGCCGCCGACGTACGGGCCCTGGTGGGCGCCCTCGAACGGAACCCGGAGCTGCTCGCCGCCGCGCCGGGCCGGGACATCCCGCTGGCCGGCTGCGCCTGGCCGGTGCGGGCGTACTACCGGGTGTGGCAGCGGCTGCCCGCCGTCCGCGAGGGGCTGTTCGGCCGGGGGGTCATCGCCGTGACCGAGCCGGGGCACGAGCGGCTCGCCGCGCTGCCCCCGCTGATGGCCGACGACCTGGCCGCGTCCCTCGCCTTCGGACCGGGGGAGCGGCGCGTGGTCGAGGCGGCCCGGGTGGTCGTCCGCCCGCCGCGCACCTGGTCCGACCTGATCCGGCGGCGGGTCCGGGCGGCGACCTCCTCGGCCGAGTTCGAGCGCTACCAGGCGGCGCGGCGGGCCGAGGCGCCGGAGTCGGTGTCGGTGTCGGTGTCGGAGCAGGCGCCGGAGCGGGCGCCGGAGCCGGTGTCCGAGCAGACCGCGCGGACGGGCACGGCGGATCTGCGCGCCCTGCTGTGGGCCCGGCCGGCGCTGCTGCCCGGGGTGGTGGTGTTCGTGGTGGCCGCGCTCGCCGCCCGCCGGGGCTCCCGCAAGGCCATCCGGGACCAGGACTTCTCCACCTGGCTGCGGGACGAGAGCAGCCGGCAGGGCTGACCCTCCCTCCCCGCACCCACTCCACCCACTCCACTCCGCCCACTCCACCCCGGCCCGGGTCGGCGGCGGGGCGAACGGCCAAATCCGGTCGAACGCCCCACCGTTGGCCCGTACAACCATTAGGGTTCCACTCGCACGTTCGAGTGCACTCAAGTCCGTCGGCATCGGGAGCTCTTGAGCATGTACCTCGCGGACCGCTCCGCGCCCGCGCCCGAGGGCGCGAAGACCGCTCCGGACCGGGGACCCGTCCGGGCACCCGCGGTCGCCTCGACCGTCCTCGCCCTGGGCGCGGTCAGCATGATCACCGACATCTCCTCGGAGATGGTCACCGCAGTGCTGCCCCTGTACCTGATCGCCGGGTTGGGCCTGAGCCCCCTCGGCTTCGGGGCGCTCGACGGCGTCTACAACGGGGTCAGCGCCCTCGTGCAGCTGACCGGCGGCCACCTCGCCGACCGGGTCCGCAACCACAAGCTGATCGCCGGCATCGGCTACGGCCTGTCGGCCCTGTGCAAACCGCTGCTCCTGTTCGCCCACAGCCTGGGCCCGATCAGTGTGATCCTCACCCTGGAACGCACCGGCAAGGGACTGCGCACCGCCCCGCGCGACGCGCTGATCTCCCTGTCCACACCACCCGAGTTACAAGGGCGCGCCTTCGGTGTGCACCGGGCCATGGACACCACCGGGGCGCTGCTCGGGCCGCTCGCCGCCTTCCTCATCCTGAGCCTGACGGTCGACGGTTACGACGCCGTCTTCGGCGTCAGCGCCTGCGTCGCCGTACTCGGTGTCGTGGTCCTCATGCTCTTCGTCCCCTCCGGCGTCGACCCGGTGCCCACCCCGCCCGCCGCCTCGGCGAAGGCCGCCTCGGCGAAGGCCACCCCGGCGAAGGCCGTCGCGGCGAAGGCCACCCCGGCGAAGGCCACCGCCGCCACGGCCCGTGACGCGGACCGGCCGGCCCCCGTACGGCTGCGCGACGCGCTCGGCCTGCTGCGCCTGCCCCGGCTGCGCAACCTGGCCATCTGCGCCGTTCTGCTGGGCCTGACCACCGTCAGCGACGCCTTCGTCTACCTGCTCCTGCAACGCCGCACCGGCATCGGCGACCAGTGGTTCCCGCTCATGCCGCTGGGGACCGCCGCCGTGTTCCTGCTGCTCGCCGTGCCCGCCGGGGCCCTCGCCGACCGGATCGGCCGGCGCACCGTCTTCCTCACCGGACACGCCCTCCTGCTGGCCGGCTACGCGCTGCTGCTCTGGGCTCCCGCCTGGCCCGCCCTGCCCTTCCTCGTCCTCGCGCTGCACGGCATGTTCTACGCCGCCACCGACGGCGTGCTGCCCGCCGCCGTCGCCGCCACCGTCCCCGGCGAACTGCGCGCCACCGGCATGGCCCTGGTCGGCACGGGCCAGGCGCTGGCCCGCTTCGGCTGCTCGCTCGCCTTCGGCGCGGCCTGGACCCTGTGGGGTACCGGCCCGGCCCTGGCCGCCGCCGCGGCCGGCCTGCTGTGCTGCGCGGCCGTCGCCGGCTTCGTCCTGCGCCCGTCGGCGCCGCAGGACACCCGATGAGAACCGACCCGACCCGAACCGACTCGCCCGGACGCGCCCCGAGCCGCCCCGATCCGACCCGCCCCGGCCCGACCGACCCGACCGACCCGAAGCCCGTGAGGCCCCCCAGATGACGCTGTCCCCGTCCCGTCGCCTGCTCGTCCTCGCGGTGGCGGTGCTGCTGCTCGGAGGCCTCGCCGCCACGCTGGTGCTGCGCTCCGCCTCCCGCGACGACAAACCGTCCGCGGGCGGTCCGACGGTCACCGCCGGGACCGTCACCCTCGACCGCCCCGGCTCCCTGACCTTCCTCAACGGCGGGCAGGGTCCGCACCGCGGGGCCCTCGCCTCCGTCCCGGCCGACGCACCCGACTCCGAACGCACCGCCTCCGAACTCGACTGCCGCCGCTTCTACGCCGCCGCCGGTACGGGCGTGTGCCTGCGCTCCACGCCGGGCGCGCTCGCCCAGGACAACACGGCCCTGATCGTCGACTCCGAACTGCGCACGCTGCGCAGCTTCCCCCTCGCGGGAACTCCCAGCCGGGCCCGGGTCTCACCCAGCGGCCGGTTCGCCGCCTGGACCGTCTTCGTCTCCGGCGAGTCCTACGGCGCCGCCTTCTTCTCCACCCGTACCGCGATCGTGGACACCCGTACCTGGAAGCTGGAGGCGAACCTGGAGGAGTTCGCCATCGACATGGACGGCCGGCAGCACCGCGCGCAGGACGTGAACTTCTGGGGCGTCACCTTCTCCAAGGACGACGACACCTTCTACGCCACCGTCTCCACCGGCGGCGAGACCCACCTGGTGAAGGGCTCGATCTCGGGGCGCAGCGTCAAGACCCTCGCCAAGAACGTCGAATGCCCTTCCCTGTCCCCGGACGAGACGCGCATCGCGTACAAGAAGCGGGTCCGGGCCGGGGCCTCGCTCTGGCGCGAGCACGTGATGGACCTCGGGACACTGCGCGAGCACGCGCTCGCCGAGAAGCGCAGCGTGGACGACCAGGCCGCCTGGCTCGACGACCGTACCCTCGCCTACGGCCTGCCCACCGACGGCGCCGCCGACAGCACGGACCTGTGGACCGTCCAGGCGGACGGCGGTGGCGCCCCGCGGCTGCTGGCCCCCGGAGCCTCCTCCCCGGCCCTCCTCCGCTGACACCCTCGGCCGCTGAGGACGTCAGTTCCGGTCCACGAAGGCCCGTACCCGCTCGACGAGCGCGGCGTTGTCACGGATCCAGCCGTAGTGCGGGCCGCCCAGCGCTCCTTCGGGGAGCACCAGCTGCGCGTACGTCACCCGCGCGCTCGTGAGCTTGTCGCAGAGTCCGCGCACCCCGCCGGGCGGCGCCATGGCGTCGCCCTCGATGGCCACCGCCAGCACCGGCAGGTCCATCCGGGCCAGCCAGGGCTCGAAGTCCACCGGCGAGGACGGCACGTCGTAGCGGCCGGTGCGGACCTGGGTGGCCATGTCCCGCAGGACCTGCGCGGAGTCGTTCCCCAGCACCCCCAGCCGGCGTCCGGGGAAGTACCCGTACACCGCGGCGAAGGCGGCCGCGACCTGGAACCCGGCGAGCATCCCCAGGTTCCGCGGGAAGGGCCAGCCGCGGTAGTGGCAGGACGGGACGCCCACCAGGATCGCGCCCGCGGCCATGTGCGGCTCCTGGCTGAGGTAGAGCGTGCCGAGCTGCCCGCCGAGGCTGTGCCCGAGCAGGAGGCGCGGCGCCCCGGGGAAGGCGGCCGCGACCGCCCCGAACAGCGCGGGGTAGTCGTACGCCACCATCTCGTGGTAGCCGTAACGCACCCCGCGCCGCACCTGGACCGAACTCGTGCCCTGCCCCCGCAGCTCCCCGAGGACCACCTGGAAACCCGCCTCCACGAGGGCCTCCGCCAGAGGTGTGTAGGAGACGGCCCTGGTCCCCATGGCGGGCATGCACACCAGCACCGGCGCCGACGGATCCTCGGGCCTTCGGTGGAACCGGACCCGGACCGTGGCACCGTCCTCGGCGCGCACGGTCTCGGTGGTCACTTCGACGGACGCGATGACGGACCTCCCTCGCTCAGGGCCATCCTGCGCACTGCGCGGAGCACATTCAACGGTTTCCGATCCCGGGCCCCGTCGGCCTGCCGCGACAATGAGCGGGGAGAACCGAGGCGCAATCCCGCAGTCCGGAGAGCTCGTCAGATGAGTGCAATGATGCGAACGTTCAGATATCGGCTCAGGAGCCCGCTCGGCGGACTGGCCGCGGACCTCTCGGCCCGCACCCTGCCACCGGGCGAAGCGGCGACCTCCCCCGTGGTGATCCACCGAGGAGTCCGCCTGCTGCTGCCGGAGACGAGCCTCCACAGGGAGGACCTGGCCTGGCTCTCCTTCGTCGTGGCGCTGCGCGCCGAGGAGCTCGGCGCCAGGTGCCCGGAGGGCGTCTACCTCGAGATCGTCTCCCTCGACTTCCCGCTGACCGACTACCGGCCGGAGGTGGCCGGGCTCGCCATGGACGGGTGGCTGCGCGCGGAATTCGACCTGCCCGACACCGGAATCGGCTGCGCGTACGTAGGCGGAGCGGACCCCTACGCCTTCGCGTGGGGCGGCAACGACACATCGGAGAACCGGCCGTGACCGGCATCGACTTCCTCGCCTCCTTCCTCAGGACCGGCCGCCTGCACGGGATCGGCATCGGCTCCACGCTCGGCGAGGTCGACCGGGCGATCCGCCACCGCTTCGTCGACGTGGTCGACGAAGCGGGCGAGTCGCTGCGCCGCGACTACGGATTCGTCGAGTTCTACTTCAACCCCGGCGACGAGTGGGTGATGTCCGGCGGCTCCATCGAGCTGCACCGGCTCGCGTCCGGTCCGGACCTGGCGCGGGAATGGGCGCGTACGACGGGGGTCGAGTTCCCCCGCCACGTCGCCTGGGCGGACGTGCGGGAGGAGCTCGGACGCGTCCCCGGAGCCCCGGAGCTGACGGTCGGCGACCAGGGCGGCTTCCTCGAATACCGGGCGGCCGCGTCGAACGTCTCGGTGATCGTCGTGGACGACGAGGAGGAGGAGCGGGGCTACCACGCGGGGCACGGGGACATATGGAGCGTCAGCCTGTGGGCGCCGGTCCGGGCGAAGTGACCGCCCGGGGCCGGTAGCGGCCCCGGACGGCCCCTCCCCGACCTGGGCCGGTCGGGTGCTTGACCGGCCCGGAGGGGATGGGGTGCGGCCGGAGCGGGCACGTGCACACCATGGCCTTCGAACATCCCGCGAAGAAGGGCGGCCAGGGGCGGCTCGGACCATTCGAGAAGCTGGCCGAGCTGGCCTCGAACTTCACCAGCTCGCCCGCCTTCTCGGTGTTCTGCGTCCTGCTGGTGGCCGCCTTCGTCGTCGCCCACCTCGCCCACCTGGACACGAGCTGGCAGCACCTGTTCGGCGACGCGATGGGCGCGGTCGCCCTGCTGCTCCTGGCCCTGCTGAAGAACTCCGAACGCCGGGCCGAGCACGCGATCCAACGCAAACTCGACGCGATCGCCGCCGTGCTCCTGGAACAGGGCGAACGCCAGGGCGAGACGGGCCGGGCGCACAAGGACCTGGCGGAGTCCATCGGAATCGAGGACGGCGACTAGGAGCTGTCCGGCCGATCATTGGTCGGCGCGCATGATCGGCGTTACTTGTCTGCGTGGTCCCATAACCTGCGCCCATGACCACTGAGAAGTACCTGTCGACGATTGAGGCGTTGGCCGTGCAGCCGTTCCCGGAGTCGGCGTATGTCGACGCCTCCGGGGAAGGCGGGCCAGAGCATCATGTGCGCATGCTGCAGGTCAGTCGGGACTTCTGGGATGACGACGACGGGCAGGCCTGGGTTGAGGCCGAAGCCGAACTGCAGGCCTGCCTCGACGACCTGGCAGCACGCCTGACTGCTTGGTGGGGTGATGCGTTCGTCGTGGACCTCGGACCGTATCTCAGTGCCGGCTACGAGGGAGAGTCGGTGCCCGAGCCGCTCGACTACCTCAGCCAACAGGCCGTGAGCATGCAGGTGTGGCCGCTTCCCGACCGCGGTCGTTGGCTCGCGCTGTCGATCGGGCAGGGCGACAAGGAGCTGCCACTCGTTCTGTTTGCCGCGGTCGGCCGGGCTTCCGCACTCGGCTTGAACATGAGTGGCCGGTCATGAGCGGAGCCATACGATGACAGCTGCAGCTGAGACAGGGCCGAGGAATACGTAGCCCCGCTTGTCATACCGCGTAGCCACCGCGCGGAAGTTCTTGAGCCTGTTGACGGTTCGTTCGACGGTGTTGCGCTTCTTGTACCGCTCCTCGTGGAATCCCGGTGGCCGTCCGCCTCGTGATCCCTTGCGCAGGCGGGCGGCCTGGCTGTCGGCCTTCTCCGGGATGGTGTGGACGATGGCGCGCCGCCGCAGGTATTGACGGCAGGGACTGTTGCTGTAGGCCTTGTCTGCTGCGACGCTGTCCGGTTTCTTGCGGGGCCGGCCCGCCCTGGGCCCGGGGACCCGGATCTTCTCCAGCACCGCGGCGAACTGGGTGCAGTCGGCCCATTGCCCCGGCGTGACGCTCAGGGACAGCGGGCGGCAGCGGCCGTCGGCGCTCAGGTGGATCTTGCTTGTGAAACCGCCGCGCGAACGCCCCGGACCCTCGCCTCCTGCACCACCTCCGCCAGCCGGCCGACGAGACGCTGCCAGGGAGTTTCGTCCTGGTGTTCCAGCGACTCGCCCCCCCCTTGGGGCGGCAAGGGCCGGGGGCGGCTCGGTGCGGGCGCCGGCCGCGTGCTGGTGCGCGCGCACGACGGTGGAATCCAGCGAGACGTCCCAGTCGATCTCGCCCACCGCGTCGGCTGCTGCCTGGAGCTGCTGCAGCAGTCGTTCCCAGGTGCCGTCCGCAGACCAGAGTCGATGGCGCTCGTAGACCGTCTTCCACGGCCCGAATCGTTCGGGTAGATCACGCCAGTGCACCCCGGTCCGCACCCGGTGCAAGATCCCGTCGATCACCTGCCGGTGGTCGCGCCACCGCCCGCACCGACCATTGCTGACGGGCAGGAATGGCCGCAACCGTTCCCACTCTGCATCCGACAGATCACCGCGTTCACCCCGCCCCATACACAGGACAACGATCCGACGAGGCGGCAGTCACATGATCGGCCGGACAGCTCCTGGTGCCTGTCCGGTAGGCCGTCCACGAGGTCTGAGGGAGGATCGGCGGGACGGATCGAGCAGGGGGTGCCGGTTGCCGAGTGCGCAATGGCTGTCGTACGACGCGAGTGCTCTCGCGCGCCTGGGTGTGGGCCGCGAGGCGGTGTCTGGGCTGGGCGAACAAGGGTTGCCGGCCGACTGCAATCGCATGTTCGTGCGGGACTCGGGTAGGGAGCTGGAGGTCCGAGACCTTCCGCCGGGTCGGGCTGCGTTCCTCGGCGCGTTCGAGGACGGCGTCAACACGTACTGGCTGCTGATCGACAGCGGTGAAGTCTGGATGGTCCGCGGCTATGACGGCGATGAGGACCAGCAGTACGGGCTGGTCAACTCTTCGGTGGCCGGTCTGCAGAACGTCCTGGAGGTGTGGGAGGCGTTCGTCTGCTCGGGAAAGAGCGATGCGGACGACGACTACGAGGACTACGTCGAAGCCGTGAATGAGCGGGCCCGGCGCAGTGATCCGGGGGTGTTCGAGGATGAAGAATCCTGGTGGTCACGCGTTTTCGAGGAAGTCGAGCTCGGCGTCCTGGTCCCGGAAGAGGTATAGCCGAGGACGCGGTGGTCACGGGCGGAGCCGCAGTCGGATCGCCGCGACCGTGACCGTCCCGTGGAAGACGTCCCGACCCCGGGGTCGGGCAGGACCTGGGAGGCGAGCACGGCCAGGCCCAGGGAGGCGGCGATCGAGGAGAGCGCCAGCAGCAACGGCACCCCGGCCATGACCGCGGAACCGAAGACGACCAGCAGGATGACGAGGGTGACCGGCAGGGTGAGGCGCTCGGAGAGCGCGAGGTCGTCGGCGCGCTGGTCGTTGACGCCCTTGCTGATGGCGGGCGAGCCGGTCTCCTCCACGACCAGGTCCGGATGGTCGGCGGCCACCTTCGCCGTCTGTGCGAGGAGCGGGACGACGTTCTTCCTGCCCTCCAGCTCGACGCCCTTGAGGACCACGGTCACGCGCAGGGCGTGGCCGTCCCGCGAACGGACCGGGGCGGCCACCTCGGCGACCTCGGGCAGCGCGGCCATCCGGTCGGTCAGCTCGCGGGCCGCGGCGGCCGCCGATCCGGTGTCGGGTCCACCGGATCTCGCGCGGATCAGGACGTGCTCGGTGGGCCGGCGCTGAAGACCGCCCTCGGCCGCCATCGACTCGGCGTGCCCGGCCTCCCCGACCCGGAAGTCCTCGGCGGTCGCCGCGTTGCTGCCGGTCGCCATACCGGCGCCGAGGCACAGGACGACGAACACGAACCATCCGACGATCGCGCTCCACGGGTGTCGGGCGCTCCAACGGGCCATACGTACGGGGCGATTTCTCATGCCTCGGATGCTCGTCCGCAGGGCCGTTCCCCCGACAGCCCCGACCGGTGGACACGAGGCCCACGAGGGCATCCGGAAGAAGCGGCCCGGCGGGCGTCCCCAGGGCCGAGCGGACGCCCGAAGAGGCGCTTTCGAGTGACGCTCCCGCGCTGCCTCGGCCGCGGGCGCCCGGATCTCCCCGACCATCTCAGGCGGCCGGTCATCTTCCGGCCACGGGCCGCCGACCAGGCCGGGCACCGCCGCGCGCGGCTCCGGGCCGCCGCTGGGAGATCCCTTGTACGTCCTGCTCCTCGCGAGCGCGTTCAACAGCCTCACGCAGCGCGTCCACGCCGAGCTGCGCGACCACGGCCACCGCGTCGCGGTCGAACTCGCCCTGCCCGGATCCTCCCTGGCCGACGCCGTACGCGGCCACCGCCCCGACCTCGTGCTCGCCCCGATGCTGCGCACCGCCATCCCCGAGGAGGTCTGGGCGGCCCACACCTGCCTGGTCGTCCACCCGGGACCGGTCGGCGACCGCGGTCCCTCCTCCCTCGACCGGGCCGTCCAGGACGGCGAGTCCCGGTGGGGCGTGACGGTTCTGCAGGCCAACGCCGAGATGGACGCCGGCGACGTGTGGGCGAGCGTCGCGTGCCCGGTGCCGCCGGTCGGCAAGAGCGACCTCTACCGCGGTGAGATCGCCGACGCCGCGCTGGAGGCCGTCCTGCTCGCGGTGGAACGGTTCGCCTCCGGTACGTACACCCCGCTGCCCCAGGCGAGCGGCCACGCCCGCCCGCTGCTGCGCCAGGAGGACCGCCGGATCGACTGGGGCAGCGACACCACCGAGGACGTCCTGCGCGCGCTGCGCGCCGCCGACTCGCAGCCCGGCGTACGCGACGACGATCTGCTCGGCGGCGCGTGGTACCTGCACGGCGGGCACCGCGAGGAGCACCTGCGCGGCCGCCCCGGCGAGCTGCTGGCGACCCGGGCCGGGGCGCTCTGCCGGGCCACCGCCGACGGGGCGGTCTGGATCCCGGAGCTGCGCGCCCGCCGCCTGCCCGGAGGGTCGGCCACCCTCAAGCTGCCCGCCACGCTCGCGCTCGCGGACCGGCTGCCCCCGCTTCCCGAGGTCCCCGCCCCGGCGGAGGCCGGCCCCCACCACCGCACCTGGTCCGACATCGGCTACCACGAGGAAGGGGAGGTCGGCTTCCTGTCGTTCTCCTTCCCCGGCGGCGCGATGAGCACCGCGCACTGCCGCCGCCTGCTGGACGCCTACCGGACCGCCCGCACCCGCCCCACCACCGTTCTCGTCCTCGGCGGCGGCCGCGACTTCTTCTCCAACGGCATCCACCTCGGCGTCATCGAGGCCGCGCCCGACCCGGCCGAGGAGTCCTGGGCCAACATCAACGCCATGAACGACCTGGTCGAGGCGGTGCTGACCACCACCGACCGGCTCGTCGTCAGCGCGCTCGGCGGCAACGCCGCCGCCGGCGGGGCCATGCTCGCCCTCGCCGCCGACGAGGTCTGGTGCCGCGCGGGCGTCGTCCTGAACCCGCACTACCGCCTCATGGGCCTGCACGGATCCGAGTACTGGACGTACACCCTGCCGCGCCGCGTCGGTCCCGCACTCGCGGACCGCCTCACCACCGAGGCCCTCCCGCTGAGCGCCGCCACCGCCCAGGGGCTCGGACTGGTCGACCGTACGGTTCCCTGCCCGCCCGGAGACTTCCCCCGCGAGACGGAGCGCCTCGCGGCCCGCCTCGCCGCCCTCCCCGCCACCGCCGCCCGGATCGCCGGGAAGAAGGCCGCGCGCGAACGCGACGAGGCGCAGCGGCCGCTGGCCGACCACCGCCGGGCCGAGCTGGCCCTGATGCACGCGACCTTCTTCGACCCCGACGCCCCCTACCACGCCCTGCGCCGCGCCTTCGTCCGCAAGGAACGCCCGACCGCCACCCCGCTCCACCTGAGCGGGTCGGCCGTCAGGCCGCGCGGTGTCACTGGACTGGCCGCACCTGACGCGGCGCCCGGGCCGGACTGCTGTTAGCAAGAAAGGTGTGGGTGAGGCAGGCCGCCTCCCCCCACCCCTTCCCGATCACCTCCCCGAGGAGCCGTCCCATGGCCACTGCGACTAAGGACCCGGTAGAGGACCCGCTGATCCACATCCTCTGGATCAACGCGGGTCTGAGCTGCGACGGCGACTCCGTGTCCCTGACGGCGGCGATGCAGCCGAGCATCGAGGAGATCGTGACCGGCGTCCTGCCCGGTCTGCCGAAGATCGCGGTGCACTGGCCGCTGATCGACTTCGAATGCGGCCCGGTCGGCGGCGCCGACACGTTCATCGAGTGGTTCTTCAAGGGCGAGCGGGGCGAGATCGATCCCTTCGTCCTGGTCGTCGAGGGGTCGATCCCGAACGAGAAGATCAAGCCCGAGGGCTACTGGTGCGGCTTCGGCGACGACCCGGAGACCGGTCAGCCCATCACCACCAGCGAGTGGATCGACCGCCTCGCCCCCAAGGCCCTCGCCGTCGTGGCCATCGGTACCTGCGCCACCTACGGCGGTATCCACGCGATGGAGGGCAACCCGACCGGTGCCATGGGCGTGCCCGACTACCTGGGCTGGGACTGGACCTCGAAGGCCGGCATCCCGATCGTGTGCGTCCCGGGTTGCCCGATCCAGCCGGACAACTTCTCGGAGACCCTGACCTACCTGCTCTACCAGGCGGCCGGCTCCGCCCCGATGATCCCCCTCGACGACAAGCTGCGCCCGACCTGGCTCTTCGGGGCCACCGTCCACGAGGGCTGCGACCGCGGCGGCTACTACGAGCAGGGCGAGTTCGCCGAGACCTACGACTCCCCGCTCTGCCTGGTCAAGCTCGGCTGCTGGGGCCCCGTCGTCAAGTGCAACGTTCCCAAGCGCGGCTGGATGAACGGCATCGGCGGCTGTCCCAACGTCGGCGGCATCTGCATCGCCTGCACGATGCCCGGCTTCCCCGACAAGTTCATGCCGTTCATGGACGAACCTCCCGGTGCCAAGGTCTCCACCCGCGCGAGCGGCGCGTACGGCGCGCTGATCCGCAGGCTCCGCTCGGTCACCGCCCACACCGTGGACGAGGAACCGAAGTGGAGGCAGACCGGCCGCGCCCTGACCACGGGCTACCGCCCGCCCTGGTGACGGGCCGCAATCCCACGGAAGCACCCCCCCCAACTCCCGCTCTCCGCACCGAAGAAGGGTCACGGCAGAAACGATGACACCGAAGACGAAGGCGGCCGCAGACGGCAGCGGCCTGGTGGAGATGGCCTGGGATCCGATCACCCGGATCGTGGGCAGTCTCGGAATCCACACGAAGATCGACTTCAAGCAGAAGCGGGTCGCGGAGTGCTACAGCACCTCGTCGGTCTTCCGCGGCTACAGCGTCTTCATGCGCGGCAAGGACCCCCGCGACGCGCACTTCATCACCAGCCGCATCTGCGGCATCTGCGGTGACAACCACGCCACCTGCTCGGTGTACGCGCAGAACATGGCCTACGGGGTGAAGCCGCCCCACCTCGCCGAGTGGATCATCAACCTGGGCGAGTCCGCGGAGTACATGTTCGACCACAACATCTTCCAGGAGAACCTGGTCGGGGTCGACTACTGCGAGAAGATGGTCCGCGAGACCAACCCGGGCGTCCTGGAGCTCGCCGAGCGCACCCCCGCCCCGCACGCCGGCGAGCACGGCTACAAGACCATCGCCGACATCATGCGCTCCCTCAACCCCATCGAGGGCGAGTTCTACCGCGAGGCGCTCCAGGTCTCCCGCTACACGCGCGAGATGTTCTGCCTGATGGAGGGCCGCCACGTGCACCCCTCCACCCTCTACCCGGGCGGCGTCGGCACCATCGCCTCCGTCCAGCTCTTCACGGACTACATGAGCCGCCTCATGCGGTACTGCGAGTTCATGAAGAAGGTCGTCCCGCTCCACGACGACCTGTTCGACTTCTTCTACGAGGCCCTGCCCGGCTACGAGGAGGTCGGCCGCCGGCGCGTCCTCCTCGGCTGCTGGGGCGCCCTCAACGACCCCGAGTACTGCGACTTCACGTACGCCAACATGACCGACTGGGGACGGAAGATGTTCGTCACCCCGGGCGTGGTGGTGGACGGCAAGCTGGTCACCAACGACCTCACCGAGATCAACCTCGGCATCCGCATCCTCCTCGGCAGCTCGTACTACGACGACTGGCAGGGCCAGGAGCAGTTCGTCACCCACGACCCGCTCGGCAACCCCGTCGACCCGCGCCACCCGTGGAACCAGCACACCATCCCGGCCCCGCAGAAGCGCAACTTCGACGACAAGTACAGCTGGGTCATGTCCCCCCGCTGGTTCGACGGCAAGGACCACCTGGCCCTGGACACCGGCGGCGGCCCCATCGCCCGCCTGTGGTCCACCGCCCTGTCGGGCCTGGTCCACACCGACTACGTGCAGGCCACCGGCAACAGCGTCGTGATCACCCTGCCGCGCACGATGACCAAGCCCGAGACCCGCTTCGAGTGGAAGATCCCGAAGTGGAGCAACGCGCTGGAACGCAACCGCGCGCGCACCTACTTCCAGGCCTACGCGGCCGCCATCGCCCTGCACTGCGCCGAGAAGGGCCTCGCCGAGGTCCGCGCCGGGCGCACCCAGACCTGGGAGAAGTTCGAGGTCCCGGACGAGGGACTCGGCGTCGGCTTCACCGAGGCCGTACGCGGCGTGCTCTCCCACCACATGGTGATCCGCGACGGGAAGATCGCCAACTACCACCCGTACCCGCCGACCCCGTGGAACGCCAGCACCCGCGACACCTTCGGCACCCCCGGGCCGTACGAGGACGCCGTGCAGAACACCCCGATCTTCGAGGAGAACACCCCGGAGAACTTCAAGGGCATCGACATCATGCGCGCGGTCCGCAGCTTCGACCCCTGTCTGCCCTGCGGAGTCCACATGTACGTCGGCGGCGGCAAGACGGTCAAGACGATGCACGTGCCCACCGGTCTGAGCGGACTGGGCGGATGAGGGCCGCGATCGACGGCCCCCAGGCCGGGCGCCGGGTCGAGGAGGTCCTCGACCGGCTCGCCGCCACCGGCGACCGGGCCGCCTGCGCGGCGGCCGAGGAACTGGTGCGCGTCCTCATGGACTTCTACGGTGCCGGGCTCGCCCGGATCGTCGAGAAGGTCGGGGACGGCCCGCTGGAACCGGTCTACGGCGACGAACTCGTGGCGAGCCTGCTCTCCCTGCACGGCCTGCACCCCGAGGACGTCCACACCCGCATCGACCGCGCCCTCGCCGCCCACGGCGAACCGCTGGAACTGCTGGGCTTCGACGCGGACACCGGCATCCTGCGACTGCGCCCCGCCGCCGCCTCCACCGGCTGCGGCTGCGGTTCGGGCGCCGGCGGCGGACGCGACGCCGGGCGGACCCTGGAGGACACCCTGGCCTGCTTCGCCCCCGAGGTGACCGGCGTGGAGCAGGAGCCCGCCGCGGCCCCCGCCCCCGCCCTCCTGCAGATCGGCACCCGGCCCCCGAGCCCGGCGCGGGTGCCGTGAGCGGCCCCGGGCTCCTGCACGACGGCCCGCGCGCCCCGCGCGGGCTGCGCCGGTTCGCGGGCCCGCGCCCGCCCCGGCCCGAGACCTGCGAACTGTGCGGGGTCGCCGTGCCCCCGGACCACCGCCACCTGGTGCAGACCGAACAGCGCGCGCTGATCTGCGCCTGCACCGCCTGCGCCCTGCTGTTCGACCGGCCGGGCGCGGGCACCGGCCGGCTGCGGGCCGTACCGGACCGCTACCTCACCGACCCCGACCACCGGCTCGACGACGGCGCGTGGGAACTCCTCCAGATCCCGGTCGGCGTCGCGTTCTTCCTCCGCAACGCCGCCCTCGACCGGCTGGTCGCCCTCTACCCGAGCCCGGCCGGCGCCACCGAGAGCGAACTCGACCCCGAGACCTGGCAGTCCGCACTCGGCAGCGGCCGACTGTCCACGCTCCTCGAACCCGACGTCGAGGCGCTGCTGCTACGGCGGTCGGAAGGCCGCACCGACTGCTACCTGGTGCCGATCGACATCTGCTACGAGCTGGTGGGGCGGATGCGGCTGCTGTGGCAGGGCTTCGACGGCGGGGCGGAGGCCCGGGCCGCGCTGAAGACCTTCTTCGAACAGGTGGAACGACGGGCCAAGCCCCTGCCCCCGGCGGTGGACGAGGACGGGATCCGATGACGGAATTCGCCTTCACCTGCACCGGGGTACGCGCCGACCCGTACGCCGCCGGCCCCACCCTCGTCTTCCGGCTGCGGATCACCGCGGCCGGCGGCGCCCCGGTGCACGCCATCGCCCTGCGCTGCCAGATCCGCATCGAACCCGCCCGGCGCGGCTACGGCCCCGCCGAGGCGGAAGGGCTCGCGGACCTCTTCGGCGAGCGCTCCCGCTGGGGCAACACCCTCCAGCCCGTGCAGTTCGCCCAGGTCTCCGTCATGGTCCCGAGCTTCACCGACGAGACCGAGACCGACCTGGTCGTGCCCTGCACCTACGACATGGACATCGCCGCCACCCGGTACTTCGAAGCCCTGACGGAGGGCGAGGTACCGCTGCTGATGCTGTTCTCCGGCACCGCCTTCACCGGCGACGCCGGCTTCCGCGTCGAACCGGTGCCCTGGGACCGCGAAGCCGCGTACCGGATGCCCGTGGCCGTGTGGCGCGAGATGGTCGAACAGCATTTCCCCGGCTGCGGCTGGCTCCGGCTGCCCCGCGACACCATGGACGAGCTGCTCGCCTTCCGCTCCCGCCATGCCCTCGCCTCCTGGGAGGCGACCGTACGGGCCCTGCTGGACGCCGCCGACCCGCCCCGGCCGCAGGACCCCTCGGGTCCCGTCCGGCTGGGCGCGATCCTGCCGCGCCTCACCGAGAGGGCGGCCCCGTGACCACGACCACCACCCCCCACGCCGACTCCCCCTCCCGCTTCGCGGTCGCCCGGCAGGTGGCCGACGCGGTCCTGCTGGAGGGGTACGTGCTCTACCCCTACCGGGCCTCGGCCGCGAAGAACCGGCTGCGCTGGCAGTTCGGTGTCCTCGTGCCCCCGGCCTGGGGCCGCGCGCACGAGGAGCACGTCTTCCAGCAGACCGAGATCCTGATGGAACCGCGGGGCGCGGCGACCCTCGCCCTGGAACTGCGCTTCCTGCACGCGCAGCGGCGTACGGTCGAACAGGCCACGGACGACGCCGGTTTCACCGAGGTCGCCGAGCTGCACCTGACCGACCGGGTCCTCGTGCCCTGGGACGAGGGCACCGAGGAACGGGTCGAGGTGAGCGTCCCCGTCGCCGAACTGCTGGGCGACGACGGCGTCGCCTTCCCCTTCCACCGCCCCGCCCGCGTCGACACCGAGCCCGTCCAGGACGCCGACGGGCACACCGTGGGCCGCCTGGTGCGCCGTACCGAGGAGATCGAGGGCGTGCTGCGGCTGCGCGCCACCGAACTCCCCGGCGCCTACCGGGTGCTGAGGCTCCGGGCGGTGGTGGAGAACACCAGCCCGTGGACCCCGCCCCCCGGAGCAGGGCCCGTCGACCGCGAGGCCGCCCTGCCGCACTCGCTGGTCGCCGCCCACCTGCTGCTGGGCCTGGACGCCGGATCCTTCCTCTCGATGACCGACCCGCCCGAATGGGCCAGGCAGGCCGTGGCCGCCTGCGAGAACCGGCACACCTGGCCGGTGCTCGCGGGCGAGCCCGGCCGCGCCGACGTGGTCCTGTCCTCCCCGATCATCCTGGAGGACCATCCCGCCATCGCCCCCGAGAGCGTCGGCGCCATGTACGACGCCACCGAGATCGACGAGATCCTCGCCCTGCGCACGGCCGCCCTGACCGAGCAGGAGAAGCGCGAGGCCCGCGGCACCGACGCCCGGGCGGCCGCCGTGATCGACCTCGCCGAATCGATGCCGCCCGAGGTGCTGGAGCGACTGCACGGCGCCGTACGCGCCCTGCGCGAGGTCACCGGCCCCGAGCAGCCGCCGCTCATCGCCGAACTCCCCTCCGAGGACGTGGTGTTCCGGCCCGACACCCCCTGGTGGGACCCGGCCCGGGCGGACACCGCGGACCCGGCCCGCGACCGGATCACGATCGACGGCGCCTCGGTGGGCCCCGGCAGCCGCGTCCGGCTGCGCCCCGGGCTACGGCGCACCGACGCCCAGGACCTGTTCGTCCAGGGCCGTACCGCGCTGGTCGAGGCCGTCCTGCACGACGTCGACGGGGGAGTGCACCTCGCCGTCACCGTGGAGGACGACCCGGGCGCGGACATCCGGCGGGAACAGGGCAGGTTCCTCTACTTCCAGCCCGACGAGGTCACCCCCCTGGAGGACGCGTGAGCGACCGGGTCCTGATCGCGGGCATCGGCAACGTCTTCCTCGGCGACGACGGCTTCGGCGTCGAGACCGTACGGGCGCTGGCCGAGCACCCGCTGCCCGACGGGGTCGAGGTGGTGGACTTCGGCGTGCGCGGCGTCCACCTCGCCTACCAGCTCCTCGACGGCTACGACACGCTCCTGCTGGTCGACGCCACCGCACGCGGCGGCGAGCCGGGCACGCTCTACCTCATCGAGGCGGACGGCGGCGCGAGCACCGGCCCGACCGGCGCCGAGGCACCGCCGCCGCCCGCCCTCGACGGCCACCAGATGTCCCCCGACGCCGTCCTCGCCCTGCTGGACACCCTGTGCGCCGGGACCGGCGCCACCCCGCCCCGGCGCACCCTCGTCCTCGGCTGCGAACCGGCCGCTGTCGAGGAGGGCATCGGACTGAGCGCACCCGTGGCCGCCGCCGTACCGGAGGCCGTACGCACGGCCTTGGACCTGGTCCACGGCCGGCTCCACGACGAAACCGACCGGCCGCGGACGGAACCGACCGGCCTCGCCGCGAACTGAGGAGAAATCCATGAAGAAGGCCTTCATCGGCGGGGCCGCGATCGCCGCCCTCACCGCCGTCCTGCTGCAGGTCCTCCCCGACATCCGCCGCTACCTGCGCATGCGCCGAATGTGACACCACCACGGGCGCGGCCGCCGGCGCGGGCGCCCGAATGGCGTACGGGGCGTGCCGCGCACCGGCGTGCCCGACCGCACGGACCCCGTCCCGCCGGTTCAATGAGCCCCGGCAGGACGGAGTCCGATGCACGAGATGTCGATCGCCATGGCCGTCGTGGGCCAGGTGGAAGAGGCGGCCCGGGCGGGCCGCGCACAGGCCGTCACCTCCGTACGGCTGCGGGTGGGTGAGCTGGCGGGCGTGGTCCCCGACGCGCTGGCCTTCTGTTTCGAACTGGCCTGCGCCGGAACGGTCCTCGAAGGCGCCGAACTCGTCACGGAGTCCGTGCAGGCCCGCGCCCGTTGCGGCTCCTGCCCCGACACCTGGGCGGTGGGCATGCCCCCCGAGCTGTGCTGTCCCGGATGTGGCAGGGCCACCGAGGTGGAACTGCTGTCGGGCCGTGAGCTGGAGATCCTCAGCGTGCGCTGGGAAGACGGCCCCGCCGGTGCCCGTACCCGCGAACCGATTCCCGAGGAGGCCTGAACCATGTGCCGAGTGGTCGATCTACGGCAGGCGGTACTCGCCAAGAACGACGTCGCCGCCCAGGTCCTGCGCACCGAACTCACCGCCCGTGGAACGACGGTGGTCAATCTGCTCTCCAGCCCCGGCAGCGGCAAGACGGCGCTGCTGGAGCGCGAACTGCTTCTCGCGCGGGAGCGGGGCGTGGCCGTGGCCGCGCTGACGGCCGACCTGGCCACCGAGAACGACGCGGTACGACTGGCCCGTTCGGGCGTACCGGTCAAGCAGGTCCTCACCGACGGGCTGTGCCACCTGGAGGCCGCGATGCTCGGCCGGCACCTGGACGGCTGGCTGCCCGAGGACACCCGGCTGCTCTTCGTGGAGAACGTGGGCAACCTGGTCTGTCCGGCCGGATACGACCTGGGGGAATCGTTGCGGGTGGTGCTCGCCTCGGTGACCGAGGGCGAGGACAAGCCGCTGAAGTACCCGACCGCCTTCGGGCTGGCCCAGCTGGTGGTGGTCACCAAGACCGACATCGCGCGGGCCGTCGAGTTCGACGAGGCCGCCTTCCGCGCCAACGTCGAGCAGGTCAATCCCGGTGTGGAGGTGGTGCTCACCTCGGCGCGCGCGGGCGACGGCCTGGGTGTCCTGCTCGACCGGGCCCTGGCGGCCGGATCGGGCGCGGGGACGCACACACCGGTGATGGCCCGTCAGCAGCACGGCCACGGCCACGGCCACGAGCATGACCATGACCATGAGCGTGACCACGACCACGGTCACGACGAGGGCGGCCACGATCACGAGCACGAGCACCCGCACGTCCACACGGTCGCGCAGACCCGCTGATGGAGGCGGTGCAGCGGCGCCGGATCACCGTCCGGGGTGTGGTCCAGGGCGTCGGCTTCCGGCCCTACGTCTACACCCGCGCGACCGGGCTGGGCCTGGCCGGGCACGTGACCAACACCCCCGAGGGCGTCGTCGCGGAGGTCGAGGGCGCCCCGGCGGCGGTGGTGCGGTTCTGCGAACGGCTCGCCGCGGACGCGCCCCCACTGGCCGTCGTCGACGCCGTCGACCACTGGGAGGTGCCCGTCGCGGGCGGCACCGGATTCACCATCATCGCCTCCCGGACCGGCGGCCCCGCCCGCACACTCGTCTCCCCGGACGTCGCCACCTGCGCCGACTGCCTCACCGAACTGGCCGACCCGGCCGACCGGCGCCATCGGCACCCCTTCATCACCTGCACCCACTGCGGGCCGCGCTTCACCATCGTCACCGGGCTGCCGTACGACCGCGCCCACACCACCATGGCCCCCTTCCCCATGTGCCCCGACTGCGCCCGCGAGTACGGGGACCCGACCGACCGCCGTTTCCACGCCCAGCCCGTCGCCTGCCCGGCCTGCGGCCCCCGCCTCAGGCTGCTCACCGGCCGTCCGCCCCGCGAGCGCGCCGTCGCCGACCCGGTGGCCGGGGCCCGGCGCCTCCTGGTGGCCGGGGCGATCCTCGCCGTCAAGGGCTTGGGCGGCTACCACCTGGCCTGCGACGCCACCGACGCGGGCGCGGTGGCCGAGCTGCGCCGGCGCAAGGCGCGCGGGGACAAACCCTTCGCCCTGATGGCCCGGGACCTCGCCGACGTCGAGCGGTTCGCGCACATCGGCCCCGAGGAACGGGCCCTGCTCACCGGCGGCGTACGGCCCGTCGTGCTGCTCCGCCGCCGCGCCGGTACCCACGGCCCGGAGGGCGTCGCCCCCGGCTGTCCCGACCTCGGCGTGATGCTCCCGTACACCCCCGTCCACCACCTGCTGCTCGGGCTGCCCGGGGATCCCCCCGGTCCCCGGCTGCTGGTCATGACCAGCGGGAACCTCTCCGGGGAGCCGATCGTCACCGACGACGAGGAGGCCCTGGAGCGGCTCGCCGACCTCGCCGACGGCTGGCTCACCCACGACCGCCCCATCCACGTGCCGTGCGACGACTCCGTGGTGCGGGTGTGCGACGGCGAGCCGCTGACCGTACGGCGCTCGCGCGGGTACGCCCCGCTGCCGCTGACCCTGCCGGTGCCCGTCCCCGCGAGCCTCGCCGCGGGCGGGGACCTGAAGAACACCTTCTGCCTCGGCGAAGGGCGCCAGGCCTGGCTGTCCGCCCACATCGGCGACATGGACGACCTCGCCACCCGGTACGCCCTCGAAGGCGCCGAGCGGCAGCTGGAGTCCATCACCGGTGTCGCTCCGGTGCTCCTCGCCGCCGACCGGCACCCCGGCTACCGCTCGACCCGGTGGGCGGAGCGCGCCGCGGGCGCCCGGCCGCTCGTCCGCGTCCAGCACCACCACGCCCATATCGCCTCCACCCTCGCGGAGCACGGTCTGGACGGGGGCCGCCCGGTCATCGGGGTCGCCTTCGACGGCACCGGCTACGGGGACGACGGAGCCGTCTGGGGCGGCGAGGTCCTCCTCGCCGACTACGCCGGGTTCACCCGGTTCGCCCACCTCGCCTACGTCCCGCTGCCTGGCGGCGACGCGGCCGTGCACCGCCCGTACCGGATGGCACTGTCCCACCTACGGGCCGCGGGCATCGACCGGAGCCCGGACCTGCCCTGCGTGGCCGCCTGCCCGCCGGGGGAGATCCAGCTGCTGGAGCGGCAGTTGGAACGCGGGCTGAACTGCGTCCCGACCTCCAGCATGGGCCGCCTCTTCGACGCCGTCTCCTCCCTGGCCGGCATCTGCCACCTGGCCGGCTACGAGGCGCAGGCCGCGATCGAGCTGGAGGGCGCCGCCCTGGGTGCGCCCGAAGCCGACCCCGGACCCGGCTACGCCTTCGGCCTCCGCGAGGCGCCCGACCCCGACGGCGGGCCGGTCACCGCCGATCCGGCGCCCGTGCTCGCCGCCGTGGTGGCCGACGTACGCACCGGCACGGACCCGGCACTGATCGCCGCCCGGTTCCACAACTCCGTCGCCGCCCTCGTCGCCACGCTCTGCGCACACGCGCGCGAGCGGCACGGCCTGGACACCGTCGCCCTGACCGGCGGGGTCTTCGCCAACACCCTGCTCTCGACGGAATGCGCCCGCCGACTGCGCGCGGCCGGCTTCACCGTCCTGCGGCACGGCCGGATCCCCCCGAACGACGGCGGGCTGTCCCTCGGCCAGCTCATGGTGGCCGCCGCACAGCACATGCCCTGAGACACGCCCTGACACGGCCCCTGATACAGCCCCTGACACACCCACAGCAAGGAGAAACCCATGTGCCTGGCGGTGCCCGGCAGAGTGCTCGACATCGGGGAGAAGGACGGCACCCGCATGGCCACCGTCGACTTCGGCGGTGTGCAGAAGGAGGTGTGCCTGGAGTACCTGCCCGACCTCCAGGTGGGCGAGTACGCCATCGTCCACGTGGGCTTCGCCCTCCAGCGCCTCGACGAGGAGTCGGCCAAGCAGACCCTCGAACTCTTCGCGCAGCTCGGCATGCTCCAGGAGGAGTTCGGAGACCCGTGGGAGCAGGCCGCCGCGGTCGGCGGCGACCCCTGGCCCTTCACCGACGACCCCGACCTCGAACCCGGGCCCGCGTCCGAGCCGGCGCCCGCCCTCGCCGCACCGCAGGAGGAAGGCCGACCGTGAAGTACATCGAGGAGTTCCAGGACCCCGACCTCGCCCGCCGGCTGCTCGACGACATCCATGCCACCGTGACCCGGCCCTGGGCCCTGATGGAGGTCTGCGGCGGCCAGACCCACACCATCATCCGACACGGCATCGATCAACTTCTGCCGGAACAGGTCGAGTTGATCCACGGCCCGGGTTGTCCGGTGTGCGTCACCCCGCTGGAGGTCATCGACAAGGCGCTGGAGATCGCCTCCCGCCCCGACGTGATCTTCTGTTCCTTCGGGGACATGCTCCGGGTGCCCGGGACCGGTCGCGACCTGTTCCAGGTGCGCAGCGAGGGCGGCGACGTACGCGTCGTCTACTCCCCGCTCGACGCCCTGCGGATCGCCCAGCAGAACCCGAAGCGCCAGGTGGTCTTCTTCGGCATCGGCTTCGAGACCACGGCGCCGCCCAACGCCATGACGGTCCACCAGGCGAAGAAGCTGGGCATCCCCAACTTCAGCCTGCTCGTCTCCCACGTGCGGGTGCCCCCGGCGATCGAGGCGATCATGCGGTCGCCGAGCTGTCGGGTCCAGGGCTTCCTCGCCGCCGGGCACGTGTGCAGCGTGATGGGCGTGCGCGAGTACCCCGAACTGGCCGCGCGCCACCGGGTCCCGATCGTGGTGACGGGCTTCGAACCGCTGGACATCCTGGAGGGCGTACGCCGGGCCGTCCGGCAGCTGGAGCGCGGTGAGCACACCGTCGACAACGCCTACGCGCGCGCCGTACGTCCCGAGGGCAACCCGGCCGCCCTCGCCATGCTGGAGGACGTCTTCGAGGTCACCGACCGGGCCTGGCGGGGCATCGGCGTCATCCCCGACAGCGGCTGGCGACTGTCGGAGCGCTACCGGGACTTCGACGCCGAACATCGCTTCTCCGTCACCGGGATCAACACCCTGGAGCCGGCCGAGTGCCGCAGCGGCGAGGTGCTCCAAGGGCTGCTGAAACCGCACGAGTGCGAGGCCTTCGGCACGCTGTGCACCCCGCGCAGCCCGCTCGGCGCCACCATGGTCTCCAGCGAGGGGGCCTGCGCCGCGTACTACCTCTACCGGCGGCTGGAGCTGGGCACGGTGCCTTCCGCCAAGGCCGCGAACCCCGCGGTGGCCGCCCCGACCGCAGCGAGCGCCCCGCTGGAGGCGAGCCCCGTTGTCTGACACCGCACTCGACATCACCGGCTGGACCTGTCCGGCCCCGCTGCGCGACCGCCCCCGTGTGGTGATGGGCCACGGCGGCGGCGGCGCGCTCTCCGCCGAGCTGGTCCAGCACCTGTTCGCCCCCGCCTTCGGCGGCGACGTCCTCGCCCAGCTCGGGGACTCCGCGGCCGTCTCCCTGGGCGGGGTCCGGCTGGCCTTCTCCACCGACTCGTACGTGGTGCGGCCGCTGTTCTTCCCCGGCGGCTGCATCGGCGACCTCGCGGTCAACGGCACCGTCAACGACCTCGCCATGAGCGGCGCCCGAGCGGCGTACCTGTCCTGCGGGTTCATCCTGGAGGAGGGCGTCGAGATGTCGGTGGTGGCGCGCGTGGCCGAGGCCATGGGCGCGGCCGCGCGGGCCGCGGGCGTGGAGGTGGCCACCGGCGACACCAAGGTCGTGGAGGCGGGGCGCGGGGACGGCATCTACCTCAACACGGCGGGCATCGGGATCATTCCCGACGGGGTGGACCTGCGCCCGCAGCGCGTCGTCCCCGGTGACGTCGTCATCGTCAGCGGCGAGATCGGCCTCCACGGCGTGGCGATCATGAGCGTTCGTGAGGGTCTGGAATTCGGCGTGGACATCCGCAGCGACTGCGCGGATCTGGGCGGCCTCGTGCGGAGCATGCTCGCGGTCACCCCCGACCTGCACGTCCTGCGCGACCCGACCCGGGGCGGGCTGGCGGCCTCCCTCAACGAGATCGCGGCCGCCTCGGGCACCGGCGTCGTGATCCAGGAAGGCCGTGTCCCGGTCCCGGCGGCCGTCGCGAACGCCTGCGCGATCCTCGGACTCGACCCGCTCTACGTGGCCAACGAGGGCAAGCTGGTCGCCTTCGTGCCCCGCGAGCACGCCGACGCCGTCCTCGATGCCATGCGCGCCCATCCGCTGGGCCGGCACGCGACGGTGATCGGCGAGGCCGTCGACGCGCACCCGGGCCTGGTCGTGGCCCGCACCGCCCTCGGCGGCACCCGCGTGGTCGACCTGCCGATCGGGGAGCAGTTGCCGCGCATCTGCTGACCGGTGCGCAAGATGGGTGCCGGCCCCGATGTGCGGGGCCGGCCGGGCGGGCGATGCTGTGGGTGTCCGCGAAGTCCCCTTCCGGCCGGCGCCGGGAGCCGGAAGGCGCCCGCGGACCCACAGCGCCCGGGGACTTACGAAGCCCACGGACCGCCGGGCCCACGGACCGCAGGGCCCGCGAAGCCACGGTGCCCGCGCCCGCCGCCGCTGCGCGGACCCGCCCCGGACGATGAACACCCCCTGCGTCTCGACGGCGTCGACGTGGAGCGGCTCGTGCCTTCGGCAGCGCATCCGCTCCCACGCCCTCGCCCGGCCCACGGAAAGGAGCGGGGCCATGCCGGCATCCCACGACACGAGGACCACCGGTCCGAAAGCCCCGGCCGGGCCCCGGCCCCGCCGGCGCGCGTACCGCCGGGCCGGCGCCTGGCTGGCCGTGGCCCTGGGGGTCTGGGCCGCGGTGGCCGGGGCCACCCTGCCCAACGGGCTCGTCCTGGCGGCCGGCCTGGTCGTGGCCGCCCTGGCGGTGAACCGGCTGGGCGCGGAGCCCCGTACGCACCGTCGGGCGAAGCCGATGGCCCCGCCCTGATCGGCGGGACGTAGCCGCTACGGTCGCCCGGCCGGATCCTGGTCGGGAGCCGGCTCCGGGGCGCTCTCCGGGGACTTGGCGGGGGAGGGCACGGCGGGGAGCAGCGGGGCGCGTACGGCACGCCGCTGCCTGAACCACGCGGCCAAGGGCTCGGTGTAGCGGGCGGTGAGCGGCCCGATCACCACGAGGATGAGCACGTAGGCGGTGGCCAGCGGCCCGAGAGCCGGTTCGATGCCGGCGGTGACGGCGAGACCGGCGATGACGATCGAGAACTCGCCGCGCGCGACGAGCGTGCCCCCGGCCCGCCAACGGCCCTTGACCCCGACCCCGGCGCGTTTCGCGGCCCAGTACCCGGTGGCGATCTTCGTGCACGCGGTGACCAGGGCCAGCGCGAGCGCCGGCAGCAGGACGGGCGGAATGCTCGCCGGGTCGGTGTGCAGGCCGAAGAAGACGAAGAACACGGCGGCGAACAGGTCCCGGAGCGGGCTGAGCAGCGTGTGCGTCCCCTCGGCCACCTCACCGGACAGGGCGATGCCGACCAGGAACGCGCCGACCGCTGCGGAGACCTGCAACTGCTGGGCGATGCCCGCCACCAGCAGGGTCAGGCCGAGGACCACGAGGAGCAGCTTCTCCGGGTCGTCGCTGGAGACGAAGCGGGAGATGACCCGGCCGTAGCGGACGGCGACGAACAGCACCGCGCCCGCCACCCCGAGGGCGATCGCCAGGGTCAGGCTGCCGGCCGCGAGGCCGACCCCGGCCAGCAGCGCGGTGACGATGGGCAGGTAGACGGCCATGGCCAGGTCTTCCAGGACCAGGACGCTGAGGACGACCGGGGTCTCGCGGTTGCCGAGCCGCCCGAGGTCACCCATCACCTTGGCGATGACGCCCGAGGAGGAGATCCAGGTGACCCCCGCCAGGACCACGGCGGCCACCGGCCCCCAGCCCATCAGCAGCGCGGCGATCGCGCCCGGTACGGCGTTGAGGGTGAAGTCGACCAGCCCGGCCGGGTACTGGGTCTTGAGGTTGGAGACCAGGTCGGTGGCCGTGTACTCCAGACCCAGCATCAGCAGCAGCAGGATGACGCCGATCTCGGCGCCGATGGCCACGAACTCCTCGCTCGCGCCCATGGGCAGCAGTCCACCCGTGCCGAAGGCGAGACCCGCCAGCAGGTACAGGGGTATCGGGGAGAAACGGAAGCGGCCGGCGAGCCTGCCCAGCAGACCCAGGCCCAGGATGATGGCACCGAACTCGATCAGGAAGACGGCGGAATGCACAGGCGATCACTCCCGTCCGAGTATGGAGGCGGCCGCGTCGACGCCCTCGCGGGTGCCGATCACGATGAGCGTGTCCCCGCCCGCGAGGCGGAAGTCGGGCGCGGGGGAGGGCCGGGCCTCGGCCCGCCGCAGCACCGCCACGATCGAGACGCCGGTCTCCGTCCGCATCCGGGTCTCGCCCAGCAGCCGGCCGTTCCAGTGCGAGTGCGCCGACAGCTCGATGCGCTCGGCGACCAGCCCGAGGTCGGTGGTGTGCAGCACGTTGGGGCTGTGGTGGGCGGGCATCAGCGCGTCGATCAGCGAGGCGGTCTCCGCCCCGGTCAGGTGCAGCGACTGGGCGCACGCGTCGGGATCGTCCGCGCGGTAGATGTTCACCGTACGGGTCCCGTCGCGGTGGGCGATCACCGACAGGTGGCGGTGCTCGCGGGTGGTGAGGTCGTACTGGACCCCGATGCCGGGCAGTGGCGTGGTGCTCATCCGTGGAGCAGGCACAGCTCTGTCCCCCCTTGCTTCGTGTTCGACGGTGGTGCGGCGCGGCCCACGGAAGACGGGTTCCGGCTGCCGCGCGGGCTCATCGTGCCATCTCGCGCGGGGGGCCGGATATGGGTGTCGGCACGGATGGACAAGGCCCCCGCCGCACGACAGGCTGAGGCGGGGACACCGGTCCCACCGCAGGTCACCGCAGGTGCGCGAACGCATCGACGGAGATAGTGGAAGCGAGCGGTCCGCCGGAGCGGCGGACCCCGGAACGAGAGGAAGGACGCCCGTGTCGCTGTACTGGCGGATCTTCCTGCTCAACGCGGCCGTCCTCGTCACCGCCGTCCTGCTGCTGCTCGGCCCGGTCACCGTCTCCACCCCGGTCCTCTTCGGCGAGGCCGTGGTGCTGCTCGCCGGGCTGGCCGCCATGCTCGTCGCCAACGCCGCCCTGCTCCGGATCGGCCTGGCACCGCTCGGCCGGCTGACCCGCGCGATGAGCGCCGTCGACCTGCTGCGCCCCGGCGGCCGGGCACAGGTGGAGGGCCCCGCCGAAGTGGCCGAGCTGACCACCTCCTTCAACGCCATGCTGGGCCGCCTGGAGGCCGAACGGGCCGGCAGCAGCGCCCGCGCCCTCTCCGCCCAGGAAGCCGAACGACGGCGCATCGCCCAGGAACTGCACGACGAGGTCGGCCAGACCCTCACCGCGGTCCTGCTCCAGCTCAAGCACGCCGCCGACCGCGCCCCGGCCCCCTTGCGGGAGGAACTCCGCCAGGTGCAGGAGACGACCCGCACCAGCCTGGACGAGATCCGCCGCATCGCCCGCAGGCTGCGCCCGGGAGTCCTGGAGGAGCTCGGGCTGCACAGTGCCGTACGCGCGCTGACGGCCGAGTTCACCAGCGGCTCGCTGACCGTGCGGCACGTCATCGGCCCCCAGGTGCCCCCGCTCGACGAGGCGGCCGAACTCGTCGTCTACCGCGTCGCCCAGGAGGCCCTGACCAATGCCGCCCGGCACGCGGGCGCGAGCGAGGTCGAGGTGCACCTGTCGGGGCGACCCGACGGGGCGGTCCGGCTCCTGGTCCGCGACAACGGCCGGGGCATCGGCGCCGTCGGCGAGGGCGCGGGGATCCAGGGCATGCGGGAACGGGCCCTGCTGATCGGCGCCGACCTCGCCATCGGGAGCGGCCCGCGGGGCGGCACCGACGTACGGCTGGACGTACCGGCCGTCACCACGGCCGCCGCCGCGAGCACGGAGGACAACCCTTGACCGATTCCGAGCGTCCGCCGACCCGCGTCCTGCTCGCCGACGACCACGCCCTCGTACGGCGCGGGGTCCGGCTCATCCTCGACGCCGAGCCGGACCTGACGGTGGTCGCCGAGGCCGGGGACGGAGCGGAGGCCGTCGCCCTGGCCCGTACCGGGGAGGTGGACCTCGCCGTCCTCGACGTGGCGATGCCCCGGATGACCGGACTGCAGGCCGCCCGGGAACTCTCCCGGCTGCGGCCGGAGCTGCGCATCCTCATCCTGACCATGTACGACAACGAGCAGTACTTCTTCGAGGCGCTCAAGGCCGGGGCCGCGGGCTACGTCCCCAAGTCGGTCGCCGACCGCGACCTGGTCGAGGCGTGCCGGGCGGCGATCCGGGACGAGCCGTTCATCTATCCCGGGGCCGAGACCACCCTCATCCGCAACTACCTCGACCGGGCCCGCCAGGGCGACCCGCTGCCCGCCCGGGCCATCACCGAGCGCGAGGAGGAGATCCTCAAGCTCGTCGCGGAGGGCCACTCCTCGAAGGAGATCGGCGACCTCCTGGTCATCAGCGCCAAGACGGTGGAGCGTCACCGGGCCAACCTGCTCCAGAAGCTGGGGATGCGCGACCGGCTGGAGCTGACCCGGTACGCGATCCGGGTCGGGCTCATCGAGCCGTAGGCCGTCCCGTTCTTTTCGGCCGGGCGGCGGTGGCAGCCCGTCGCCCGCGCCCCACCCTCGTAGCTACGAGGTGGCGCGGCCCGACCCCCGACCCCAGCATGACGCGGGAGACCGCCCGTCCGGGCGCCGTCCAAGGGGCCGGGAGGGGAAGACGTGCTGCGGTATCCGAACAGCAGGCTGTGGCCGGTGGTGCTGATGTGCTTGGCGGGACTGGTGTGGGCAGGTACGCCTACGCCGGCCGCGGCCTCCGCCTCCGCTCCCACCGCCGCCTCCGTGGCGGCGAAGCCGCCGTTCCAGCTGCCGTTCCCGTGCGGGACCACCTGGCAGCTCAACACCTGGGGCCACGACCCCGCGCTCGACATGGTGGTGGAGGGCAACACCGGCTCCGACGCCCTGCCCGTCCTGGCGTCCGCCGCCGGCACGGTGTCCGCCACGTACTGGACGAACGGCTCGGGCAACACCCTCCAGATCAACCACGGCAACGGCTGGTTCACGGCCTACTACCACCTGAAGGACGACCCGGCGACCTACGTCAAGAAGGGCGACCCCGTCCAGCCGTCCACACGGATCGGCCGGATCGGGACCACGGGCGCCTCCCAGTGGTCCCACCTGCACTACGAGCAGCGCTACCTCGCCTCCGGCGACTTCACCGACGAGACCCACCGCGTCCCCGCCCACTTCGACGGGATCGAGTACACGGGAACCGCGAAGGAGTGGCCGAGCGTCACCAGCCGCAACTGCGCCGGCACCCCGCCCCCGGCCTGGCAGGACTGCCCGCCCGGCCACGTCTGCTTCTACTCGGGGGCCGACGGCACCGGCACCGTCTGCCGGTCCGCCGTCGACGAGCCCCGGAGCACCTGCGGGCTGCGCCGCTCCTTCTTCAACAACGGCACAGCGCAGCCGGGTTACGACCACGTCCAGGTGTACTTCCGGGAGGGCGGCAGCGCCTGCCTGCACCGCGGCTGGGACGAGGGACGCGGGAACCTCCCCGCCGGGGGCCGGACGATCGACCGTTTCCAGTGGCGCGGGGAGTGCTGAAGACAAGCCATTGTTGTGGGAACGATTGATTCCGCCGGCTAGCCTTCCCCTGCACCTCCGGGGAAGGAAGCAGCGTGAACAGCATCATCGTGGTTCCGGGGCCCACCATGTCCCCGACCGCACAGATCCGCCTGGCACCGGGGCAGACCCTCCGGTTCGGCCGTGAGCCCGGCCCTCACTCCCACCCTCATCCGTACGGCGCCTCCGCGGGCGGGGGCGGTCCGCACACCCTGCGGGTCCCGCACGCCGGCGTCTCGCGCTCGGCGGGGGAGATCGGCGCCACCGCCACGTACTGGTCGCTCAGCAACTTCTCCCGCTCGGCGACGTACGTGGTCGAGAACCCGGAGGGCGCCGGCGAGCACATCAAGGTGGGCCCCGGCCGGCTGGACGCACCGGTCCCCTTCGAATTCGCCCGGCTCGTCCTGCCCGCCGGCTCCGAACTGCTCACCCTGGACGTCTGGGCGCCGCGCCACGACTACGCCGACCGGGACGCCCCCGGCGAGCCCGACGGGGAACCGACCGTCGTCCCCTTCCCGCTCGACCGCTCCAGCCGGTACTTCCTGGTCCTCACCGCCCTCTGCGAGCCGAGGTTGCGCGGCGCACCGCACGCACCCCTGCCCACCGTCGAGCAGGTGGTCGAACGGCTGAAACCGTCCTGGCCCACGGCCAACCGCGCCGCCGTGCAATGGAACATCGACTACCTCGCGGTCAAACTGCGCCTCAAGCCCGGCCCCGACACCGTGGATCCGGGACCACGGCTGGTCGGCAAGAAGGAGACCCTGGTCTCGCTGGCCCTGCGCTTCGACCTCGTCCGCGAGCAGGACCTGGCGGCGCTACCGGCCGCCCCGACCGGTACCGCCCGCTGACCGGGAGAGCCGGGCACCCCGGCGCACTCACCGTCCCGGCCGGCTACCGGGTCGGCCCCTGGGTGGTCGGGCACCTGCTGGGGGCCGGCGCATTCGGCAGCGTGTACGCCGCCCTGCGCGCCGAACCCGAGCCGGGGCTGCCCGGCCGGGCCGCCCTCAAGGTCCTGCCGACCGGTACCCGCACCCCCCGCCAGTTACGGCACCTGCGCGAACTCGCCGAGCGCGAGACCGAAGTACTGCGCCGGGTGCGCACACCCCGGCTGATCCGGCTGTACGAGGTGCTCACGGTCGACGACCCCGGCCGGCCCGAACTCGACGGCGCCACCGTCCTCGTCCTGGAGGAGGCGGCGGGCTCCCTGGACTCCCTGCTGGCCGACGGAGTGCCGCGGACCGGACCGGCCCTGCTCGCCCAGATCTGCGAGGGGCTCGACCAACTGCACGGGGCCGGCTGGGTGCACGGCGACCTCAAGCCCGGCAACGTACTGCTGATGGCCGACGGCACGGCACGGCTGGGCGACTTCAACATGGCCGCCGAGCTGGAAGGCACCCACGCCTACTCCCCGGCCTTCGCCACGCCCGACTACACCCCGCCCGACCTGCTCTGGTCGGAAGTCGGCGAACGCGGTACGAAGATCCGCCCGTCCGCCGACGTCTGGGCCTTCGGGGTCCTCGCCCACGTCGTCCTGACCGGGGCGCTGCCGCTGCCCGGCGGCACCCCCGCCGCCCGCCGGGACGCCGCGCTGCGCTACGCCCGGGGCGAGGAGGAGCTGCGCCTGTCCCCGGAACTGCCGGAGCACTGGCGGGACATCGTCCGCGACTGCCTGGCCCGAAGACACGAGGACCGGGCCGCGCACACCGCCGCGTCGCTGCTCCGGAGGGTGGAGGTGGCGGCGGCCGAGCGGGTGCCCGCAGCCTCCTCGCCCGCCCCACCGGCCCCACCGGTTCCCCCACCGGTTCCCCCAGCACCCCGACGGCGGGGCCGCGCGCTGATCGCGGCCGGCACGGCGGCGCTCGCCGGCCTGGGCGCCCTCTGGGCCTCGGGCCTGTTCCACCTCGGGGACACCACCGGGGCATCGGGGTACGACCGGTGCTGGCGCGGAGCGGTCTGCTTCTTCTCGCAGGAGGACGGCCGCGGCGAGATGTGCTCCTGGGTCGACGGCGGCGCCGACTGGATCGAGGGCCCGGCCCCCTGCCCGTGGACGGCCCGCACCGCGCCCCGTTCCGTCTTCAACAACGGGTTCGACCTCACCGAGGGGGCGTCGAAGGTCGACGTCGTCTACTTCGGCCGGGCGGCCCAGCAGGAGCTGCTGGGCTGCGTGAAGGTGGGGACGAGGACCGACCTGAGCGGCGCTGTCCGGCCGCGCTCCCACGCCTGGGTCCCGAACTGCTGAGGGCCGACCCCGGCCGACCCCGGCCGACCGACCGAGCAGTTCGAGCCAATCGGCCGACCGCCCCGGCGCTACGCGACCTCGATCCCGTACCCGCGCACGAGTGCCTCGAGACCGTGGTCGTAGCCCTGCCCGACGGCGCGGAAGCGCCACTGCGCGCCCCGACGGTAGATCTCGGCGAGCAGGAGGGTCCGTTCGCTGGTGGTGCCGTCGAGGGCGGCCTGCGCCGTGGCCTGCGCGTCGTTGCCAGGCGTGAGGCTGATCTGGACGGCCCCGACGTCTCCGAACGTGGCCGTACCGTCGATGGCGGCGGCGATCGCGATCCTGCGGGCGGCAGGGGGAAGCGTGGCGAGATCGATGGTGATGCTCTGCTCGGTCGGGCCGTCGCACAGGAGCCGAACGGCTCCGTCCGGGCTTTCGGGCGCGCCGTAGAAGACGAAGTCCTCGTCACAGGAGACCTGTTCGTCCTCGTCGAGGACGAAGGCGACCACGTCGATCTCGCAGTCCGTTTGCCGTGCCCAGGAGGCACCGAGGTGCCAGCGGCCGGCGGTGGGCAGGGCCGGGAGATCGAGGACTCCGCCGCGGGGGAGGACCTCGGTCGTCGACGCGCCGGCTCCGAGGGGGGAGTCCACCGGCTCGGGGGCCGGCGTTCCGAGCCACGCGGGGTCGTGGACCGGCAGTCCCAGGGAGGTGACGCGAGCCATGCGGCGATCGCTCTCACCGCCGGGCAGGAGCACGATGTCGGTGACGCTCGCCGACAGGTTGATCGCGGCGGCCCCGCCCATCTCCACGACACGGGCCCGGGAGGCGGCCGCCTCCTCGTGGGTGCCGCCCAGCACCAGGACCCGGCGCCGCCCGAACGGCTTCGGGGCGGGCCGGGGCTCGGCCTGCCTGGGCTCGGTCTGCCGGGGCACCGTGGCCGCTGCCGCAGTCGCGGCAGGAGGCTGCGCGGCGACGGGGGCCTGCGGCGCGTGCTTCTCGTGGGGCGTTCCGGGACGTACGTCCGCCAGCAGCGCGAGGAACGCGTTCTCGTCGAGGACGGTGACCCCCTCGGCCACCGCCCGTCGGGCCTTCGCGGAGAGCGCGTTCGCGTCGTTGGCGACGAGGACGCTGGTGTGACGGCTGACCGACGTCATCACGTTCAGGCCGCTCGCGACCGACCGGGCGACGAGTTCGATCCGGGCGATCTCCGTCTCACCCGTCACGGCGATCTTCATCCCCTGGACGAGCGGATTGCCGGGCTTCAGCGGACCCGGGTTCCGGTAGGCGCACGGGGTCTTCGGCAGCTTCGGTGCGAACCGCGGATCCTGCCGAGGCGGGCAGGACACCAGGGGGAGCTGCAGGTCCAGCCGTACCGCCTCGGCGAGCGAGGCACGGAAGATCCCCGCGAGGACACGGGTGTCGTCGAGCGCGTCATGGGCCCTGGTCTGAGGTACGCCGTAGTGGGCGGCCAAGGAGGCCAGGCTGAGGTCGGCGGTGGGCGGCTCCACCCGTCGGTTCAGGGCCAGGGTGCACAGGCGCCGGGCGACGGGCAGGTGGAGCCCGGCGCGGGCGAACTCGTGGGCCAGGAAGTCGTAGTCGAACTGCGCGTTGTGGGCCACCAGCACCCGGTCCTGAAGGAGCGCGCCGATCCGCTCCGCGACCTGGTCGAAGGTGGGAGATCCCTGCAGCCGTTCCGCGGTGAGTCCGTGGATGTGCACGGGGCCCGGATCGCAGCCCGGGTTCACCAGGGTGGTGAAGTCCCCGGTCGGCGCGCCGTCCGGCCCGAAGGTCAGCACCGCGATCGAGAGGACCCGGTCGCGCCGTGCGATCAGTCCGGACGTCTCGACATCCACCAGGGCCCAGTTGTGCGCGTAGTCGGGCAGACAGGAGACGTCGAGCGCCGCGGATACGGTAGTCATGCGGGCAATGATCGACCGGACGCCGTCACCGATTCAAGCCGAATGGCCCTTTCGAGCCGGGCTCGGACCGGGCGGGTCGGTGGCGGGTCGGGGTCGGGCGGCGAGGCGACGCGGCCGGCGCATCGACGCGGTGCGCGAGGCATCGGGCGAATCCCGTTGGTGGGGCGGGGAACGACCCCGTTAGCATCCGACGATGATCACGCCGGCGGACCAGGACTTCCACGATGCGCTGCGCCGAGCCGACGTCGCTTGGTTGACCGACCGTCTCGACGCGCGGCACTGCCCGCCGGCCGTCCTCGGCCCCCTCGTCCGGCACGACGATTCCCGCGTGCGGCATCTGGGACTGATCCTCCTCGACGAGCGCGTCACCTCGGGCCGTACGGGCGACGAGACCGAGACGGCCGAACTCGCGAGGCTGCTGCCGGTGGTGGTGCAGGGACCGCCGGAGGAGGCGCTCGTCCTCGCACGGCTCCACGAACGACTCGGGCCGTACCGCCGAGGGCTCCGCCGGCCGTCGTGGCGCACCGTCGACCTGCCGGCCGGCGTGCGGATCGCCTGGCTGCGCGCCGAGATCCTGAACGATCCGACGGTGATCCGGACGGAGCGTCCCGGCGAACCGCTCTACCAGGCCGTGCGGGGAATGACCGTCACCTGCGCGCACCGGCCCGACCACCTCGTGAACGAGCTGGCGGACAGCGGCGATCCGGTGTTGCAGGCCGCGGCGCTGCGGCTGGCCCGGCAGGGGTTGCACGCCGGTCTGCTGGCTCCCGCACGGGTCCGCGCGTGCGCGGTCGGCCTGCTCGGTGTCGACAGCGCAGCCGTCGTCGCTGCCGCGGTGGGTGAACTCGCCGAGCCCTGGGCGGCGTTGGACCCGCTGCCTGCGGCGCGACTGTCTCCGCTGCTCGCCGCGGACGCGGTGCTCGCACGGCCCGAGGTGGCCGAAGCCGCGATCACGGCCGCCGCCCACCACGGGCACCGCGACCTGCTGCGCCAGGTCGTCGACGATCCCGATCTGCCACCGGGCCTTCGTCGGCGTGGGATGGAACTGCTCGGCGACCTCGCGGACCGTGGTGACATCGGCGCCTTGACGACCGTCGCCGCACAGGACCCGCTGCTGTTCGGCGCGCCGGCCGTGGCATGCCTGCGCGGCCTCCACCGACGCGGGCACTTCCCCGACGCATCGCACGTCCCCACCGTCATCGGCCTCGCGTTGGCCGATCACTCGATCCCGCCCCACGAGATCGCGACGATCCTGTTCACCTGCCGACAGGTGATGTTCCGCGCGCTGGTGGATACCGACGCGGACGATCCGAGCTGGCCGCGCCGCCTCGCGCTGCTGGTCGCCCTGGCCGAGCAGGGGGCGCAGGAGCTGCCGATCGGGGACACGATCACCCGGCTCCTCCCGTCGACCCCGCTGCCGGGACCGTTCCTCGACGCGATCCGCGCCCTGCGCCACGCGGATGCCGAGGACGCCGTGCTCGCTCTCCTGCCCTCCCGTCCGGCGGCGGCCCTGGAGGCACTGGAGGCCATCGGCGGGCACCGGACCACGACAGCGTTGTGCGAAGGACTCGGTCTCGCCACGGCGGAGAGCGTGGGCGTGATCGCTCCGCACCTGCGCGCGGTACGCCACCACGCCCTCGAGGTGCTGTGGCATCTGACCCACGATCCGGCACAGCGACACGCCCTTCTCGTCCGCCTCGATCCCACCGACCTGCCGACCCGCATCGCGGCGGACCTCGGTGGCCCGGACGAGCGGGAACTGGCCCTGCTCGGTTCCCACCTGGACCCGAACCGGCCGGTGGCGGCCTTGTGCCGACTGGCCGCCCACGGCGGCGCCGGCACGCTGCCGGTCATCGCGGACCTGCTCCTGCGCATCGTGGCCGAGCTCGCCGCGTCCTGGGAACCGGGCGGAGCCGCCCCGCGCGGCGAACGCGGCCGACCGGGCGGGGAACCGGTGGTGCCCCAGGAGGTCCTCGACGCCGTGCGCGACCTGGGCCGTCGGCTCCACGAGCGGGGACGGATCAGGCCGTCCTGCCTCCTCGACGCGGCGACCGCACGCGAGGCCGGGGACGTACTCGTCGCGACCATGGGCCTGGATCTGCTGGACCGGCCCGGACTGTCGAGCGGCGAGCGGGCGATCCTGCTCGAACTCCTGCTCCGAGCCCCGTACGCCCGTACCCGGATGCGGGTGCACCGCCTGCTGCGGGACCGCGACCGGCACGTACGCAAGCACGTGATCGCGTTGCTCGCCCGCGACGCCTCCGGGGACGACGCGCAGGCGTTGTCGGCCACGCTGATCGCGCTGACCGCCGCCGACGACATCCAGACCGTCCGGCAGGCGCTGCTCGCACTCGGCCACGCGCGGGCCCGCTGGGCCTCCACCGCGATCGCAGCCTGTCTCGACCATCCGAACATGAACATCAAGAAGACCGCCGCCGAAGTGCTGGTCCGCGTGGGGACGCCCGCGACCGTACCGGCCCTGCTCCTGTGGCTCGGACGCCACCACAATCCGGGGCTGCGCGGCTCGCTCGTCGCGGCACTGCGCGCCATCCTCGGCGAGGCGTACCCGGCGACCGTCCTCGCCGCCGCCGAACACAGCGAGGACGACCGAGCCCGTGAACTGCTGCTGGTGAGCCTCGACCGCACCCTGTCGGCGCGCTCGGTCCTCGCCCTGGACGAGCAGGCGGCACGGGTCGCACCGACCCTGCTCGCCCTGGTGGCGGCCGGCCGGGTCGGCCTCGCTTCCGGGACGATCGACCAGCTGACCGCGGCCCTGCACGCGCACGGCATCACCCCGCCCGCCGCGCCGGAGCCGGCGGCGGACATCGAGGACGACCCGGACGTGAGATCGCTGACGGCGCGGGGCTGGAACCCGTCGGTCGCGCTCCGCGTGGCCGAACGGCATCAGCGGACGCACCCCGCGCAGTTGCGGGTGCTGCGGCCCATGCTGCCGGACTGGCTCCGACTGGCCGGCTCGGAACCCGCCGCCCGAACCCGCGTCCTGGGCCTCGTCCTGCGCCTGTGCCCCGGACCCTGGACGACCGAGGAACTGACGGCCTTCGCCCGGTGCACGGGGCTGCTCCTCGACGGGCTCGCCGAGGCCTCGGACGGAGACCGGCACGACCTCGTCGCGGTACTCGAAGCGGTCGCGCCGACCCTGCCGGCGGCTCGGAAACCGGCGGTCGTCGACGCGGTCCGCGCGCTGCCCCCCGGTCCCGCGAGCCGGTCCGTACCGACACTGCTGCGCGCCCTCGACGCGGTGCCGGTCCGCGCCGACCTGGAACAGGCACTCGCTTCGGCCCGACGCGGCGCCGACCCCTGGCAGGCCGAGACCGCTGTGCTGCGCGAGGCGTTCGCCGCCCCGGGGCTCCCTGCGTCACCCCCGCGCGCCGAGGCCGAGGTCGAGGCGTGGCGAGCCGCGCTGGACGCGGCCGTACGCACGCCGAGCGCCCTGGAACGATTCCGGCGACTCCGCACGCCGCACGAGGCCGCACCGGGCTCCCGGGACCGGCTCGCCGCACTGATCGATGTCTACGCCGGCGCCGCTCCCGAGGTCCGACCCGCGCTCGTCGACTGGATGACGGACATCCAGCCGCTCGACGCACCCCCCTGGACCATCGCCGAGACCACCCGGGCACAGCGGCAGGCGCAGGCGCGGGTGCCGCGGAGCGTGCACATCGCCGACCTCGACCAGCCTCGTTCGACCGCACTGCGGGAGCGCCTGCTCGCCATGGTGCGAGCGCCCGAAGCGGACCACCGGCACATCGCGGCCCGGGCCCTCCTGAAGTGGCCCGAGCCCGACGTCAGGCTTCCCGTGCTCCGGGCGTTCCTACGAGGCCACATCGACATACCTGTCGGCGCCGACCTGGCCCGCACGCTGAACGCCATCGGCGAGACGGAACTCCGCGCGGACGACATCCTGCGTGACCGGGTCGCTCTCGTGGCGAGCCGGCTCGACCCACGCGACCTGGAACCGCTGGTCCCCCTCCTGCTGGAATGGTGTGAACACGAGCCGGCGCCCGCCGGTTCCGCCGCCGGGCGGACGCTGGGCCTGGTCCCCTCCGACGTGGTGGCGGAACACCTGGGCGAGCGGCTCGACGCCGGCGCCTGGGGCTTCCTCGACCTGCTCCGCGGGCGCCCCCTGCTGCACACCCCCGCACTGACGCGGATCCGCCGCCGACTGCGTGCCGAAGGCCGCGACGACCTCGCGGACTCGCTGCTCCTCGTCGAGGGGCCGCTGCGTCGCCCGGACGACGCCGCACGGCAGGACGCCGCGGCGCTGGCAACACTCCGTGCCCCCGCGCCGACGGCCGCGGCGACCCGGGCGTCGCAGCCCCCGACCCGGCAGCAGCTGTTGGACCAGGCCCGTACCGGTGACCTGGTGCGGGTACGCCGAGCGCTCGCGCGACTGGTCGAGGGACACCGCGGCCCGGACCCGGATCAGGACCCCCGACTGCGGGACCTGATCGGTGAGCTGCTGCGTCATCCCGACTCCAAGGTCCGCCTCCACGCCCACCGGACCTCGCGGGCCGTCCTGGACCGGCAGACCTACCTGCACCACACCTCGATCCTGCTGGACGACCCCCGGCCGGACCTGGTGCTCACGGCGATCCGGACCCTCCGTCACGCGAACTGGGCGCCCGCGCTCCCCGCCCTGACCGGACTGCTGGAGCACTCCCATCCCGTCGTTCGCAGGACGGCGGCCAAGGGGCTCGTCGACATGGGCGAGCGGGCGATCCCCACGCTCACCCACGCCGCCGTCCACGCCCGGCCCGACAGGCGATCCCGCTACACAGCGGTGCTCGAACAGATCAGGACCGCCGAGGACGACCAGGCGTAGCGGAGGGGGACGTCTCGCGTGGTCACTCGGTGCCGAACCACGCCTCGGCGAGCGAGTCGAGGGTGGGCCGGGGCGGTTCGGGCAGGTCTTCGAAGTACCGCGGCAGGTTGCTGTAGACGTGGAGCAGGGTGTGCGAGAGGAGTTCGCGCGGGTCGAATGCGTGTCCGTACGCCTTCATGACCCGTCCCAGCAGGCGGGGGTCGCCGCAGGACACGTACAGGCCGACGCCGACGAAGTCGTAGGCGCGATCGCCGATCATGGCCGGTTCGAAGTCGATGAGTCCGGTCAGCCGCCAGTCGTCGGGATCGACGATCAGGTGCTGCCGCATGACTTCGGTGTGCAGCAGGGAGTGGGGTCGGTCCGTGGCGAGCGGGACGGAATCCAGGAAGTCCGGGATCTGCTCCAGCCACTGCTCCGGCAGGTTCCGTTCGCGCTGTCGCCCGACGGCTCGGGCGCGGCGTTCCGCCAGGGAGGTGTCCCAGTTCTCGGGCCCCAGGACATCGGTGAGGGGCGCGGGGTCGAGCGAATGCAGGACGGCCAAGGCTTCCCCGACCTCGGTGGCGATGCGATCGCGGTCGCCTTCCGGGATTCGTGGCCAGGCCTTCGCGAGGCCCTCCCCGGGAAGCTGTGACATCAGGACGTAGCGCCACCCGTTCTCGTACTCCCCGAACTCCAGCAATTCCGGTACGGGGATCGGCAGACGTCCCTGGAGGTACTCCAGAACCCGGTGCTCGGTGAGCGCGTCCTCGACCCACATGCGCGGAAAGAGCTTGAGGACGTGCCGGTCGCCGAGCGCGTAGACCGGCTCCGAGCCGTCGGGGTACCGAACGGGCCGGACATCGGCGAAACCGAGACGGGCACAGAGGTCTTCCACGCCGGGCCGGAGTGCTTCGTCGTCCGGGATGACGGTGTCCCACTGTTCGTCTGTGTCCACGACAGGCAGCATGACCATCACCGTAGGTGAGGGCGATGCGTTGGTAAAGATCTTCAGTGGACGCCCGGTGCGGCGCGTGCCGGCGGCGTCCGTGACGGGTCCACACCATGCCTCGAAGCGGAGGTGGTTGTTGCGCTTACGCCGGTCGGCGTGATGGGTCCGCCGCGAGCGAAGGACCGTTGCCATCGGTGAAGCCCAAGGCGCGAGCACGGTCCGAGCCCCGAGGAAACCTGTCCACGAGGGCGGCTGCCGGAGGATCTTCCTCCCCGTGCCGGAAGGAAGACGACCCGAATGGAAATGATCGGTTTCTACCGGGAGATGGACCCGGAGAACGATGCCGTGTTCCGCGAACCCATCGGGGACAAGGTGCGGGATCGGACGCCCTACCCGAAGGCTGAGATCAAGCGATACCTCGACTCCGGACATCCGATCTTCGACATCATGGAGTCGACGATCGATGTCGTCGAGGGCGCATTCCGCGTGCCCGGGGGATCGTCGCTGCTGTCCGACGGCCGCTTCGTCTGGCGCGTGGACCTCGCCGCTCACGTCGAGCGGTACAACCTCGAACTTCCGGCGGAATTCGTCGAGCATGCGGGCAGCCACGGATTCTCGATGCCTGCTGCGGATCTGCCGACCCTGCGCGCCGTCTCCGAGGCTGCGTCGAGCGCCCTGGGGTTCCGCGTGGTCGGCGGATCGTGTGGGGGTGGCCCCCACCCGCTTGAGCTCCGGCATGTCCTCGAAGCCTTCGGAGAACTGCCGTGAAGCTCGTGACCCGGATCGACGCCACCTCGTGGAGCCGTGCCCTGCGGGCCGCCCCTGGCCGGAAAGGGAGGCGGTGGGCGAGTCCGAGCGTGCCAGGGACCCGTACGACGCGTCCGTGGGGTACGGGCTCGCCGCGGCTTTCGGTACCGGCGCCGAACCGATGTGGCAGCTCACCCTGAACGCCGCGTTCGACCTGTGGCCGTGAGCGAACCTCAGTCCTCCACCGGGGGCAGCAGATGGGAGCAGGTCGAACGGGCGACGAACGCGATGCCGTCGTAGTCCTCGGCCGGGACGAGCGGTGCGGTGTTCAAGCGGTACAGGAACGCTGGGACGTTGGCGCCGAAACTGCGCTGCGCGTGCGGGGCGTGAAGCCAGGACGCGGCGTCGGCGGCGGAACCGGCGGCGCGGAAGTCCGCGTAGTAGTCGCCGGGTACGGCGTGCGTGAGTCTGGCCTCCAGCGAGCGGAGGCCGGTGCCGATGCGGTGGCGGATCGGCGGGCGCTGAAGGTCGGTGCCGCGGCGGGCCAGGAAGGATCCCTTGCCGAAGAGGAGGGCCAGCGCGTAGTAGGCGTCGCCGTACCGTTCGCGGAGTCTGCTGCCGAGGGCCGGCACCTGGTCGCCGTACGTGCCCTTCGCGATGTGCCCGTTGTGCGCCCAGACCATGACACGAGCCTCGGGGTCGTCGTCCACGAGCCGTGTGACGGCCTCGGCCATGTAGCGGTCACGCGCGGCGTACACGCCGTCCTCGCCGGCCGCGGCCGCCAAGGGCAGGGACACCAGGTCGGCGGCGCGGACCAGGATCCGCGCGTGTTCCAGCACCTCTTCGGCGTCGTCGCCGGGACCCGACCGTTCGACGTGGTCCTCGACGAGGCGGGCGATCTCCTCGGCACGCCGCACCAGGGCCTTGTCCCGGTCCGGGAGCGAGCCCGGGCGGGCCCGCGCCAGTACGTCCAAGGCGCCCACGCGCCCGGCCTGATCGGGCGCCGCCCGGCGCAGGAAGGCGGCGACGGCCTCGACCGAGTCGGCGCAGAGCTGGGGGTCGGTTCCCACGAAGCGGATCCGGCGCCCTTCCGGCAGGTCGCGGTTGTGGGCGCGCAGCCACTCGACGAGGTCGACCATCTCGCGGGTGCGCCAGGTCCAGAAGCCCAGCCTGGCGACGAGCCGTTCGGGGGAGCCCCCGCCGTACCGGACGTACGCGTCGAGCGCGCGGGCGGCGGACTGACTGGCCTCCATGGCGAGGGTGGTGAACCCCTCCTCACGGACCAGGAATTCCACGATGCGGTGCTTCAGCCGGAAGAACTCGCCCGTGCCGTGCGTGGATTCGCCCAGACCGACGATCCGTGTCCCCCGCAGTGCCTCGCCCAGGGGTTTCAGATCCTCCACCGGCGCGCCGGGGGACAGGGTGCTCAGGGGGTTGGTGTGCTCGTTCAGCCATCGGGCGATGTCGTCGGGCACCGTCTTGCCTCTCCTCACCACGTGCGGGAGGCGGCACGCGGTCGTGCCCCGGCCTCCCGCACCCGTCCATGGGCCAGTTGGTCACTTCCCGGCAGGCCGCGAGGATTTCCTGAAGGTCCCGTACGGCGTCCGGTCGGCCATGCTCGGAATACACTGCCGCGACGTTGACGACAACCTCATCCGCCCCCGCCCGAGCGTATTCGGCCGGCTGTGCGGCGATGTTCCCGGGCGGCTGAGTGGTGGACGCGTGGGGCGGGCGCGGCGCAGCATGTCGCAGCGGTGCGACCCGCCTCGGCCGCGGCCTTCGCCAGGTGTTCGCAAGAGGCAGGTCGATCAAGGGCGCGGATACACGGTCTACAGCCAGTCGCGCTTCTTGAAGATGACGTACAGGCTCACGCAGACCACTGCCATCAGCAGGATCGCGAAGGGGTAGCCGGCGGCCCACTTGAGTTCCGGCATGGTCTCGAAGTTCATGCCGTAGATGGTGCCGACCAGGGTGGGGGCGAAGAGGATGGCCGCCCAGGCGGAGATCTTCTTGATCTCCTCGTTCTGCTCGAAGCCCGCTTCGGCCAAGGCGCGCATCTCGGCGTTCTGTTGTTGGGAGACCAGGGTCGCGTTGACCGTCAGGATCTCCGTGAGGGCCTGGCGGAAGCCGTCGACGCGCTCGCTCGTGTGCGTCACGTGGTCCGCCACGTCGCGGAGGTAGCGCTGGAGTTCCTCGTCCGTGCCGTACTTCGCGAAGCCCGCCATCAGGCCGTGGAGCATGCCGACCAGGGGGCGGGTGGCGCGTTGGAACTCGACCATCTCGCGGGAGAGTTCGTAGATGCGGCGGGAGACCGCCGGGTCGCCGCGGAAGACCTCCGTCTCGATCTCGTCGATGTCGGTCTGGACGCCCTCGACGACCGGGGCGTAGCCGTCGACCACCGCGTCGAGGATGGCGTACAGGGCCGCCTCCGGGCCGAGGGACAGCAGTTCCGGGTTGCCCTCCATCCGGCGGCGGACCGCGGAGAGGTCCGGGGCGCCGCCGTGGCGGACCGTGATCAGGAAGTCCGGGCCGACGAAGATGTGGAGCTCGGCGAAGTCGACCTCCTCCTGCGCGTCGAGGTAGCGGGCGGCGCGCAGGACGACGAAGAGGGTGTCGCCGTAGCGTTCCAGCTTGGGGCGCTGGTGGGCCTCCAGCGCGTCCTCGACGGCGAGTTCATGGAGGTTGAACTCGGCGGCCAGCGAGTGCAGTTCGGGCTGGGTCGGACGGTGCAGGCCGATCCAGGCCATCCCCTCGGGCTCCTCGCGCAGCTGCCGGAAGGTGTCGGCGAGGCTGGTGGGGGAGGCGATCCGGCGGCCGTCGCGGTAGACGGCCGAGTCGATCACACTGCGGTGGTTCGGGGGAGCGGGGGCCGCCGGTGCGGGCTGTGGGCCGGTCGGCGGTCCTGCCGGAGGGGTGGCGCCGGTCGGGTCGGCGGGGCGCCGCCACCCCGCGCGCTTCGCGGCGGACGGCGAGGGGCGGCGGTCTGGACGCTCCGACATCGCAGGTCAGCTCCCGGTCGAACGTGTGTTTACGGGCAAGGGGCAGGATATAGGGGGGAAAGGGGCGGCCGGGGCCGCGCAGGGGGGTTTCCGGCCCGCTTCGGATCGTGGTTGCGGACCGGATCTGTCCGCAAGGAGGGCTAGTTTGCTGCCATGGCTTCCAGGACGACACACCCCGTACTCGACACCCGCGCTCTGAACCGTGCCACGCTCGCCCGCCAGTTGCTGCTGAGCCGCGCCGAGATGTCCGCGGGGGACGCCGTCGCGCACCTGCTCGGGCTGCAGGCGCAGAACGTGAAGCCGCCCTACTTCCAGCTGCACGCCCGGCTCGCCGACTTCCGGCCCGCCGAGCTGGCCGGGCTCATGGAATCCCGCGAGGTCGTCCGGATGGTCACCATGCGATCGACGATCCACACGCACACCGCCCACGACGCCCTGACCCTCAGGCCCCTCGTCCAGCCCGCCCGCGACCGTGAGGTCACCTACTTCCGCAAGGGGCTCATCGGAGTCGATCTGGACCACCTCGCCGAGCGCGCCCGTGCCTTCGTCGAGAGCGAGCCGCGCACCATGGGCGAGATCCGTGAGGAACTGCTCCAGGAATGGCCCGACGCCGACCCGCAGTCCCTGTCCGTCGCCGCTCGCTGCCGGCTGCCGCTCGTGCAGGTCACCCCGCGGGGCGTCTGGGGGCGCAGCGGCCAGGTCCGGCTCACCACCGTCGAGAGCTGGCTCGGGAAGCCCGCCGGCACCGCGCAGCCCGTGGACGAGGTCGTGCTGCGCTACCTCGCCGCCTTCGGGCCCGCCTCCGTCAAGGACATGCAGACCTGGGCCGGACTGACCCGGCTGCGCGAGGCGTTCGAGCGGCTGCGCCCGGTCCTCCTCGTCTTCCAGGACGAGAACGGCGTGGAACTCTTCGACCTCCCCGACGCCCCCCGCCCCGACGCGGACACCCCGGCCCCGCCGCGCTTCCTCCCGGAGTTCGACAACCTCCTGCTCTCGCACGCCGACCGCACCCGCGTGGTCGCCCCGGAGATCAAGGGGCGCACGTGGACGGGGAACCAGGCCCACTGCACCCTGCTCGTGGACGGGTTCCTCGCCGGCCTGTGGAAGCTGGACGGGCGGGTACTCACCGTCGAGCTGTTCGGCCCGGTCTCCAAGGCGGCCAAGGAGGAGATCGTCGCCGAGGGGACACTGATGGTGGAGGGGTTGGCCGAGTCCGGTGGGGTTGGTGGGGCCGATGGAGCCGGCGGGGTGTCCGTACGGTTCGGAGCGATCAAGCCCTGACACACGGAACCCGGGACCGTACGGCCTCCGCCCGTACGGTCCCGGGTGGTCCCGCGTCGTCAACTCGCGGCTGACGCCGCACTGGTGGTCCGTACACCGAAGGCGGCACGATGCGCGTCATGACGACCGAGAGCACGCAGGACGACGCCACCGCCCGATTCCTGGCCGCGCGGGACTTCCTGCTGGAACGCCGCGGCGACTACGAGGCCGCCCACGCCGGATTCACCTGGCCCCGCCCCCACCGTTTCAACTGGGCCCTGGACTGGTTCGACCACATCGCCGCCGGGAACGACGCCGACGCCCTGCGCATCGTCGAGGAGGACGGCACCAGCCAGAGCCTCAGCTTCGCGGAGCTCGCCGAACGGTCCAACGCCGCCGCCAACTGGCTCCGCGGGCAGGGCGTCGCGCCCGGCGACCGGATCCTGGTCATGCTCGGCAACCAGCGCGAGCTGTGGGAGGTGATGCTCGGCGCGATGAAACTGCGCGCCGTCGTCATCCCCGCCACCCCGCTGCTGGGCCCGGCCGACCTGCGCGACCGGGTCGAGCGAGGCCAGGTGCGCCATGTCATCGCGCGGGACCTGGACACGGCCAAGTTCGACGAGGTGCCGGGCGACTACACCCGGATCGCCGTCGGGGACCAGGTCCCCGACGGGTGGCTGCGACTGGCGGACACGGCGGCCGCCGACGGTGATTTCACGCCGGACGGCGAGACCCTCGCCACCGACCCCCTGATGCTGTACTTCACCTCCGGCACCACCGACCGCCCCAAGCTCGTCGAGCACACGCACGCCTCGTACCCCATCGGGCACCTCTCCACCATGTACTGGCTGGGGCTGCGCCCCGGCGACGTCCACCTCAACATCGCCTCGCCCGGCTGGGCCAAGCACGCCTGGTCCAACCTGTTCGCCCCGTGGAACGCCGGAGCGACCGTGTTCGTCCACAACTACACCCGCTTCGACGCCGAGCGCCTGATGGCCGAGATGGACCGGCACGGCGTGACCACCTTCTGCGCCCCGCCCACCGTGTGGCGGATGCTGATCCAGTCCGACCTCACCAAGCTGGCCCGGCCCCCGCGCGAGGCCGTCGCCGCCGGGGAACCGCTCAATCCGGAGGTCATCGAGCGGGTCCGTGCGGCCTGGGGCGTCACCATCCGTGACGGCTTCGGCCAGACCGAGACCACCCTCCAGGTCGGGAACTTCCCCGGCGTGCCCGTCAAGCCCGGCTCCATGGGCCGGCCGGCACCCGGCTACGAGATCGTCCTGCTGGACCCGGTCACGGGCAAGGAGTCCGCCGACGAGGGGGAGCTCTGCGTGGACCTGCGCACCCGGCCCGCCGGGGTGACGACCGGCTACCGCGACGACCCCGAGCGCACGGCCGAGGCCATGGCCGACGGGCTCTACCGCACCGGTGACATCGCCGCGCGGGACGCCGACGGGTACCTCACCTACGTCGGGCGCTCCGACGACGTCTTCAAGGCCTCGGACTACAAGATCAGCCCGTTCGAGCTGGAGAGCGCCCTGCTGGAGCACGAGGCGGTGGCCGAGGCCGCCGTCGTCCCGGCCCCGGACGCGCTGCGGCTCGCGGTCCCGAAGGCGTACGTCACCCTCGCGGGCGGCTGGGAGCCCGGGCCGGAGACGGCCCGGGTGCTGTTCGAGCACTCCCGCGCGGTGCTGTCCCCGTACAAGCGGATCCGCCGCATCGAGTTCGCCGAGCTCCCGAAGACCGTGTCCGGCAAGATCCGCCGGGTGGAGCTGCGGGAGCTCACCGCGGCCGGGTCGGCGGGGGAGTACGACGAGGCCGACCTGGACTGAGCGGGCCGGGCAGGGTGGGGCCGGCTAGCCGTGCGGGCTGCCGGCGCCCGCCTCCCCGCAGGGCGTTACGCGGGCAGGTGCGCCTCGATCGCGGCGATGACCTCGGGCGCCTCGGGCTCGGTGCGCGGGCGGAAGCGCGCCACGACCTCGCCGGCGGGGGAGATCAGGAACTTCTCGAAGTTCCACTGGATGTCCCCGGCCGCGCCCTCCGCGTCCGGGGTCTTCACCAGCTCCTCGTAGAGCGGGTGCCGGTTCTCGCCGTTGACCTCGGACTTCTCCAGCATCGGGAAGGTGACGCCGAAACCGGCCGCGCAGAAGGTCTGGATGTCCTCGGCGCTGCCCGGCTCCTGCTCACCGAACTGGTTGCAGGGCACGCCGATGACCGTGAAGCCCTTCGCCTCGTACGCGAACTGCAGGCGGGCCAGTCCCGAGTACTGCGGGGTGAGACCGCACTGCGAGGCGGTGTTCACCAGGAGGATCGCCTTGCCCTTGTGGGCGGCCAGGCTGGTGGGCTCGTCGGACAGGGTGGTCAGCGGGATGTCGTACAGGCTCATCGGGCTCTCCTGGGCAGGAAGTAGGCAATGCCCACGAGCTTAGGGGGTAGCTTGCCGATCCCGCCGGGTCCTCCCGTTCCGCGACGCCCTACGCGTCCGGGCCGACCAGCGCGTCCGCCGGGTCGTTGACCGGCTGCGGCATGCCCGTCAGATCCATGACGAAGAGCGGTATCCCGAGATCGTCCGCGCGGGCCCGGGCGTCCTCCGTGTAGCCCGCGAGCGCGAAGTAGACGCTGGTCGCGGAGGCCGTGAGCCCGTTCAGCCAGACGCACTCCACCGCCCGCAGCCCGGCCGGCGCCGTGGTCGGGTCCACCTGGGCGACCAGGCCCGGAGCCCGCAGGTCCACGGTCGCCGCGGGAATCGGGCGTCCGTCGGGCTGCCGCACGTCCCGGAAGCCGAGCCAGCGCAGGTACAGCGCGGCCGTGGCCACCGCGTCGCGGGCCGTACGGATGGTCACCGGCCGGAACGCGGGGCGCGGCACCGGTGGGGCCGGCGGCGGCGGAATGTGCGCCGGGCGCCCGTCGGCGGCTCCGCCGGTGTGCCCGCCCGCCGGACCGCCCGCCGGCCCGGGCCAGGTGCTGTCCGGATCCGGCCGGGCGGCCGCCGGGGACGCGCCGGCCGGACCGACCGGGGTCCCCGTCCCCTCCGGCGGATGCACCGGAATGAGAACCACCGTCCCGCACGAGCCGCAGCCCAGCTCGGGATGCGGCCACTCGCTCTCCCGCCCGCAGGTCGTGCAGCGCACCGTCACCCAGGTGTCCGACCACGTCCGGTGGGTCAGCGGAATCGGCGGCGCCGACAGGTCCAGCGGGGGATGGACCGGGCTTCCGCACGCGCAGGGGAAGACCGGGGCGGTGTAGCCGTTCTCGCGCAGGCACGCCGGGCAGCGCACCGGTACCGCTTCCGCCATGAGACCTGGACCCCCTCCGTCGCTGTGCGTAGGTCCATGCTCCACCACCGGCGACCGCCGGGGGGAGCCCGCACGCCTTTTCCGGGGGTTTCCCGCCGACGGATCAGTGATTTGTACAAGTCGGCGACCGACTTGCGGCTTTTGGTGTCTTCCGGGGTCCCTCACCGCCTTGACGTCGCAGGAGTCGCCGCTTAGCTTGTTCCGTATAGCAGAACAAAACTTCCGGATTACGGAAAAGCCTGACCGCCAGACCCGCAGGAGAACTCGATGCCTCGTATGACAGCCGCCGCCGCTGCAGTGGAGATCCTCAAGCTCGAGGGTGTCGAACAAGCGTTCGGCGTCCCCGGTGCTGCGATCAACCCGTTCTACCGCGAGCTCAAGAACGTGGGCGGCATCGCGCACACCCTCGCCCGCCACGTCGAGGGCGCTTCGCACATGGCCGAGGGCTACACGCGTGCCAAGGCGGGCAACATCGGTGTCTGCATCGGTACTTCGGGCCCGGCCGGCACGGACATGATCACCGGCCTGTACTCGGCGATCGCGGACTCGATCCCGATCCTCTGCATCACCGGTCAGGCCCCGGTCTCGAAGCTCCACAAGGAGGACTTCCAGGCCGTCGACATCGCCTCGATCGCCAAGCCGGTCACCAAGAAGGCCACGACCGTCCTGGAGGCCGCGCAGGTCCCGGGCGTGTTCCAGGAGGCCTTCCACCTGATGCGCTCCGGCCGTCCGGGCCCGGTCCTGATCGACCTCCCGATCGACGTCCAGCTGACCGAGATCGAGTTCGACCCGGAGACCTACTCCCCGCTGCCGGTCTACAAGCCGCAGGCCACCCGCGCCCAGGCCGCGAAGGCCCTGCAGTTCCTGCTGGAGTCCGAGCGCCCGCTGATCGTCGCCGGTGGCGGCATCATCAACGCCGACGCCTCCGACCTGCTGGTCGAGTTCGCCGAGCTGGTGAACGTCCCCGTCATCTCCACCCTCATGGGCTGGGGCACCATCCCGGACGACCACGAGCTGGCCGCCGGCATGGTCGGTGTGCAGACCGCGCACCGCTACGGCAACGCGACGTTCCTGGAGTCGGACTTCGTCTTCGGCATCGGCAACCGCTGGGCCAACCGTCACACCGGTTACAACCTGGACGCCTACACCAAGGGCCGTAAGTTCGTCCACGTCGACATCGAGCCCACCCAGCTCGGCAAGATCTTCGCCCCGGACTTCGGCATCGCCTCCGACGCCAAGGCCGCGCTGGAGCTCTTCATCGAGATCGCCAAGGAGCTCAAGGCCGAGGGCAAGCTGCCGGACTTCTCCGCCTGGACCGCCTCGGCGCAGGACCGCAAGGCGACCCTGCAGCGCCGTACGCACTTCGACAACATCCCCCTGAAGCCGCAGCGCGTCTACGAGGAGATGAACAAGGCGTTCGGTCCCGAGACCCGCTACGTCACCACCATCGGCCTCTCCCAGATCGCGGCGGCGCAGTTCCTGCACGTCTACCGCCCGCGCAACTGGATCAACTGCGGCCAGGCCGGCCCCCTCGGCTGGACCATCCCGGCCGCCATCGGTGCCGCCACCGCGGAGCCGGAGACCCCGATCGTCGCGCTGTCCGGCGACTACGACTTCCAGTTCATGATCGAGGAGCTGGCGGTCGCCGCCCAGCACAAGGTCCCCTACGTCCACGTCCTCGTGAACAACGCCTACCTGGGTCTGATCCGTCAGGCGCAGGGTGGCCTCGGCATCAACTTCGAGGTCAACCTCGAGTTCGAGAACATCAACACGCCCGAGCTGGGTGTCTACGGTGTCGACCACGTCAAGGTCGCCGAGGGCCTGGGCGTCAAGGCCATCCGCGTCACCGACCCGGACAAGCTGGGCGAGGCCTTCGAGGAGGCCAAGAAGCTGGCCCAGGAGTTCCAGGTCCCGGTCGTCGTCGAGGCCATCCTGGAGCGCATCACCAACATCGCGATGAGCAAGACGGTCGACATGAGCGACGTCACCGAGTTCGAAGAGCTCGCGACCGAGCCGGGCCACGCCCCGACCGCGATCAAGGCCCTGCAGGTCTGATCCGCGACAGCGCCGGAACGACGCGGCCCCCGTTCCTCCTTCCGGAGGGGCGGGGGCCGTTCGCGTGATGCGCGACGAGGCCCGGGGCGCCTACGAGGCCCTCAGGGCGCCTGCGGGAACCGGACGGGTACGGCGATCAGCGTCGCGGTGCCGTCCGCCGCGGTGACGACGAACTCCACCGGCGCGTCGGGGGCGTCGGTCCGCGGCCTCGCGCCATCACCCCACGGCAGCACCTCCATGACCTCGTAGGCCGTCGCGAAGGGCGTGTACCGCGGCTCGTCGGCCGTGAGGAGGGCGCCGCCACCGTGAAGGAGTCCGCCGGCGACATCCTCGGCGACCTCGGCCACCAGACCCGCGTCGACCACGGCCGGGTCCGGCACGTACACGTAGCGGCCCAGGGGACGCACGGACGGCTCGGGCAGGCCGCGCGCGGTGAGCGAGGCACCGGCGGGCAGCAGGGTGGCCTTGCGTACGGTGACCGCCGCCTCCCGTCCCCATTCACCCAGTCCCCACCACAGGACCAGCTCCTGGGAGACCCCGTCGTAGGAGATCCACTCCGCCTCGTCGGGACGGCCCGGATCCGGTACCACGCCGGGCCCGAGGCCGGGTGCGAGCCGGATCCAGCCACCGCCGGTCGTGCGTACCCGCTCCAGGGCCCAGGAGAGCGACGGACCGTACGACTCGGGGTCGTGGCTCCCGTCGGGCCCGGGACGCCGCATCAGGTCGATGAAGACGGCCTCGCTCTGGCTGTCGTACGAGGTGACGTCCTCGTGGTGGGGGAACAGCATCGGCGATCGCATCGCCCGCGCGTTGGCGTCGGCGATCTCGACGGCCGGCGGATCGGCGTCGACGCCCGTGGTGTGGTGCGACCGGCTGAGCACCAGGGCGTCGGCGCCGCTGCCCAGACCCATCGCGTCGATCAGCACCACGCCGATCTCGTGCAGGACGCGGTCCAGCTTGTACTCGGCCACCGCCAGGTGGGAGGAGAGCTCGACGAGGTCCGGGGTGAAGTACATGTGGGGGCCGAACTCCCCGAAGTACGCGGCCGCCCGCCCCCGCAACCGGACCTGCTCCTCGGCCGCCGCCACCAGCGCGGGGCTGCTCTGCCACAGATCGGCCGTCGCCGCGCACCTCGACGCTCGGCCCGGGCCGGCGTCCTCCAGGGCCGCCAACAGGCTCTGCCCCTCGTCCGACAGCAGGGCGCGGAACGTTCGAAGATCCATTCGGCCATCCAACCAGGGCCCGCGCACACCGGAAGACCCGGGCCCCGACCCGCCCGCCGAAGGGCGCGGCGCGTCCGTTCGGGGCTCCGCCCGCGTGCGTCGGCAGCCACCCGCCGGGGCGGAGCGGCCCGGCGCAGCACACTGGCCGGGCCCTCGCAGCCGCTGCGAAGGGCCGGTGGAGAGCGAGGTGGGCCGGGTGACGCGGGCTTCGGCGGGCGGACAGGGCGGGCAGGGTGGCAGCACCGGTGAGAGGGGTGGCGACAACGCGGACGTCGAACTCGGTGGCTACCGGCAGGAGCTGAAGCGCACGCTGGGCTCCTTCCAGGTGTTCGCGATCTCCTTCGCCTTCATCTCGGTGGCGGTCGGCGTCTTCGCGACCTACGACGAAGTGCTGCGCAGCTCCGGGCCGGTGGGCATCTGGCTCTGGCCGATCGCCGCCGTGGGGCAGACCCTGGTGGCGCTGGTCGTCGCCCAGTTCGCGGCCCGCATCCCGCTCAGCGGCTCCTCGTACCAATGGGCCTCCCGGCTGGCCGGCCCGCGGATCGGCTGGTGGTTCGGCTGGCTGACCTTCTGTTATCTGGCGATCGCCGTCGTGGCCATCGACAACGCGCTCGCGAGCCAGGCGTTCATGCCGCTCGTCGGCATCGCGCCGGACGAGGGCACCGCACGGGTGATCACCCTGGTGGTGCTGCTGATCCAGGCCGTGCTCGCCATCGCCTCGACGCGCCTGGTCGGCTGGATCAACTCGGCCGCGGTGGGGCTCGAAGTGGTGCTCGTCGTCGTGGTGGCGATCGCCCTCGCCATCGCCGTGGCGGTCACGGGCGGCTCGGACGCGGGCAACCTCACCTCGCGCGGCGTCGCCGCCCACGCGCCCGACTACTTCGGCATCGGCGGCGGACTGATGCTGGCGATGATCATGGGTCTCGCCACCCTCGTGGGCTTCGACTCCGCGGCGAACCTGGCCGAGGAGGCCAAGGACCCCCATCGCAGCGTGCCCCGCGCGATCGTGGGGTCCGTCGTCGCCGCGGGGATCCTCGGCATGGTCTTCCTGATCACGCTCACCCTCGCGATCGAGGACCTCCCGCGGATCAGCGCCGAGGGCTCGCCGGTCGCGGCGATCATGCGCGACCGCCTCGGCGCGGTCGCCGAGCAGGTGCTCCTCGTCGCGATCTCGTTCGCGTTCTTCGGCGCCGGGATCGTGGTGATGGTCGCCTGCTCGCGGCTGGTCTACGCGATGTCCCGCGACGCGCGCTTCCCGGCGCACCGGCTGATGCGCCGCGTCGATCCCCGGACGAGCACACCGGTCCCGGCGACCGTGCTGATCCTCGTGCTCGGGTGCGTGCTGATGGTCGCGCTGCCCGGCGCGGCGCTGCTGGAACTGATCACGGCGTCGACGATCCTCCCCGCCCTCATCTACGGCGCGACGGTCGTGCTCTACCTGGCCGTGCGCGGCCGGTTGGCCCGCCGGAAGGGCGCCTTCGACCTCGGCGGCTTCGAACTGCCCGTCGCGGTCTGCGCGCTCGTGTGGACCCTGCTCGCGTTGTTCGTCCTCGTGACCCCGGGGGAGGCGCTGGTCCCCGTGGTGGTCGTGGCCGGACTGCTCGTCCTGGGCGGATTCTTCTTCCTCGGCCTGCTGGTCTTCGACCGTGCGGCGCTGGACACCGAGCCGGGCGGCGACATCCGCTGGTAGGCCGCACGGCCACCGGCCGAGGCCGATGGCCGTCGCCGACACGACAAAGCGCCGAGTCACGGGACCGTCCGTGACTCGGCGCTCTGGTTGTTACCGCCCGACGGTGCGAGGCTGGCGCGACAGGACGTTCGTACCGCCGGGCGGAGTGTGTGGGGAGGTGGGGTCCTCCGCGTGCAGGGGGCTCTGTGCGTAGCCCCTGTACGAAGAGGACGGGATTGGCTGGGACCGTGGCGGGCGGGCGACGAGAACTCCGGCGTCGTCTCCCTCAGGTCAAGAGACGGGCCTCGGAACCCATTACCACCGCACTGGCTCGCTCGCTCGCCACGGTCCTCGTCCTGCCCTCGCCGTGTACCACCCCTCATCCGGGTCCACGGGTCGGGCTGAGCACCCGGGGCCTGACCTCCCGTCAGGCCCCCGGTACATCTGGGTGGCTCAGGCGTCGCGCAGGGCGCGGACGGCCTCCTCGACGCGCTTGCCGTAGTCGGCGTCGGCGGCGTGGAAGTGAGCCAGGTTCTTCTCGATGACGTCCTCGAGGGTGACCTGCGACAGGCCGCCGGCGATGTTCGCCACCAGACGCTGCTTCTCGGCCTCCGACATCAGGCGGTAGAGCTCACCGGCCTGGAAGAAGTCGTCGTCCTTGGTGTGGGCCGGGGCCTCGTGGGTGCCCGTGTAGCCGGAGACGGCCTTCGGGGCGCCCAGCGCCAGGCCGGTCTCGGCCGGACCCTGGTACGAGTTGGGCTCGTAGTTCTTGTCGTGGCGCGAGCCGTTGCGCAGCGCCATGACACCGTCGCGGCCGTAGTTGTCGGCCTTCGTCGCCTTCGGGGCGTTGACCGGCAGCAGGGTGTGGTTCACACCGAGGCGGTAGCGCTGGGCGTCGGCGTAGGCGAAGAGACGGCCCTGGAGCATCTTGTCCGGCGAGGCGGTGATGCCCGGGACGAAGTTGTTCGGGGAGAAGGCGGACTGCTCGACCTCGGCGAAGACGTTGTCCGGGTTGCGGTCGAGGACCAGGCGGCCCACGCGCTGCAGCGGGTAGTCGCTGTGCGGCCACACCTTGGTGAGGTCGAACGGGTTGAAGCGGTAGTCCGCGGCCTCGGCGGCGGGCATGATCTGCACGTACAGGGTCCACGAGGGGTTCACACCGCGCTCGATGGCCTGCAGCAGGTCGGTCTGGTGCGAGTTCGCGTCCTTGCCGACGAGCTCGGCGGCCTGCTCGCCCGAGAGGCTGCGGATGCCCTGGTTCGTCTTGAAGTGGTACTTGACGAAGAAGGCCTCGCCCTGCTCGTTGGTCCACTGGTACGTGTGGGAGCCGTAGCCGTTCATGTGACGGTACGACGCCGGGATACCGCGGTCACCCATGAGCCAGGTGATCTGGTGCGTCGCCTCGGGGGCGTGCGCCCAGAAGTCCCAGACGTTGTCCGGCTCCTGCTTGCCCGTGAAGGGGTCGCGCTTCTGGGAGTGGATGAAGTCGGGGAACTTGATCGGGTCCTTGATGAAGAACACCGGGGTGTTGTTGCCGACGAGGTCGTAGTTACCCTCTTCGGTGTAGAACTTGAGGGCGAAGCCGCGCGGGTCGCGGACCGCGTCCGCGCCGCCGAGCGAGTCGGCGACGGTGGAGAAGCGCAGGAAGGTCTCGGTCTTCTTGCCGACCGTGTTCAGGAACGCGGCGCTGGTGTACGCGGTGACGTCGTCGGTCACCTCGAAGTAGCCGTACGCGGCGGAGCCGCGGGCGTGCACCACGCGCTCCGGGATGCGCTCACGGTTGAAGCGGGCGAGCTTCTCCAGGAGCTGCTGGTCCTGGACCAGGAGCGGGCCACCGACGCCGGCGGTGGCGGAGTTCTGATTGTCGGCGACCGGGGCGCCGGACTCGGTCGTCAGCGTGCGCTTCGACATGGTGACCTTCCGTACGGGGTAACTGCTGACGGAAAGCGTCTTCCGTCATGCGGAACAGCCTAAATTCGACACGAACTAAACGTCAACAGTTTGTTGAACGAAGTTGAAGTGTGAGTGGTGATCCGGACGGCGCCGGCACTTGGGCGCGACAGGACAGGTGTCAGCACCGACGCCATCCGGAAACTCAGGTCCCCTATGAGAGGGGAGGTGCTCAGATCTGAGCGCCGGAGAGGCGCTCGACCGCACGGAGCAGGGCGGAGTGGTCCAGGCCGCCGTCACCCTGGGCGCGCAGCGAGGCGACCAGCTGGGCGACGACCGCGCCGACCGGAAGGGCCGCACCGACGTTGCGGGCGGCGTCCGTGACGATGCCCATGTCCTTGTGGTGCAGGTCGATCCGGAAACCGGGCTTGAAGTCGCGGTTCAGGAAGTTGTCCTTCTTGCGGGTCAGGACCGTGGAGCCGGCCAGACCGCCGTTGAGGACGTCCAGGGCGGCCTGGAGGTTCACGCCGGACTTCTCGAGGAAGACGACGGCCTCGGCGCACGCCTGGATGTTCACCGCGACGATGAGCTGGTTGGCGGCCTTCACCGTCTGGCCGGAGCCGTGCGGACCGCACAGGACGATGACCTTGCCGAGGGCCTCGAGGATCGGCAGGGCCGCGTCGAAGTCGGCCTGCTCGCCACCCACCATGATCGACAGGACGGCCTCGATGGCGCCGGCCTCGCCACCGGACACCGGGGCGTCGATGACGCGGATGCCCTTGGCGGCGGCGTTCTTCGCGAGGTCCACCGAGGTCTGCGGGGTGATCGACGACATGTCGATGATCAGCGCACCGGACTTCGCGTTCTCCAGGATGCCGTTCTCACCGTAGGAGATGGCCTCGACCTGCGGGGAGGCGGGCACCATCGTGATGATGACGTCGGCGTCCGCCACGGCCTCGGCGATCGAGCCGGCCGCGGAGCCACCGGCGGCGGCCAGGCGGTCCAGCTTGTCCTGCTCCAGGGTGAAGCCGGTGACCGAGTAGCCGGCCTTCAGGAGGTTCTCGGCCATGGGGGAGCCCATGATTCCGAGGCCGATCCAGGCAATCTTGGGGAGGTTGCTCATGATGAGGGTCCTTCTCTTAATGCTTTGTACGAAAAGTGCGTGAAGTGCCTGGCTGATCGCCCGGACTTTGTCCGACTACTTCGCGGCGCGGGCCTCGGCCGGCAGCCATGCGAAGGAGGCGGCAGCGTCGGCGGCCTTGTACTCCAGGCCTACGTAGCCCTCGTATCCGGCCTTCTTCAGCTGGTCGAGCAGCTCCTCGAGGGGCAGCTCGCCGGTGCCGGGGGCACCGCGTCCCGGCTTGTCCGCGATCTGGACGTGCCCGGTCTTGGCGGCGTACTTTTCGATGACCTCGGAGAGGTCCTCATCGTTCATCGCCAGGTGGTACAGGTCGAGCAGGAACTTGGCGTTGCCGAGGCCGGTGGCCTCGTTCACCTTGTCCACGACCTCGATGCCGGCCGGTGCGCTCACCAGGGGGTAGAGCGGCGACTCGGGCTTGTTGAGGGTCTCGATCAGGAGGATCGCGCCGACGCGGTCCGCGGCCTGGGCCGCCACGACCAGGTTCTTCAGGGCGAGCTCGTCCTGAACGGCCGGCTCCACGCCTTCGACGCGGTTGCCGTAGAGGGCGTTCAGCGCCTTGCAGCCCACCGAGGCCGCGAAGTCCGCGGCGACGTTGATGTTGGCGTTGAAGCGCTCCGACTCCGCACCGGGTACCGAGACCGCACCGCGGTCCGGGCCCGGAAGCTGGCCGGCGTAGAAGTTCAGTCCCACCAGTTGGGTGCCGGCGTCCTCAAGAGCCTTCTTGAGGGCGTCGAGCTCCGACTGTGCGGGGGTGGGGGTCTCGATCCAGGGCCACCACAGCTCGACCGCCGTGAAGCCCGCCGCGGCGGCGGCCGCGGGGCGCTCCAGGAGCGGGAGTTCCGTGAAGAGGATCGACAGGTTCACATCGAAGCGCTGGTCCGTGTATCCCATGAGGGGTGTGCGCTCCTTCCGTATTGCGGAAGTTATTTTCTGTCTGATGGAAGATTGCATGGGGGTCCGCGTCGATGTCAAGTGCGGACTGCCGGAAAATCCTGACGGCGGGGTAGCTTGACGACGTGCGATTGAGAGTGGAGTTCACGACCGAGCCCTTCGATCTGGAAGAGGCTCCTGCCCATGCCGTGGCGGCCCGCGAGGTCATCCAGAAGGCCCAGCTGGACGCGGTGGACGTCGGTCCGTTCGGCAACACCGCCGAGGGTGAGGCCGACCGGGTGCTGGCCGCTGTGGAGGCGCTGCTGCGCGACTCCCTGGAGGCCGGCGCCACGCGTGTCTCGCTCCAGGTCAATGTGATCGGGGAGGAGATGTCATGACCGAGCCCCGCGACCACCCGTTCGTCACCGCGGTCAAGCCGCTGGTGGACGCCATGGGCGGCGAGCTGATGGATCCGGCCCTGGCGCAGCCCGACGACGTCGTGCTCGCCTGGGAGGGGCAGGATCTGCTGGCCGTGCGCCTGCCGCAGCTCTCCGACTCGCTGGATCGCATCCTGGCGGCCCTGGAGCGCCGGTACGGCGTACCGTTGGCCCAGCTCGACCGGAAGTCCAAGCAGGACGTCGTGCGGATACTGGAGGCGCGGGGCGCCTTCTCCGTGCGGCACGGCGTGGAAACGGTCGCGGGCGCCCTGGGCGTCAGCCGCTTCACCGTCTACAACTATCTGAACCGGGATTCGAACGCCCCGAAGGGCACCGGTAAGAGCAGCCAGGAGTGAACGCAGGCTGACTCGCGGTGACGAGCCGCCGCCCAATTCACCCGGGCGGCGGCTTTTGTGTACGGGAAGTTTCAACAAAGTGTTGACGCCGTGTTGTCGAGGGCGTTAGCTATGCGCAGCCCGTCAAAGCAACAACAGGCCACGGAGGCCTACCGTGACTTCGAGTCCGACCCCGGGTCTCACCCGGTTCAACACCTTGGACGACAGCGCGGCCGCGGCCGAGCTGCACGAGGTGTGCGCCAGTTCGGCGTGGGGGAGCAAGATGCTCGCCCAGCGCCCCTTCGCCACCGCAGAGTCCCTGTTCGCCGCGAACGAAGCCGCCATGGCGGAGCTCACCGCGGAGGACCTGGGCGAAGCGATGGGAGGCCACGCGCCGATCGGCCGGCCGAAGCCGGGGGACCCGACCTCCGCCCGCGAGCAGCGTGGCATGGCCGGTGCCTCGGAGGAGCTCAAGAGCGAGCTCCTCGAACTGAACCTGGCCTACCAGGACAAGTTCGGCCACGTCTTCCTCATCTGTGCCACCGGTGCGACCGGTGAGTTCATGCGTGACGCGGTCAAGGTCCGGATCGACAACTCGCCGGAGCAGGAGCGGGAGATCGCCCGCGGCGAGCTCGTCAAGATCAACAAGATCCGCCTCACCCGTCTCGTCGAACTCGCAGAAGGAGCGTGACCATGAGCACCGAGACCACCGCGTCGGTGTCCACGCACATCCTGGACACCAGCATCGGCAAGCCCGCCGAGGGCGTCGCCATCTCCCTGTCGGCCCGTACGGGGCTCGACGGCGAGTGGGCGGCCCTGGGCGGCTCCGCCACCGATGCGGACGGGCGCTGCAAGGACCTGCCGGCGTTGCCGGAGGGCACCACTCACGTGCGTCTCGACTTCGAGACCGAGACGTACTTCTTCAAGAAGCAAGCCGAGGCGCAGCAGGACGCCCCCCGCGTAAGGGACAGCGGTGCGTTCTTCCCCGAGGTCACCATCACCTTTGCGGTGAACCCGGGCGAGCATTACCACGTACCGCTGCTGCTCAACCCGTTCGGCTACTCCGTTTACCGAGGGAGCTAGCATGGCCACGATTCTGGGCCAGAACCAGTACGGCAAAGCAGAGAACCGCGTCGTCAAGATCACGCGGGACGGCGACACGCACCACATCAAGGACCTGAACGTCTCGATCGCCCTCTCCGGCGACATGGACGACGTCCACTACTCCGGCTCGAACGCCAACTGCCTTCCGACGGACACCACCAAGAACACGGTGTACGCGTTCGCCAAGGAGTACGGCATCGAGTCCGCCGAGCAGTTCGGCATCCACCTGGCGCGCTGGTTCGTCACCAGCCAGGAGCCGATCAAGCGCGCGCGCATCCGGATCGAGGAGTACGCCTGGGACCGGATCGCCACCTCGGACGCCAACTCCAAGTTCATCGGCTCCGACGAGGTGAACCACTCCTTCGTCCGTCAGGGCGCGGAGACCCGCGTCACCCAGATCACGTACGACGGTACGAACTGGGAGGTCATCTCCGGCCTCAAGGACCTCGTCGTCATGAACTCCACGAACTCCGAGTTCTGGGGTTACGTGAAGGACAAGTACACGACGCTGAAGGAGGCCTACGACCGCATCCTGGCCACCCAGGTGTCGGCTCGCTGGCGCTTCAACTGGTCGGACGACGAGCAGCGGATGCCCAACTGGGAGAAGTCCTACGCCGAGGTCCGCAAGCACATGCTGCAGGCCTTCGCGGAGACCTACTCCCTGTCGCTGCAGCAGACCCTGTACCAGATGGGTTCGCGCATCATCAACCACCGTTCGGAGATCGACGAGGTTCGCTTCTCGCTCCCGAACAAGCACCACTTCCTCGTCGACCTGGAGCCCTTCGGCCTCAAGAACGACAACGAGGTGTACTTCGCCGCGGACCGTCCCTACGGTCTGATCGAGGCCACCGTTCTCCGGGACGGCGTCGACGCCCGCATCCCCGTGGACATGACCAACCTCTGACGCGGCACGCGCGCCCCGGGGCCCCGCAGTGGCCCCGGGACCGCGCGACACTCCCACGCTTGCTGAATCGGCACCCGGACGTATCACACGGGGCGGCAGTACTGTCAGCTGTCAAGGCCCCCGGCTCCGGCACTCAAACCTCCTGGGTCCTGCCGTGCCCGCACCGCCACTGAAAGCACGAGGAAGCCCCATGGCAGCATCGGCAGCCCATGACAGCGCGGTCGAGCGCATCGTCATCGAGAACTGTGCGATCGCGACCGTCGACGCCAACGACACCGAGTACGCCTCGGGCCACGTGGTCGTCGCCGGCAACAGGATCGAATTCATCGGCGCGGGCAAGGCCCCCGAGAACCTCGACCATGTCGTTCGCCGTATCGACGGCACCGGGCACCTCGTGACCCCCGGTCTGGTCAACACCCACCACCACTTCTACCAGTGGATCACGCGTGGTCTGGCCACCGATCACAACCTCTTCAACTGGCTCGTCGCGCTGTACCCGACGTGGGCGCGCATCGACGAGCAGATGACGTACACGGCCGCGCAGGGCTCCCTCGCCGCGATGGCCAAGGGTGGTGTGACCACCGCGATGGACCACCACTACGTCTTCCCCAAGGGCTCCGGCGACCTGTCCGGCTCGATCATCCGCGCCGCGTCCGAGATGGGTGTCCGCTTCACCCTCGCCCGCGGCTCGATGGACCGCAGCGAGAAGGACGGCGGTCTGCCGCCGGACCACGCCGTCGAGACCCTCGAAGGCGCGCTCGCCGACACCGAGGCGACCGTCAAGAAGTTCCACGACGCCTCCTTCGACTCGATGACCCAGGTCGCCGTGGCCCCGTGCTCCCCCTTCTCGGTCTCCACCGAGCTGCTGAAGCAGGGCGCCGAGCTGGCCCGCCGCCTCGGCGTACGCATGCACACGCACGGCTCCGAGACGGTCGAGGAGGAGAAGTTCTGCCACGAGCTCTTCGGCATGGGCCCGACCGACTACTTCGAGTCGACCGGCTGGCTCGGCGAGGACGTGTGGATGGCGCACAGCGTCCACATGAACGACTCCGACATCGCCGCGTTCGCCCGTACCAGGACCGGTGTCGCGCACTGCCCGTCCTCCAACGCCCGTCTGGCCGCAGGCATCGCCCGCGTCCCGGACATGCTCGCCGCCGGTGTCCCGGTCGGCCTCGGCGTGGACGGCACCGCCTCCAACGAGTCCGGTGAGCTGCACACCGAGCTGCGCAACGCGCTGCTGATCAACCGCCTGAACCCGGTCCACCGCGAGCGCGCCCTGAACGCGCGCCAGGCCCTGCGCCTCGGTACCTACGGTGGCGCCCAGGTCCTCGGCCGTGCCGACAACATCGGTTCGCTGGAGGTCGGCAAGTGCGCCGACCTGGTGCTGTGGAACCTGAACACCTTCCTGCACTCCTCGATCGCCGACCCGGTCACCGCGCTGGTCTTCGGTGCGGCGGCCCCGGTCACCGCGTCGTTCGTGGGCGGCAAGCAGATCGTCGAGAACAACCGTCTCCTCTTCGCCGACGAGGACGCCATCGCGGTGTCCACGCGGGCAGAGGCCCAGCGCCTCGCGCGGATCTCCGCGCAGGGCTGATCCCACGGAGTCCGGCCGGGGGGGACGGCCCCCGGCCGGCGCCGCGGACCCGAGCGGGGTCCGTGGGCAGCCGTTCCCGGGTAGCGCCTGAGGAGAGATCCGAAGGCGCCCCGGGGGCGGTGACTCGTCACCATCCGACCCGCGGCGCGCGTATCGCGCCCTCGCCGCGGCACCTCCAGCTCACGATCCGGTCCGGCACGTGCCGGGGGTCCTGAGCCGCACCACAGCGCGGAACCGATGATCGGGCGACTCGTTTCCGCACCCCTTGGGACAAGCACGCGCACCACCACAACCGCATACAGGCTCGACTCGCACCCGCTTTCGCACCACCTCCAAGACACCACGTCCCTGCCGGCGTGTTCAACCGAACGGAGGAAGCCGTGGCCCAGGCGCCCAGGTTTCGCAAAGACGCAGTCGCAGTACCGGGGGAACCGGGGGTACCGGAGGAGAAGCATCCGGTCGACGAGACCCTGCCTCCGCTGAAGATGTTCACGAGCGGCCTGCAGCACGTGGCCGCCATGTACGCGGGTGTCGTGGCCCCGCCGATGATCGTCGGCCCGGCCGTCGGACTCTCCGCGACCGAGACCGCCTTCCTGATGGGCGCCTCGCTCTTCACCGCAGGCCTCGCCACCCTCCTCCAGACCCTCGGATTCTGGAAGATCGGCGCCAAACTCCCCTTCGTCAACGGCGTTTCCTTCGCCGGAGTGACCCCGATGATCGCCATCGGCAAGGGGGAGGGGGAGAACGCCCTTCCCATCATCTTCGGCGCGATCATCGTCGCCGGGGTCGTCGGCTTCTTCGCCGCCCCCTACTTCGGCAAGCTCGTCCGCTTCTTCCCGCCGGTCGTGACGGGTACGGTCATCACCCTCATCGGCGTCTCGCTCCTGCCCGTCGCCTTCAACTGGTCACAGGGCGGGAACAGCACCGCCACCGACTACGGCTCCATGCGCAACATCGGCATGGCCGCCGTCACCCTGGTGATCGTCCTGCTGATGCGCAAGTTCCTGCGCGGCTTCCTCCAGCAGATATCCATCCTGCTCGGCCTCGTCGCCGGCACCCTCATCGCCCTCCCGCTCGGCATGACCAGCTTCGACGCCGTCAAGAACGCCTCGGTGGTGGGCTTTCCGACCCCCTTCCACTTCGGCGCCCCGCAGTTCCAGGTCGCGGCCATCATCTCGATGTGCATCGTCATGCTGGTCTGCATGACCGAGTCCACCGCCGACATCCTGGCGCTGGGCAAGATCGTCGGCCGTCCGGCGGACGCGCGGACGATCGAGGGCGGCCTGCGCGCCGACACTCTCGGCAGCGCGATCAGCCCGCTGTTCAGCGGTTTCATGTGCAGCGCCTTCGCCCAGAACATCGGCCTGGTCGCCATGACCAAGGTGCGCAGCCGCTTCGTCGTCGCGGCGGGCGGCGGGATCCTGATCCTGCTGGGCCTGTGCCCGATGGCGGCCTCCGTCATCGGCGTGGTCCCGCTGCCGGTGCTCGGCGGCGCCGGCATCGTCCTCTTCGGGTCGGTCGCGGCCAGCGGCATCCAGACCCTGGCCGGGGCGGCCATGGAGAAGGGCGAGAACGCCCTGATCGTCGCCGCCTCCGTCGGCATCGGCCTGATCCCGATCGCCGCGCCGGAGTTCTACCACGCCTTCCCGAAGGACCTGCTGGTCGTCCTCGACTCCGGCATCAGCACCGGGTGCGTGGTGGCCATCCTGCTGAACCTGGCCTTCAACCACCTCGGCGCCAGGAAGGGCGCGGCCTCGGGGGCCGCGCCCGACCCGGTACCGGTGCACTGAAACCCGGACCCCGTCCGGGCGACACGGCGGCGCGTACGCCACCCACTGCGGGTGTGGCGTACGCGCCGCCGTGTCCGTGTCCGTGCCCGCTCAGCAGGTCGAGTGGAAGAGCCCGCCGACCCGCCCGCCTTGGGCCAGCCGGTTGTAGATCTCCACGGCCTCGGGCGTCGGCGCCACGTGCACCTCGACCCCGGCCGCCCGGAGCACCTCCAGTGTCTCCGGTGCCACCCCGAGGCGGCTCTCCATGCCCTGGCTGAGCACCACCGCCGTCACCCCGAGGTCGAGGAGCTCACGCACCTCCTGCGGCTGGATGCCCGGATCGTGCCGCGTACCGTGCTCGGACCAGTCCCAGGGACGGCCACCGCCCGGATGCAGCCGCATGTCCTTGCCGGGTGCCAGCCCCTCGGCCTCGATCCGGCCCCACGACAGGTGCGTGACGCGCGGGGACCGGTCGGTGGACGGGGTGGGCGTCGGGGGAGTCCACAGCATCAGGTTGCTCATCAGCTCGGCCTGTTCGATCGCGTCGTCCAGCGCGTGGTGCGTGTGGCGGCGCCGCGACAGCAGTTCGCGCGGCATCCGGCCCTTCACGGCGGCCCGCAGCGGCACCCGCGCCTTCGTCGCGTAGAGCGTCTTCATGTCCAGGCAGCCGGAGTGGCCGAAAGGGCTGTCCCCGCCGAACCGGATCAGATACCAGTACAGGAAGGTCCAGTCGTAGGACGCCGGGTAGCCGCACATCACCGGCTGCGCGCCCGCCGACACCTCCCGTACCCAGGCCCGGAACTCGGCCATGGCCACCGCCGGATCGGCGCCCTCCCGCACCAGGCGGTCGCGGTCCAGCCCGCTCACGGCCAGCGCCTCGGGCACGAACTCCTCGCTGATGGGTCGCAGTTCCCGGTAGAAGGTGAGCTGTTCGGGATCGGCGGCCGTATACGAAGCGCCGTCCTGGCGGCCCGCGACCGAAGCCCCGAAGCTGATCATCGAATACGGCCCGGGGATGGGTCCGTCGGCCTCGATGTCGACGGAGATGTAGAGACTGGGGCGTGCGTCACGGGCTGCCATGCGCCCGAGCATGTCAGCCGGCCAGCCGATGATCACCCTCTTTTCCGGGGGCCGCGAGGTGCGGAATCGCCGCCCGACCGTCCCGGAGGGACCATGGGAAGCGGGGTGCCTCGGACCGAAGGAACAGCCATGTTCGCAAACAGCAGGGCATTCAGCGGATTCGCCGTCGACGACCTGGACAAGGCCAGGGAGTTCTACGGCACGACGCTCGGCCTGAACGTCTCGCGGGACGAGGAGATGGGCCTGCTCCGCCTGGACCTCGCGGGCGGCACCACGGTCATGGTCTACCCGAAGGAGGACCACCGCCCCGCCACGTACACGATCTTGAACTTCCCCGTGGACGACGTCGAACGGGCCGTCGACGAGCTCACCGCGCGCGGTGTCGCGTTCGAGCGCTACGAGGGCTTCGACGCGGACGCCAAGGGCATCGTGCACGGCGAGGACGGCATGCCCACCATCGCCTGGTTCAAGGACCCGGCGGGCAACATCCTCTCCGTGCTGACCGGCCCGGACACGCCCTAGTACGCGCGCGCGTCGGCGTGCTCGCGTACCGCGATCCTGGCCAGCTTCGTCAGCATCATGCCGTTGCGGATGGCGACGATGTAGTCCACGGGCAGTCCGTGCATCCGGGTACCGGGTCCCCGCAGGGGGTGCCAGTCGAGGGTGAAGAGGGTGTTCTCGCCCCAGGGGGCCAGGTGCATGGCGATGCGCGCCGCGCCGAAGGGTTCCGCCCGCGCCTCCAGTTCCAGCCGGCGCTCCGGTTCGCACCTGCGGACGACGCACGTGTCGTCGAGGGTGAGGGGGCCGGCGCCGACCCGGACCTTCAGCCGGGCCCCCGCCTGCGGCCAGTGCGGATCGGCGGCGAGGACCGCTTGCGTTCCCGTGACCCACTCGCCGTAACGGTGGCCGTCGGCCAGCAGGCGCCAGACCTCGGACGGCGTGCTCAGGATCAGGCGGCGGTTCCGGGCCACGCCGATCACGCTCCTTCCGGATCCGGCGCGCCGCGTCGGGCCCGCGGTCCGTCGCCCTGTCCGTCACCCCAGACTCGCGCCCAAGGGCGGCTCGCGCAGTCCCACTGAGCCGAACGGGCGCCCGGGTGGGCTCCACCGGGCGCCGCCTCGCCCGGTGGAGCCCGCACAAGGGGCCTCCGGGATCGCCTAGGAGGCCGGGGTCAGGAACATGCCCGTCTGGTCCCCGCCCGCGGTGTTCTTGCAGCTGAAGCCGGAGTTCGCGGGCTGGGCCACGACCAGGGCCAGGCAGCGTCCCGCGGCCAGCTGACCGAAGTAGTTCGGGTGCATGGACTCCTGGATCAGCCCCTGCGACTCGTTGTTGTCGATCCAGCGCGCCCACTCGCTCGTCTTCGCCGAGGCCGGAACCGTGGAGGTCACCTGCTTGCTCGCCTTCGCGCACACCTCGCGGCCCTGCATCATGTCCCGCAGGTCCAGGAACTGCACGCCCTTGGCCGCCGCGACGCCCTTGATCCGGTTCGCGATCTGCGGCACGAGCGAGTCCCGCGCCCAGTCGGAGTCCCGGTTCCAGAAGGGGCAGCCGCCGGTGTTGAGTCGGCTCCAGTCGCTCTGGGTGTACCGGTTCTCCGCGCCGCGCGGGATCGGCGACGGGTAGGACTGCAGCACGATCCGGTACGAGGAGTCGGCGTACCCGGCCGCGCGCATCACGGCCCGGATCTCGTCCACGGACTTGCCGACCTTGCCCATGACCGCGTCGATCTTCTGGTCGACGCCGGCCTGCTGGTCGTCGTAGCAGTACGAGTTCCACAGGACGAAGTCGAGCGCGCAGTCGGTGATGATGTCGGCGAAGCCGAGGTCGTTGCCGCCGATGGACAGGGCGATGACCTTGACGTTGTGGCTCGCGGCCACCGCTGCGAGCTGATCGGCCTGGGGGGCCTCGCCCTTGTAGGAGACGCCGCCGTTGGAGGAGCGGAACACGTTGTCCGAGACCGCCCCGGAACACGCGAGGTTCACGGCGACGTCGGCGATCGCCCCGGCGCTGCGTACCTCGGCCGAGTCGGAGCGGTGGCATCCGCCCGCGGTGGTCCCGTAGACCCGGGCGGGGTCGTAGGTGCTGCCGCTGACCCAGCCCCGGTCGGTCCCGTTGCGACTGCCGCTGTTGGTCAGGCTGTTGCCCTTCCAGCGCCCGGCCTCGCCGGAGATGTAGCTGTCGCCCATGGAGACCACGGCGGTGGGGCCGGTCCCGGGGCTCGCGGCGGAGGTTCCGGCTCCGCCGGCCAGCAGCGCGCTGACGGCGAGCGGCACGACCATTCCGGCTCCGGCCAGCCGTCGCACCCGACTGCGGTCCCGGTCCTTGCTGACGTTGCGGAATCCGATCACTGCGGAACTCCTGCGTTCGGCCACGCCGAAGTCGGCGACGACTGCGTCGCGTGGCTGGGAAGTGGGGGTACCGCCGGCCGGTGGCATCGGAAAGGTGACACGGGCCCACTTGTTACCGCTAGGTACAGTCACGTTACGAACGAGTAACGACCGACCGGTCGTTCGGGAGCTGATTCCTCCTGTTGTGGAACGCAAACGGCTCCGCCCCCGCGCCGTGAGGCGACGGGGGCGGAGCCGGCAGGCTTTGACCGCTGTGCGTTTCAGTCCGATCCGGGGATCAGCCGACCAGCTGGTCGTAGGCGGGGAGGGTGAGGAAGTCCGCGTAGTCCGCGTCCAGGGAGACCTGGAGGAGGAGGTCGTGGGCTTGCTTCCACTTGCCGGCCGTGAAGGCTTCCTCGCCGATCTCGGCGCGGATGGCGGCCAGTTCATCGGCGGCGATCTTGCGGGTCAGGTCGGCCGTGGCCGTCTCGCCGTTCTCGAAGACGACACCCGCGTTGATCCACTGCCAGATCTGCGAGCGCGAGATCTCGGCGGTGGCCGCGTCCTCCATCAGGCCGAAGATGCCGACGGCGCCCAGGCCGCGCAGCCAGGCCTCGATGTAACGGATGCCGACCTGGACCGCGTTGCGCAGGCCCTCGTACGTCGGCCGCGCGTCCAGGGAGTCGATCGCGATGAGCTCGCCCGGGGCCACCGAGACGTCCTCGCGCAGTCGGTCCTTCTGGTTCGGCTTCTCGCCGAGCACCGCGTCGAAGGAGGCCATCGCGATCGGGACCAGGTCGGGGTGGGCGACCCAGGAGCCGTCGAAGCCGTCGCCGGCCTCGCGGTCCTTGTCGGCCTTGACCTTCTCGAAGGCGACCTTGTTGACCTCGGCGTCCTTGCGGGACGGGATGAAGGCCGCCATGCCGCCGATGGCGTGCGCGCCGCGCTTGTGGCAGGTGCGGACCAGCAGTTCGGTGTACGCCCGCATGAACGGGGCGGTCATCGTCACCGCGTTGCGGTCCGGCAGGACGAACTTCTCGCCGCCGTCACGGAAGTTCTTGACGATGGAGAAGAGGTAGTCCCAGCGGCCCGCGTTCAGGCCGGCCGCGTGGTCGCGCAGCTCGTAGAGGATCTCCTCCATCTCGTACGCGGCGGTGATCGTCTCGATGAGGACGGTCGCGCGGACGGTGCCCTGCGGGATGCCGACATAGTCCTGGGCGAAGACGAAGATCTCGTTCCAGAGGCGGGCCTCCAGGTGCGACTCCGTCTTCGGCAGGTAGAAGTACGGGCCCTTGCCGAGGTCGATCAGGCGCTTCGCGTTGTGGAAGAAGTACAGGCCGAAGTCCACGAGCGAGCCGGAGGTCGGGCCGCCCTCGAACCGCAGGTGACGCTCCTCCAGGTGCCAGCCGCGCGGCCGCATGACGACGGTGGCGAGCTGGTCGGCGGGCTTCAGCGCGTACGCCTTGCCGGTGCGCGGGTCGGTGAAGTCGATGCGGCGCTCGTAGGCGTCGATCAGGTTGAGCTGGCCGAGGACGACGTTCTCCCAGGTGGGAGCGGAGGCGTCCTCGAAGTCGGCGAGCCAGACCTTGGCGCCCGAGTTCAGGGCGTTGATGGTCATCTTGCGGTCCGTCGGGCCGGTGATCTCCACACGACGGTCGTTCAGCGCGGCCGGGGCCGGCGCCACCTTCCAGTCGCCCTCGCGGACCTGTGCGGTGTCCGGGAGGAAGTCGAGGGTGGAGGTCCGGGCGATCTCGGCACGGCGCTCACCGCGACGGGCGAGGAGCTCGGCACGGCGCGGGGCGAACCGCCGGTGGAGCTCGGCCACGAAGACGAGGGCCGCTTCGGTGAGGACTTCGTCCTGCCGGGGCAGGGGCTCGGCGTCGACGATGGCCAGCGGGGACGGCGCTGGTGCGGACATAACTGTCACTCCTTCAGCGGCGGTGCCTGGCGGCCGCGGGGAATGCTCGCGCGAGACGGCACGCAGTGCCGTCGGGTGTGGAGAGTTCCGAAATACGGTCGCGGGCGCCGTCTGTGGGTTCAGGGCGCTTCTGACCAGTGGATAGTAATTTCCTCATGGTGGAAGTTCAATGGTTTGTTGATGTCGAGATTCTCTGAGTCGACAGATTCCACTTGCCGGTGGCCCTCAGTGCCACTGTCGTCACGCGGTGCTCAGAGGAGTCGTGCCAGGTCGGGCGGCGTATCGATGTCGAAGGCCTCCGCGACGTCGGAGCACTCCACCAGCACGAGCTCTCCGGCGTGGCGCGCCAGATGGACCCGGGCCCCCTGGTCGCCCGTCGCCGTCGCCGCGATGTCCGCCCAGCGGTCCGCGCCGAACAGCACGGGATGCCCACGCTCCCCGTCGTACGCCGCCGCCACCAGACTCGTGGGGGAGCGGTACGCCGCCAGCACCCGAGCCACGGCCGTCGAGCCGATACCCGGCTGGTCCACCAGCGAGACCAAGGCCGCGCCGGCGCCCGTACCGGCCAGGGAGGTGAGGCCCACCCGCAAGGAGGAACCCATCCCCCGCGCCCAGTCCGGGTTGTCCACGACCACGCAGCCGGTCAGGTCCGCGCGCTCGCGGACCTCGGCCGCCGAAGCACCGAGCACCACGTGCACCGGGCCGCAGCCCGCCTCCCGCAGAACCCGCACGGCGTTCTCGACCAGCGGACGGCCGCGATAGGGGAGCAGTGCCTTGGGCCGCCCACCGAGCCGACGGCCACCGCCGGCCGCCAGGAGCAGGCCCGCGATCACGGGGGAGCCCGGGATCACGGGCGGATCGGAGTGTGTGTGGGATGACATGCCACCGATTCTCGCCCCTGCGTGCGCGCGGGTGACCGCCACGCCAGGGTGCGCCGTACGGAGGCCAGTGCGGCCCCGATCCGCAGCGGACGGGCGATCCGGTTCTCGGCGGCGGCCAGCAGCGCGCGTTCGTCACGGTCGGTCAGCATCCCGGTATCTCCTTGCCAATCGAGGGCCAATACGGCGATTCTGGTCCTCGATTGGCCTGGCCGTCAGAGCCAATCAGGGGAGGTTGGCATGGCAAACGGGCGAGTGGTCCAGACAGCGGACAGAACCATCGGCAGCCGCCAGCTCGCGGCCCTGCTGCCCGCCGACGTCCTGGCCCGCCCCGGCTACCGGGCGCTCGCCGACGCCGTCCGCACGCTGATCCTCGACGGCCGCATCGCCCTGCACGTACGGCTGCCCGCCGAACGCGAGCTCGCCGAGGCGGTCGGCGCCAGCCGGGCCACCGTCACCGGCGCCTACGACCTGCTGCGCGAGAGCGGCTACGTCCGCAGCCGACGCGGCTCCGGCACCTGGACCGAGCTCCCGGACGGCCACCGCCCGGTCGGCGCCCACGCCCTCCTCGGCGCCGGCGGCTACAGCGCCGACGGCGACCCCGGCGTCGACCTCGCCATCGCCGCGATGGGCGCCCCGCAGGACAGCCTCACCGCCGCCTTCGCCTGGGCGGCGCCCCGGCTGCCCCAGCTCGCCCGGGACCCCGGCTACCACCCCTTCGGCCTGCCCGACCTCCGCACCGCCGTCGCCGACCGCTTCACCCGGCGCGGGCTCCCCACACGCCCCGAGCAGATCCTGGTGACGGCCGGCGCCCAACAGGCCTTCTCGCTGGTCGTCAGCCTGCTCTGCCGGCCCGGGGACCGGGTCGTCACCGAGAACCCGACCTACGCCAACGCCCTCGACGCCCTGCGCCACGCACGGCTGCGCACCGGATCCATCGCCGTCTCCGACGCGGGCTGGGACCTGGAGATAGCCGAGTCCACCCTGCGCCAGACCGTGCCCAGGCTGGCCTACGTGATCCCCGACTTCCACAACCCGACGGGCGCGCTGATGCCACCGGAGCAGCGGCTGCGCCTGCTCGCGGCGACCCGTGCCACCGGGACCTGGCTGGTCGTCGACGAGACGATCGCCGACATCGCGCTGGACGTGCCCGCCCCCGCCCCGCTGGCCTCCCTCGCCCCGCGCGGCGGCGCGGACCACGTGATCACCATCGGCTCGCTCAGCAAGACGCACTGGGGCGGGCTGCGGGTGGGGTGGATCCGGGCCTCCGCGAAGATGATCACGGAGCTGACCGCCGTGCGGGTCTCCGCCGACATGACCGGCTCCGTGCTCGACCAACTGGTCGCGCTCCCGCTGCTGGACGCCATGGACCGGGACCTGCCCGACCGGCTGACGCAGCTCCGGAGCCGGCGCGAGGCCCTGGTGCGGGCGCTCCAGCGGTACACCCCGGAATGGTCCTGGCAGGTACCGCCGGGCGGCCTCTCGCTCTGGGTCGACCTGGGCGAGCCGGTCAGCTCCGCCCTGTCCGAGCGGGCCGCCGCGGCCGGGGTGCACATCGGCCGCGGCGCCCGCTTCGGGGTGGACCCGGGCACCTTCGAACACCGGCTCCGGATCCCGTACACGCTGCCCGAGGACCGCCTGGACGAGGGCGTACGCCGCCTCGCGCAGGCCTTCCACGAGGGCGTGCCGCTGGCCCCGGCGGTGGATCGGCCGTACTGGGTGGCGTAGGCCGGCGCCGGCCCTCATCCCTTGCGGAAGTAGGCGTTCGCCGCCGGGCGGAACATCAGCACCACCGCCGTCAGCACGGCCGCCAGATGGACCGTCCGGCTGCCGACGAAGACCCGCTCCAGGGCGTCCGCGCGGGAGAGCGCGTCGGCGAGGGACCCGCCGTCGAGGAGGTATCCGAGCGGTTCGACCACCAGCGAGGCGGTGCCGAGCACCCCGAGGCCGATCGCCAGGGCGATCCGGGCCCAGCCGGCGCCGCCGCGCATGCGTAGGGCGACCAGCACGGCGGCGGTGAACACCACCAGTCGCACCGCCAGACCCGCGCCGAAGCCTTCGGCCGGATCCCGGCCCACCATCAACGCGGTCTCGAAGGCGCCCGCGGCCACGGCGGTGACCCAGAGCGCGAAGGCGGCCCGTACGGCGGCGGGCGGCGGGCCCGCGGCCGGGCGCCGCGCCGCCCGGCGAGCGGGGAGGAAGGTGGCAGGCATCATGGGCTCGCTCTCGCTACGGGGCCTCGACGACTCGACACCCCGATGCTCCCGCCGCCCCCGCCCCGGCACCCGCCTGCTGCCCGGCCTCTCCGCCCGGGGGCAGACCCCCCTAGGGGGTGCGGATCAGCCGACGGGTGGCGGCCGCCGCGACCGCCGAGGTGCGGGAGTCGACGCCGAGCTTGGCGTAGATGTGCACCAGGTGGGACTTGACGGTGGCCTGGCTGAGGAAGAGCCGCTTGGAGATCTGCTGGTTCGACAGACCGTCCGCGACCAGCTGCAGCACCTCCAGCTCCCGCTTCGTCAGCGCCTCCGCCGGGGTCCGCATCCGGTCCATCAGACGCAGCGCCACCGCCGGGGCCAGGGCCGACTGGCCCGCCGCGGCCGTCCGGACGGCCGCCGCGAGCTCCTCCGGCGGGGCGTCCTTGAGCAGGTAGCCGGAGGCGCCCGCCTCCACCGCCGCCAGGATGTCCGCGTCCGTGTCGTACGTGGTCAGCACCAGCACCCGGGGCGCGCCCGGGCGGGCGGTGATCAGCGCCGTCGCCTCGGAGCCGTGCATACCGGGACCGGGACCGAACTGCAGGTCCATCAGCACCACGTCCACCGGCTCACGCGCGGCCAGCTCCACCGCCCGCTCGGCGGTCGTGGCCTCGGCCACCACCGCGAAGTCCGGTTCGGTGTCCAGCACCGCGCGCAGCCCGGCCCGGACCACCGGGTGGTCGTCGGCGAGCAGGAGACGGACGGTCACAGGGCCTCCACGGCGTCCGGAAGTTCCGCGTGTTCGAGGTTTTCGAGGGGCAGCGGCAGGGTGACGGCCACGGCGGTGCCCTGCCCGGGGTCGGACTCCACGGTGAACAGCCCGCCCAGGGTCTCGGCGCGCGAGCGCATCGCGGGCAGCCCGAAACCGCCGTCGCCGGAGCCCGCCGAGCCCGGGGACACCGACGCCGGGTCGAAGCCGTGCCCGTCGTCGACGATGTCCAGGGTCACCGAGGCGTCCATGAACGTCAGGGTGATCTCGGCGCGGCCGGCCCGCGCGTGCCGGACCACATTGGCCAGCGCCGACTGGGCGATCCGCAGCAGGGCCACCTCGTACGGGGTGGGCAGCACCCGTGGGGTGCCGCTCAGCGAGAACCGCACGCGCGGCCCCGGCACCCCCGCGCACAGCCGCTCCAGCGCGGCCGCCAGCGACCCGTGCTCCAGGTCCGGCGGGGTGAGGGCCCGTACGAAACGACGGGCCTCGGCGAGGTTCTCCTGGGCCGCCTCGCGCGCCCGGGCGATGTGCTCCAGCGCCGGGGCCTGCGCCGGCAGCGCCCGCTCGGCCGCCCGCAGCAGCAACTGGATGGAGGACAGGCCCTGCGCGAGGGTGTCGTGGATCTCCCGGGCCAGGCGCTCCCGCTCGGCCAGGATCCCGGCGCCCCGCTCGGCCGCGGCCAGCTCGGCCCGGGTGGTGATCAGCTCCTCGATCAGCTCCCGGCGGCGCTCGCTCTCGCGGTACAGCGCCTGGTAGCCCAGGACGGTCGCCACCGCCACCGCCCCGCCCAGAAGCGGCCCGAGGAAGGCCCCGGGAGTCGCCGCGCCGCTGTGCGCGACGAACCCGCCGATGGCCGCGCAGGCGGTCACCGCGACGGCCGTGACCCCCCAGCGCAGCCGCAGCAGGTGCAGCTCCAGGAAGTACAGCGGGAAGGCGATCCACAGCCCGTCGGGGGAGACCACGAGCAGGCCCGCCCACGTCGCGCCGAGCCCGGCCAGCCACAGCGCCCCGGCGCGCGGCGAGCTGTGCACGGCGGGGGCCCGAACACCGCCCGCGTAGACGAGGGCGAGCACCGCGCAGGCGGCGATCACCCAGCCGGCCCGGGCCGCGGGATCGGTGACGGCCCGCCCGGCGGCCAGCGCGAGCAGGCCGAGGAGCAGCGCGTGCAGGCACAGCCGCAGCACCTTGGACACGGGCGTCAGGGCGCGCGTGGCGGGGGAGACGGAGGAAAGGGGAGCAGTCATGTCCGAACCAGCGTAAGTGGGGGCGGACCGGCCCCGGTCAACCGAAAGTTTGATGTCCGGACGCACCCTTCGATACGAGGATCACTACGGTGGCGCGATGCCTTGTGTCCACGCGGAAGACCAAGGTGGGGGACATGTTCGTCGCATGGAGAGATCTACGGTTCGCCAAGGGCCGATTCGCCCTCATGGGGTCGGTCGTGCTGCTCATCACACTGCTGGTGGGACTGCTGTCCGGACTCACCTCCGGCCTGGCCCGGGAGAACATCTCGGCCATCACCGGTCTGCCCGCCACGCACCTGGCCTTCGCCGCGCCGACCGGGGACCAGAAGGTGTCCTTCACCAACTCCCAGGTGGCCGAGCCCGCCTGGCTGGCCTGGCGGGCTCGGCCCGGGGTGGAGGCGGCCGAGCCGCTCGGCATCCGCACCACCAACGCCGTCTCGGGTGAGCGCACCGCCGCGGTCTCGGTCTTCGGGGTGGCCTCCGCCGGGGGGCTCGCACCGCGGGACGCGGGCCTCACCCAGGGCCAGGTGGTCCTCACCGAGAAGGCCGCGAAGGAGCTGGGCGGTCTGACCGCCGGGGCCAAGCTCAAGATCGGCCCGCTGGAACTGACCGTGGCGGGCGTGTCCGGGACCGCCGCCTACAGCCACACCCCGGTCGTCTGGACGGACCTCAACGACTGGCAGCGCGTCGGCAACCCCGGCACCTCCATCGACACCCTCGCCACCGTCGTCGCCGTCTCCGCCGGCGCCGGTGCGGACCTGGCCGCCGCGGACGAGGCCGCCGGGACCGAGGCGCAGACCGTGGACGAGGCCCTGGGCGCCATCGGTTCGTACCAGGCCGAGAACGGCTCGCTGCAGCTGATGCGCGGCTTCCTCTTCGCCATCTCCGCCCTGGTCATAGGGGCCTTCTTCACGGTGTGGACGATCCAGCGCAGCGGGGACATCGCCGTCCTGAAGGCACTGGGCGCCTCCACCCCGTACCTCCTGAGGGACGCCCTCGGCCAGGCCGTCGTGATGCTCGCCATCGGTACCGGGTCGGGCACCGCGCTCGCCGCCGGTTTCGGCGCGCTGATCAGCGGCGGCCCCGTGCCCTTCGTCCTCGACGCCGCCACGGTGCTCGTCCCCGCCGCGATCATGATCCTGCTCGGCGCGCTGGGCGCCGCCCTGTCCATCCGGCGGATCACCGCCGTCGACCCGCTGACCGCCCTCGGGAGCGCCCGATGACCCTCCTCGTCCACGACGTCACGCTGACCTACCCCGACGGCGAGAGCCGGCTCACCGCCCTGGACGCGGTCGGCCTGGAGGTGCCCGCCGGCACGTTGACGGCGGTCATCGGGCCCTCGGGCTCCGGCAAGTCCAGCCTGCTCGCGGTGGCCGCCACCCTCGTCACCCCGGACTCCGGCCGGGTCGTCGTCGCCGGTCAGGACACCACGGAGCTCGGCCCCGCCGAGAAGTCGGCCCTGCGCCGGGAGAAGATCGGCATCGTCTTCCAGCAGCCGAACCTGCTGGCCTCGCTGACCGCCGCCGAACAGCTCCAGGTCATGGCGCACCTCTCCGGCCGCCCCGCGCGCGCGGTGCGCCGACGGGCGCTGGAGCTGCTGGACGCGGTGGGGCTGGCCGACAAGGCCGACAAGCGCCCCCACCAGCTCTCCGGCGGCCAGCGGCAGCGGATCAACATAGCCCGCGCCCTGATGAACGAGCCCGCGGTGCTGCTGGTCGACGAGCCGACCAGCGCGCTCGACCACGAGCGCGGCGCGGCCGTGCTCGACCTGCTGGTCACCCTGACCCGGGAACGCTCCACGGCCACGGTGCTGGTCACGCACGACCACGCCCATCTGGAGCGGATGGACCGCACGGCGACGATGACGGACGGCAGTCTGACGCTCGCCGCCGCCCCGGTGCGTTGAGCGGCGCGGACCCGGACCCGGACACGGACGCAGGGATACGCGAAGGCCCCGGCCGCCCCTCGGAGCGAGGGGCGGCCGGGGCCTTTCCGTAGGACCGCGTGAACCTACGCGGGGCTCTGGTTGGCCAGCGCCACCGACAGCTCGGCGGCCACGCCCTGCAGGATCGGTACGAAGGACTCGGCCACCGCCTCGGTGACCCGGCCCGCCGGACCGGAGATGGAGATCGCGGCGGCGGTCGGCGAGTTCGGCACCGACACGGCGAGGCAGCGGACCCCTATTTCCTGCTCGTTGTCGTCGACCGCGTAGCCCACCTTGCGGACCTGCTCCAACGCGTCGAGGAAGCCCTCGGGCGTGGTGATGGTCTTCTCGGTCGCCGCCGGCATCCCGGTGCGGGCCAGCAGGGCCCGTACCTCGTCGGCGGGGGTGTAGGCGAGGAGCGCCTTGCCCACGCCGGTGGAGTGCGGCAGCACCCGGCGGCCGACCTCGGTGAACATGCGCATGGAGTGCTTGGAGGGCACCTGGGCGACGTAGACGATCTCGTCGCCGTCGAGGAGGGCCATGTTCGCCGTCTCCCCGGTCTCCTCCACCAGACGGGCGAGGTAGGGGCGGGCCCAGGTACCCAGCAGGCGCGACGCGGACTCGCCGAGGCGGATCAGACGGGGGCCGAGGGAGTACCGTCGATTGGGCTGCTGACGTACGTAGCCGCACGCCACCAGCGTGCGCATCAGGCGGTGGATCGTGGGCAGGGGCAGACCGCTGGCGGCGGAGAGCTCGCTGAGGCCGACCTCACCCCCGGCATCGGCCATGCGTTCGAGCAGGTCGAAGGCGCGCTCGAGGGACTGGACGCCACCGCCGGCGGCGGGGGTCTTCGAGGAAGCGTCGGTGGTGCTGGCGCTGGACGTCGGCACGGCGCGGTCCTTTCGGTGCTGGCAGGCAAGGGAGCAGCCTACCCGGCGGTCGGCGTCCGTCCCAGTGCTGGGGTCGAGGTCGTCGCCGCCGGTCAGAGAGGGTTTGTCCTGGTGGCGGACGTCCTCCGGAAGTTATCCGCCCGGTTCCCGGTGGTGGTAGCTACATTCTGTATAGCGAAATCTTAATTCCATCCTGTGGAAACATCCAATTGCGGTCCCGGTGGGTCGGTGGTCCGTCCGGACGCTCTTGACTGGGTACCGATCGCCGGGAAGACTCCGTCAACAGAACGTTGAATTTCGCTCTGTGGAAGTAGATGGGGAGGTTCGATGGCCGACGTGGCTGTGGAACTGGTACTGCGCTCGACGCGCGTCATCACCCCCGAGGGGACGCGCGCCGCATCGGTGGCCGTCGCCGGCGGGAAGATCGCGGCCGTGCTGGCCTACGAGGCCGAGGTACCGGCCGGAGCCCGGCTGGAGGACTTCGGCGACGACGTCCTGCTCCCCGGCCTGGTCGACACCCACGTCCACGTCAACGACCCGGGTCGCACCGAGTGGGAGGGCTTCTGGACGGCCACCCGCGCCGCGGCGGCCGGCGGCATCACCACGATCCTCGACATGCCGCTCAACTCCCTGCCGCCGACCACCACGGTCGACAACCTGCGCGTCAAGCAGGAGGTCGCCCGCGCCAAGGCGCACGTGGACGTCGGCTTCTGGGGCGGCGCCCTGCCGGACAACGTGAAGGACCTGGCCCCGCTGCACGACGCCGGCGTCTACGGCTTCAAGTGCTTCCTGTCGCCCTCGGGCGTGGACGAGTTCCCCGAGCTCGACCAGGAACAGCTGGCCACCTCCCTCGCCGAGATCACCGGCTTCGGCGGCCTGCTCATCGTGCACGCCGAGGACCCGCACCACCTGGACGCCGCTCCCGTCGTCCCGGGCCCCAAGTACGCCGACTTCCTCGCCTCCCGGCCGCGCGACGCCGAGAACACCGCGATCGGCAACCTGATCGCCCAGGCCAAGCGGCTGAACGCCCGCGTGCACGTGCTGCACCTGTCCTCCTCCGACGCGCTGCCGCTGATCGCCGCCGCCAAGGCCGAGGGCGTCAAGATCACCGTCGAGTCCTGCCCGCACTACCTCACCCTCACGGCCGAGGAAGTGCCGGACGGCGCCAGCGAGTTCAAGTGCTGCCCGCCCATCCGCGAGGCCGCCAACCAGGACCTGCTGTGGGACGCGCTCGCCGACGGCACGATCGACTGCATCGTGTCCGACCACTCGCCCTCCACCGCGGACCTGAAGACCGACGACTTCTCCACCGCGTGGGGCGGCATCTCCTCCCTCCAGCTGGGCCTTCCCGCCATCTGGACCGAGGCGCGCCGCCGCGGCCGGACCCTGGAGGACGTCGTCCGCTGGATGTCCGCGGCCCCCGCCGCCCTCGCCGGGCTGGCGCAGAAGGGCGCGATCGCGGTCGGCCGCGACGCCGACTTCGCCGTCCTGGCCCCTGAAGAAACGTTCACTGTGGACCCGGCCGAACTCCACCACCGCAACCAGGTCACGGCGTACGCGGGCAAGACCCTGCACGGCGTCGTGAAGTCCACCTGGCTGCGTGGCGCGCGGATCGCCGACCACGGCACCCCGACCGAGCCCACGGGCCTCCTCCTCGAAAGGCAGAACTGACCAGTGGCGATCGAATCCTTCACCGGCAACGCGAACCCGTACGGAGGCGGCGACCCGTACGCGGACTACCGCACCGCGGAGTTCCCCTTCACCCAGTACGCGAACCTCGCCGCCCGTGAGTTGGGCGCCGGTGTCATCGCCGCCAACGACGAGTTCTTCGCTCAGCGCGAGAACCTGCTGATCTCCGAGGCCGCGCACTTCGACCCCGAGGACTTCGGCCACAAGGGCAAGGTCATGGACGGCTGGGAGACCCGCCGCCGCCGTGGCGTCTCCGCCACCCAGCCCTGGCCGACCCCCGAGGACCACGACTGGGCGCTCGTACGCCTGGGCGCCCCCGGCATCATCCGCGGCATCGTGGTCGACACCGCCCACTTCCGCGGCAACATGCCGCAGGCCGTCTCCGTCGAGGCGACCAACTGGGCGGGCGCCCTCGCGCCGACCCCGGAGGAGCTCCAGGGCGACGACGTGAAGTGGACGACTCTCGTCGCCCGCACCCCGGTCGGCGGCCACGCGGCCAACGGCTTCGAGGTGGACGCCCCGCAGCGCTTCACCCACCTGCGCGTCAACCAGCACCCCGACGGCGGCATCGCCCGCCTGCGCGTCTACGGCGAGGTCCTGCCCGACCCGAAGTGGCTCGACGCGCTCGGCTCCTTCGACGTGGTGGCCCTGGAGAACGGCGGCTCCGTCCAGGACGCCTCCAACCGCTTCTACTCCCCGCCGACCAACACCATCAACCCGGGCCGCTCCCGCAAGATGGACGACGGCTGGGAGACCGCGCGCCGCCGTGACAACGGCAACGACTGGATCCGCTACCAGCTCGTCGCCGAGTCCGAGATCCGCGCCGTCGAGATCGACACCGCGTACCTCAAGGGCAACTCGGCCGGCTGGGCCTCGCTGTCGGTCAAGACCGGCGAGGAGGGCGAGTGGACGGAGTTCCTGCCGCGCACCCGCCTGCAGCCCGACACCAACCACCGCTTCGTCCTGGACGCCCCGGCGGTCGGTACACACATCCGGATCGACATCTTCCCGGACGGCGGCTTCTCCCGCCTGCGCCTGTACGGCTCCCTGACGGAGTCCGGCGCGACCGCTCTGACGGCCCGCCACCAGGAACTGGGCGGCTAGTCCCACAGCGCGCGAGGCCCGCCCGGGGGCCGACACCCCCGAGGCGGGCCTCGCCGTCTCCCGAGCCCCACCTCTCGGCCCCACCTCTCAGCCTCGCCGCCCTTCGAGGCGCGGGGTCCGCGTCGCGCCGTGCATCACGGCGCCGCCGGCGCTCGAGGCCGGGATCCGGATCGAGCCCCACCTCTCAGCCTCGCCGGCGTTTGAGGCGCGGGGTCCGGGGCGGAGCCCCGTGCACGCGGCCCGCACCCTCCCGCCGACGGTACGGCCCCGGGACCCGCCCGCACGCCCGGCGAGGGCTACGCGGCGTGCCCGCCGTCGACGGCGAACTCCGCGCCCGTCACGTACGCCGCCTCCTCACCCGCGAGGAACGACACCAGCGCTGCCACCTCCCGCGGCGCGCCGAACCGCCCGAGGGCCGTCATCGCCGCCTGCGGCCCCGCGTAGGGTCCGTCCGCCGGGTTCATGTCCGTGTCCACCGGCCCCGGGTGCACGATGTTCGCGGTGATCCCGCGCCCGCCCAGCTCCCGGGCGAGGGCCTTGGTCAGCCCGATCAGCGCCGACTTGCTCATGGCGTAGAGCGTCCCGCCCGGACCCGGCACCCGCTGGGTCATGCAGCTGCCGATGGTGATGACGCGCCCGCCGCTGTCCAGGTGTGCGGCCGCCGCCTGCGTCGTGAGGAACACCCCGCGCACGTTGACCGCGAGCACCCGCTCCACGTCGGCCCCGGCCGGCTCCGCCAGCGGCCCGAGCACGCCCACACCGGCGTTGTTCACCAGTACGTCGAGCCGCCCGAACTCCGCCACGACGCGCTCCACCACGGCGCCCGCGGCCGCGGGATCCCCGGCATCCGCCCGCACGGCCAAGGCCCGTCGCCCGAGCGCCTCCACCTTCCCGACGACCTCGGCCGCGGCCCGCGCGTCGCTCACGTAGGTGATCGCGACGTCGACGCCGTCCTCGGCGAGCCGCAGTGCCACGGCCGCCCCGATCCCCCGGCTCCCACCGGTCACCAGGGCCACGGTGCTGTCGCTGTCCATGCTGTCCTCCGCTCGATTGGTTGCGGTTTCAAGCAAACTTCTCCGGAGGGCACCTGGCCGGCCGGAATCCGACCTGGCGTTCCTCCGTGCGGGAGCAACTCCCCGGCCGGGTGCTCGCGTTGCCGAGGGATCATGGAGGACCGCGTCGAAAAGCGTTCGGCGCCGGGTGGGAAGGCAGGTGACCGCTGTGAAGAACCACGCCAATTGGGAGTTCGCGGAATGGGTGCTGGGGGCGGTTCTCCCGGGGTCGACGGCCTTCGATCCGGACAAGATGGAGGGCATCCCCCTGGGTGACTGGATCCCCTTCGACCTCGAAGAACGCGGTGACGATCTCATCGAGGACGACTTCTTGTCCTACTGCGAGGACCTCGAAGGCCCCCTCGTCGTGGTGAACAGCACCAGCTTCGACGACGATCAAGGCCCCTACTTCGTCGAAGCCTCGCGGCTCATCGATTTCGTCAAGACGTTCGACACCCGGGTGCGCCACTACTTCATGTGGGCGGACGTGGTGGTCGTCTCGCCCGTGACCGGCATCGTGATCGTCGTTCAGGCCGACGGGTACCTCGTCAAGGTGCGTGGCAAGGCGATCATGTCGATGCCGGGGGACCCCGGCGGCGAGGAGCGCCGGTCTCCGTCGCCCTGACGAAACGGGTGGGGGCTCGCGTGGCGCGGCGATGAGTTCCGGCGGGTCCGGGAGTCTGGATCCGCGTAGGGACCACCGAGCGAGGAGCGCAGAGCCATGGGGAAGCTGACCCTGACCACCTTCGTGACGCTGGACGGCGTGATGCAGGCCCCCGGCGGGCCCGAGGAGGACCCCAGCGGCGGGTTCGACTACGGCGGGTGGGTCGCGCCGTTCGCCGACGAGGGGATGGGGGAGTTCATCACCGAGGTGTTCGGCCGGGCCGGGGCGTTCCTGCTCGGGCGCAAGACGTACGAGATCTTCGCCGCGTACTGGCCGGAGCACGACGACCCCGCCGACCCCGTGCCCGCCAACCTGAACCGGCTGCCCAAGTACGTGGCCTCGACGACCCTCCACGAGCCGGCCTGGGGGCCGGTCACCGTGCTCGACGGCGAGCACCTGCAGGGCGAGATCGTACGGGTCAAGGACACGCTCGACGGGGAGTTCCAGGTGCACGGCAGCGGGCAGCTCGCCCAGTGGCTGCTGGCCCGGGACCTCGTGGACGAGGTGAACCTGCTGGTCTTTCCCGTGGTCCTCGGCGCCGGGCGGAGGCTGTTTCCCACCGGAGGGCTGCCGACCGCCTACGAGCTGGTGGGTTCCCGTACGACACCGGCCGGCACCGCCATCCACACCTACCGGCCGACGGGCCGGGCCGCCTTCGGCACGGTCGGCGCATAGGGGCCACCTGGCGCGGTGGGCGGGTTTCGCGGCCCGCGGACGATTCCCCCGGCGGACCGAGCGCCTAAATCGCCGGCGCGCGTCCGGCTGCGGCGGGATGATGCGCGATGTCCGGGACACCCAGTGAGGGAGCTGTGATGACCGACGTCGCATCCGAGGCCTCCGGGCCCCACCCGCACGTCCGCGCGGCCGGCGGGGCGCTGCGCGGCACCCGCGAGGACGGCGTGGCGGTCTTCCGCGGCATCCCCTTCGCCGAGCCACCGGTGGGCCCCCTGCGGTTCGCCGCACCGCGGCGCGCACGGCCGTGGGACGGGGTGCGGCCCGCGGTGTCGTACGGTCCGCCGCCCCCGCAGGGCGGCCACTTCGGGATGGACGTACTGGCCCGGGAAGCGGCCGGCGACGACTGGCTCACCGTCAACGTCTGGTCGCCCGAGCCGGGCCCGGGCGCCGAGCTGCCGGTGATGGTGTGGATCCAGGGCGGCGCCTACTCGATCGGCATGTCGGGCCTTCCCGAGTACGACGGCGGCCGCCTGGCGCGTGACGGCGGTGTCGTCGTGGTGACCTTCAACTACCGGGTCGGCCCGGAGGGGTTCGGGCAGATCGAGGGCACGCCCGCCAACCGGGGCCTGCTGGACCAGGTCGCCGCCCTGGAATGGGTGCGCGACAACATCCGGGCCTTCGGCGGCGACCCGGGCCGCGTCACCGTCTTCGGCCAGTCGGCCGGCGCCGGGTCGATCGCCGCGCTGCTCGCGATGCCGCGGGCGGCCGGGCTGTTCGGCCGGGCCGTCGCGCAGAGCGTGCCGGCCACCTTCTTCTCGCCGGAACTCGCCGCCGACATCGCCGCCGCCTGCGCCGCCGAGCTGGGCCTGAGGCCCACCGCGACCGAGCTGTCCGGGGTCGACCCCGCCCGGCTGTCCGCCGCGGCCGACCGGGTCGCTTCCGCGATGGACCGGTGGGCCGACCGCTGGGGCCCGGCCGCGCACCGGGCGATCCCCTTCTCACCGGTCGTCGACGGCGAGATCCTGCCCACCACCCCGTGGCAGGCCTTGGCGGACGGCGCCGGCCGGGGCGTCGACCTCCTCGTCGGCCACACCCGCGACGAGACGCGGCTGCTCACCGCGCTCGACGGACTGCTCGGGCAGATCACCCCGGAGCAGGCGGCCAGGGCCCTGCACGCCTACGGCCCGGGCCGGGACGCCGCACACCGCTACCGCGAGGCCTTCCCGACCGCGGGTCCCGACGAGCTGTACGAGCTGGTCGGCTCCGACTGGCTGTTCCGCATGCCGTCCTTGCACCTCGCCCAGGCCCAGGCCGCCGCCGGCGGGCGCGCCCACGTCTACGAGCTGACCTGGTCCGCCCCGGGCTTGGGCGGCGCCCTCGGCGCCTGCCACGGCCTCGACGTGCCGCTGGTCTTCGGCAACCTGGAGCACGGCCAACCGGCCGCGCTCATCGGCGAGAAGCCGTTCCCGGAGGCGGAGGACGTGTCCGCGTGCATGCGGCGTGCCTGGACGGAGTTCGCCGCCCACGGCGACCCCGGCTGGCCCGCTTACGACAGCGCTCAGCGCCTCGTGCGGCTCTTCGACGCCCGACCGGCCCTCACCGCCTACCCGGAGGAGGCCTCCCGGCTGATCTGGCAGGACCACACCTTCCCGGCCCTGCCGCTGCTCACCGCGCCCTAGCGCGGGTCCAGCGCCAGCTGGACCACCCGGCCCTCGCGCAGGACCAGGAGGTCCGGGGCCTCGTTCTCGTAGTGGCGGATGCGGCCGACCGGGCCCGGCGGGCGGATGTGGGGGGCCAGGAGCAGCAGGAGGTCCTCCACGTCCGGGAGTTGCTCCTCATGGACCTCCTGGCGGGCCGTCAGGGCCCAGCCGCCGCGCTCCGCCGGTCCGAACTCGCCGACGAGCATGCCGCCGACGCGCCATGCCGAGCCACGGCCCGACAGGAGTCCGTCCGGCGACGCGAGCTGGTTCCGGACTTCCGCGAGCACGGCATCCGGTGTGCCGTCGAGCAGGTCGAACGCCAGGTCCAGGGCGTAGAGATCAGCCATGTCACCGATGCTACGGGTCCCGCGGGGACCGCCGACAAACAGGTCGCCCGGCATGATCGGCTCCGGTAGTGTGCGCCCACCCGTGCGAGCCGCCGCCGTCTCCACCCGCCGAAGACCCGTTGGAGACATCCGGTGACCGTCGCCGCACCTGCCGCCGAGGCCGTTCCCCGCCGTTCCCCCCGCGCCTGGCTCGCCGATCTGCCCGTGCTGGCCGTCGCCGTCGTCTGGGGCGGCAGCTATCTCGCGGCCAAGGGGATCACCACCACCCACACCGTCATCGCCGTGCTCGTGCTGCGGTTCGCGCTGGTCCTGCCCGTGCTCGTCGTCGCCGGCTGGACGCGGCTGCGCGCGCTGCGCCCCGCCCAGCTGCGCGGCGCCGGGCTGCTGGGCCTCGTACTCGGCGGGATCTTCCTCCTGGAGACCTACGGGGTCGTCCACACCTCCGCCACCAACGCCGGGCTGATCATCAGCCTGACGATGATCTTCACCCCGCTCGCGGAAGCGGCCGTCCGGAAGCGGGCGCCCTCCCTCGGATTCCTCGGCGCCGCCGCCGTCTCCGTCGCCGGGGTGGTGCTCCTCACCCAGGGCGCCGGCTTCACCGCGCCCAGCGTCGGCGACCTGCTCATCCTCGGCGCCGCCCTCGCCCGGACCCTGCACGTCCTGCTCATGGCCCGCGTCGAGGCCGTCCAGGACGCCGACTCGCTGTCCCTGACCACCGTGCAGCTCGGCGCCGCAGTCCTCGTCTTCGCCCTGCTGGCCGCCGTCCCCGGCACCGGCGACAGCCCCTGGGCCGCCGCCGTCGACTTCGGGCCCGCCGAGTGGGCCGGGCTCGCCTTCCTCTCCGTCTTCTGCACCCTCTTCGCCTTCTTCGTGCAGATGTGGGCCGTACGCCGTACCTCGCCCTCCCGCGTCAGCCTGCTGCTGGGCACCGAGCCGCTGTGGGCCGCCGTCGCCGGTATCGCCGTCGGAGGGGAGGAGCTGGGCGCCCTCGGCTACGCCGGAGCCCTCCTGGTCCTCGTGGGCACCGCCTGGGGCCGCCGCGCCGTGGTCCCCGCCGCCGGGACCTCCTGAGCGTGTCCGGAAAGCGCCGCAGCCGACATTGATCACCCGTCGTACTGTGGCCCCGTGCCCCCCTTACAGAGCCGGCAGGTCCGGGAGCTCCTCCAGCCGCACCCGGCGCCGCTCCCTGCGCGAGAGCTCGCAGGCCTCCGCGATCCGGAAGGCCGCCAGCGCCTCCCGGCCGTCGCACGGATTGGGCCCCTCGCCCCGCACCAGCTGGACGAAGGCCGCCAGTTCGGCCTCGTAGGCCGGGGCGAACCGTTCCAGGAAGCCCGTCCACGGCTTGCTCGCCGCGGGCGGGCCGTGCGGTTCGGTGGAGGAGATCGGCGTCCGGTCGTCCAGCCCGACGGAGACCTGGTCGAGCTCCCCGGCCAGCTCCATCCGCACGTCGTACCCGGCGCCGTTGCACCGCGTGCCGGTGGCCGTGACCAGGGTGCCGTCGTCCAGCGTCAGCACGGCCGCCGCCGTGTCGATGTCGCCGCTCTCGCGGAACAGCGCCGGACCCGCGTCGGAACCGGCCGCGTACACCTCGACCACCTCGCGCCCGGTCACCCAGCGGATCATGTCGAAGTCGTGCACCAGGCAGTCCCGGTACAGCCCGCCGGAGGTCGCCAGGTACCCGGCCGCGGGGGGCGCCGGATCGCCCGTCGTCGTCCGGACGGTGTGCAGCCGTCCCAGGGCGCCCGAACGGACCCGTTCCCGGGCCGTGCCGTAGCCCGCGTCGAAGCGCCGCATGAAGCCCACCTGGAGCAGTCCGCCCGAGGCCGTGACCTCCCGCAGGGCCGCGAGGGTCCGGTTCAGGTCGGGGGCCAGCGGCTTCTCGCAGAACACCGGCAGCCCGCCACGGATCGCCCGTACGACGAGATCCGCGTGCGCCTCGGTCGCCGACGCCACCACCACCGCGTCCACGCCCCAGGTGAAGACCTGCTCCACGGAGGGCGCGGCGGTGGCCCCGAGCCGGTCGGCGAGGCGCGCCGCCCGCGCGGGGTCGGCGTCCGCGAGCAGGAGCGAGCCCGCCTCCGGGTGGCGGGCGAGTACCGCCGCGTGGAAGGACCCGATCCGGCCCGTTCCGATCAAGCCGATGCGCATGCACTCAACCTGACCCTGTCGGCGGAACCTGTCAATCCGCCCGCGCATGTCAACCTGGCCGGGCGTGCCCCGATGACCCTTCATGGTCGACTGTGGCGGATACTGAACGGCTGGACCGGAATGGAGCCGGAATGACCGGATTGGTGACCGGCTCGACGACGGACCGAATTGGTGACGAGGGAAGGGCGCGGCGACGTGGCTAGGGTTCGGACAGGGGTACGCGTCGTGGGCGCCGTGCTCGCGGCGGTACTGGGGGCCTCGCTCGCGGGCTGCAGCAGTACGGGCGGCAAGCGCGCCGAGGAGCGTGCGCGGGCCGCCGAGGCGGGCCGACCGGCCGTCTCCACGCCGCGCTGGACCTTCGCGATGGTCACGCACGCGGGCGACGGCGACACCTTCTGGGACATCGTGCAGAAGGGCGCCAAGGAGGCCGCGGCGAAGGACAACATCAACTTCGTCTACGCCCACGACGACCAGGCCCAGCAGCAGGCGCAGTTCGTGCAGAACGCCATCGACCAGAAGGTCGACGGGATCGTCGTCAGCCTGGCCAAGCCCGAGGCCCTCAAGGACGTCCTCGCCAAGGCCGCCAAGGCCGGTATCCCGGTGATCACGGTCAATTCCGGCTCCGCCCAGTCCGCCGAGTACGGGGCGCTGACCCACATCGGCCAGGACGAGGTGATCGCCGGCGAGGCGGTCGGCACCGAGTTGAACGAGCGCGGCAGGAAGCGGGCCGTCTGCGTCCTGCACGAGCAGGGCAACGTGGGCCACGAGCAGCGCTGCGCCGGGGCGAAGAAGACCTTCTCCGGCACCATGGAGAACCTCTACGTCGAGGGCACCAACATGCCCTCCGTCCAGGCCTCGATCCAGGCACAGCTCCAGGCCGACCCGTCCATCGACGCGATCGTCACCCTCGGCGCCCCCTTCGCGCCCACCGCGATCAAGGCCAAGGACGCGGCCGGCAGCAAGGCCGAGGTCGACACCTTCGACCTCAACGCCTCGGTCGCCCGCGACCTGAAGTCCGGCGCCCTCGGCTTCGCCGTCGACCAGCAGCCCTATCTCCAGGGCTACGAGGCCATCGACCTGCTCTGGCTCTACCGCTACAACGCGAACGTGCTCGGCGGCGGCCGCCCGGTCCTCACCGGCCCGCAGATCGTCACCGCGGACGAGGCCGCCAAGCTGGAGGAGTACATCAAGCGGGGCAGCCGATGAGCACCACCGCACCGGCCGACGGGCTCGACGAACGGCTCGCCCCCACCTCGGCCCTGCGCAAGCTGCTCGCCCGCCCCGAGCTGGGCTCGGTGGTCGGCGCCGTCGCCGTCTTCGTCTTCTTCTCCATCGCCGCCCCCAGCTTCCTGCAGGCCTCCAGCCTCAGCACGGTCCTGTACTCGGCCTCCACCATCGGGATCATGGCCGCCCCCGTGGCCCTGCTGATGATCGGCGGCGAGTTCGACCTCTCCGCGGGTGTCATGGTCACCACCTCGGCGCTGGTGAGCTCGATGTTCAGCTACCAGATGACCGCGAACGTCTGGGTCGGCGTCGGCGTGTCCCTGCTGGTCACCCTGGCCATCGGCTTCTTCAACGGGTTCATGCTGACCCGCACGAAGCTGCCCAGCTTCATCATCACGCTCGGCACCTTCCTGATGCTGACGGGCCTGAACCTCGGCTTCACCAAGCTGATCACCGGCACGGTCTCCACCAAGACCATCGCCGACATGGAGGGCTTCGCCTCCGCCCGCGCCCTCTTCGCCTCGCAGTGGAACATCGGCTCGGTCACCCTCAAGGTCACCATCCTGTGGTGGTTCGCCATCGTGGCCGTCGCCACCTGGATCCTGCTGCGCACCCGCGCCGGTAACTGGATCTTCGCCGTCGGCGGTGGGGCGGACGCGGCCCGCGCCACCGGCGTGCCCGTCGTGAAGACCCGGATCGGGCTCTACATGGGCGTCGCCCTGTGCGCCTGGATCTCCGGACAGCACATCCTCTTCTCGTTCGACGTGGTCCAGTCGGGCGAGGGCGTCGGCAACGAGTTCCTCTACATCATCGCGGCCGTCATCGGCGGCTGTCTGATGACCGGCGGCTACGGCTCCGCCATCGGCTCGGCGGTCGGCGCCTTCATCTTCGGCATGACCAGCAACGGCATCGTGTACGCCCAGTGGAACCCGGACTGGTTCAAGTTCTTCCTCGGCGCGATGCTCCTGCTGGCCACGCTGCTCAACGCATGGGTCCGCAAGCGGGCGGAGGCGAGCAAGTGATCGCGACCGACAAGAGCACCACCACGACCGCGCCCGGGGCGGACCCCGCCCTGGTGAAGCTGACCGACGTCAGCAAGTTCTACGGGAACATCCGCGCCCTCCAAGGGGTCTCCCTGGAGGTCTCGGCGGGCGAGATCACCTGTGTCCTCGGCGACAACGGCGCCGGCAAGTCCACCCTCATCAAGATCATCGCTGGGCTGCACCGGCACGACGCCGGCACCTTCGAGATCGAGGGGGAGGAGACCGTCCTCGCCAACCCCCGCGCGGCCCTCGACCACGGCATCGCCACCGTCTACCAGGACCTCGCCGTCGTCCCGCTCATGCCCGTCTGGCGGAACTTCTTCCTCGGCTCCGAGCCCACCAAGGGCCGCGGCCCCCTGCGCCGCCTCGACGTGGACCTCATGCGCCGCACCACCCGCACGGAGCTGCTGCGCATGGGCATCGACCTGCGCGACGTGGACCAGCCCATCGGCACCCTGTCCGGCGGTGAACGCCAGTGCGTGGCCATCGCCCGCGCCGTGTACTTCGGGGCGAAGGTCCTCGTCCTCGACGAGCCCACCGCGGCCCTCGGCGTGAAACAGTCCGGAGTGGTCCTCAAGTACGTCGCGGCCGCCCGGGACGCGGGCCTCGGCGTGGTCCTGATCACCCACAACCCGCACCACGCGTACCTGGTGGGGGACCGTTTCGTGCTCCTCAAGCGGGGCACCATGGCGGGCAGCCACACCCGCGACTCGATCACGCTCGACGAGCTCACCCGGCAGATGGCGGGCGGCTCCGAGCTGGACGAGCTGAGCCACGAACTGGAGCGAGTGGCAGAATCGGGGGCAGGCGCCCCACACGCCACGGCCGCGACGGACCGCGCAGCCGGTCGGAGCGGCCCGGCCGACGACGCCGACCGGACCCCCCGAACCACCGCACCCAAGAGGGACGACACGACTCGATGAGCACGTACCGGGATTTCGCGCTCACCCACCGGGGGTCGGCGCGAGGCACCGTCCTGCGGACCATCGGGACCCGGGAGCGCCGGTCGCACCTGACGGCCCCGCGCGTCCCCACGGTCGGCATCGACATCGGCGGCACCAAGGTGATGGCCGGCGTCGTCGACGCCGACGGGATCATCCTGGAGAAGATCCGCACGGAGACCCCGGACAAGTCCAAGAGCCCCAAGGTCGTCGAGGACACCATCGTCGAGCTGGTGCTGGACCTCTCCGACCGGCACGACGTGCACGCGGTCGGCATCGGGGCGGCCGGCTGGGTCGACGCCGACCGCTCCCGCGTGCTGTTCGCACCCCACCTGGCCTGGCGCGACGAGCCCCTGCGGGACGCGCTCCAGTCCCGGCTCGCGGTCCCGGTCATGGTCGACAACGATGCCAACACCGCCGCCTGGGCGGAATGGCGCTTCGGTGCCGGTCGCGGCGAGGACCACCTCGTCATGATCACGCTCGGCACCGGCATCGGCGGGGCCATCCTCGAAGGCGGCCAGGTCAAGCGCGGCCGGTACGGGGTCGCGGGCGAATTCGGCCATATGCAGGTCGTCCCCGGCGGCCACCGCTGTCCCTGCGGCAACCGCGGCTGCTGGGAGCAGTACAGCTCCGGCAACGCCCTGGTCCGCGAGGCCCGCGAGCTGGCCGCCGCGGACTCCCCGGTCGCGTACAACATCATCGCCAAGGTCGGCGGCAACGTCCACGAGATCACCGGACCGCTGATCACCGAGCTGGCCCGGGAGGGCGACGCCATGTGCGTCGAGCTGCTCCAGGACATCGGCCAGTGGCTGGGCGTCGGCATCGCCAACCTCGCCGCCGCCCTCGACCCCTCCTGCTTCGTCATCGGCGGTGGCGTCAGCGCCGCCGACGACCTGCTGATCGGCCCGGCCCGGGACGCCTTCCGCCGCCACCTCACCGGTCGCGGCTACCGCCCCGAGGCCCGTATCGCCAAGGCCCAGCTCGGGCCCGAGGCGGGCATGGTCGGCGCCGCCGACCTCGCCCGGCTCGTCGCCCGCCGCTTCCGCCGCGCCACCCGCCGCCGGGTCGAGCGCTACGAGCGGTACGAGCGCTACGCGCAGCAGCTGGGCCGACGCGACCCCGCCGCCGCCCCCGGCCCCGACGACCAGGACGCACAGTGAACCCGCCCACCCTGCCCCACCAGGCCTCCGCCCCCGATGCCGAAGGCGCCCCGACGCCCACCGCCGAGGACCGCAGGCACGTCGTCAAGCGCCGCTGGATCACCGCGATCATCATCCTGCTGCTGGTCGGCGTACCCGCGGGCTACCTGGCGATCTCCACCCAGCAGAGCCGCGAGAGCGGCCGCGACAAGGCCGCCAAGGTCGGCGCGTCCCAGGTGCGCCCCGGCTGGCCCTCCAAGGTGCAGCGCAGCATCTACGAGGTCCCGGTCCCGGACAAGGCCTGGCGCGTCGGGTTCCTGGAGACCAACAACTGGCGCACCAGCCGGCTGTACGTCCAGTTCGCGGTCACCCCGCAGGAACTGGACGGCTTCCTGTCCTCCCTCGGCATCGGCCGCGAGGACCTGACCCCCGGCGTCTCGATCTCCACCCACGACACCTCGGTCGCCGGCTGGCACTGGAAGCCGCGGACCCCGTGGCTGGGCACCACCCTGGAACAGGACGACCCGCGGCCCACCCGCGACATCACCGTCGACCTCACCGACCCCAAGGTCTCCAAGGTCTACGTGGTCTCCTCCACCACCCCGTGAGCCCCCCGAGCGCTTAGCCTTGGGATCATGAAGCTCACCAAGCGGCTGCATTCCTGCGTCCAGTTGGAGAAGGACGGGCGCACGCTCGTCATCGACCCGGGCGCCTTCAGCGAACCGGACGCGGGCCTGGGGGCGGACGCCCTGCTGGTCACGCACGAACACCCCGACCACTTCGAGGAGGGACGGCTGCGGGCCGCCCTCGACGCCGATCCGGCGGTCGAACTGTGGACCCTGCGCAGCGTCGCGGAGAAGCTCGCCCCCGCCTATCCGGGCCGGGTGCACACCGTCGGCCACGGCGACGCCTTCACGGCGGCCGGGTTCGAGGTCCAGGTGCACGGGGAGCTGCACGCGGTGATCCACCCGGACATCCCGCGCGTCACGAACGTCGGCTACCTCGTGGAGGGTTCCCTCTTCCACCCCGGGGACGCGCTGACCGTGCCCGGAGTACCCGTCGAGACCCTGATGGTCCCGGTGCACGCCCCCTGGAACAAGGTCTCCGAGGTGATCGACTACCTCCGCGAGGTCAAGCCGCGCCGGGCCCTGGACATCCACGACGCCTACCTCGCCGACATCGCCCGGCCGATCTACGACAACGTCCTGGGCGCCCTCGGGGGCACCGACCACGGGCGACTCACCGCGGGGGACTCCGCCGAACTGTGACTGTCGGTGCCGGGCGGTAGGTTGGCACGTATGCGTATCGCCACCTTCAACGTCAACTCCATCACCGCCCGGCTGCCGCGCCTGCTGGCCTGGCTGGAGAGCTCCGGCACGGACGTCCTGTGCATCCAGGAGACCAAGTGCTCGGAGGCGCAGTTCCCCTACGCCGAGCTGCGCGAGCTGGGCTACGAATCGGCGGTCAACGCCACCGGCCGCTGGAACGGCGTCGCCCTGCTCTCCAAGGTCGGCCTGGAGGACGTGGTCCTCGGACTGCCCGGCGGGCCCGACTACGAGGGCGTCCAGGAGCCCCGCGCGATCTCCGCCACCTGCGGCGGCGTCCGGGTCTGGTCGGTGTACGTGCCGAACGGGCGCGAGGTCGAGCACGACCACTACGGCTACAAGCTGGAGTGGTTCCGCTCCCTGGCCACGGCCGTCGCCGAGGACGCGGCCGGTGCGCGCCCCTTCGCGGTGCTCGGCGACTTCAATGTGGCCCCGACCGACGAGGACGTCTACGACCCGGCCGTCTTCGCGGGCCTCACCCATGTCACCCCCGCCGAGCGGGCCGCCCTGGAGGCGCTGCGCGCCGCCGGCCTCTCGGACGTGTTCCCGCGCGCGCTGAAGTACGACCGTCCCTACACCTTCTGGGACTACCGGATGCTCGCCTTCCCCAAGAACAAGGGCATGCGCATCGACCTGGTCTACGGGAACGAGGCCTTCACCAAGGCCGTCACCGACTCCTACGTCGACCGCGAGGAGCGCAAGGGCAAGGGCGCGTCCGACCACGCGCCCGTCGTCGTGGACCTGGACCTCGGCGTCTGAGGATGTCCGGACCGACGGATCCGTGCGCGCCCTGTGGTCAGCGGCGGATCCTGGTGCGAGGCTGGGCGGTATGAACATCCCTTTCCTGGGCAACTGGCTGAACCGAAGCGAAACGGAACAGGGTGCGGGACTCGCCGCCGCCCTCGCGGACGACCCCGAGGGTGTCGCCGAGCTGTTCTCGGAGTGCGAGATGCTGCGCGTCCAGGCACGGGCGGCCGGGCTCGAACTCGATGAGAGCCAGGCCTCGTTGGAGGCACTGGACCAGCTGATGCCGCGCTGGCGGCGGGATCCCGAGGCGGTGCCCTGGCTCGGCAACGACGCCGGCTTCTACCTCGGTACGGTGATCATCCGGACCGTTCCGGGGACCGCCTGGCTGGTGTGGCCCAACGGCCAGCCGGTGATCCGGCTGGCCTCGGGCCGGGAGCTGAACGTGATCGAGTCGGGCGTGTCCTGGGCGATGACAGGGTCCCCCGAGCTCAGCCAGGCCTACGCGGAAGCCTCCGAGGGCTGACGTTCCGGCGTGTCGTGGTCCCTCTCGCGTGCGAAGTGCCCTTCCATGCCTGGATAGTTTGCGCCGGCCCCGACGCATCGCGACCGGGACCGGGAACGACTCCGAGAACGACTCCGACAAGTGGGCAGGGCAGCACATGGCCGTCGAACCGTTGATCGAGCTGCGGGACGTCAACAAGCACTTCGGTGCGCTGCACGTACTGCGGGACATCAACCTCACCGTCGGCCGCGGGGAGGTGGTGGTGGTCATCGGCCCCTCCGGTTCCGGGAAGTCCACCCTGTGCCGGGCGATCAACCGACTGGAGACCGTCGAGTCGGGCACGATCCTGATCGACGGGGAGGCGCTGCCCGCGGAGGGCAAGGAGCTGGCCCGGCTGCGCGCCGAGGTGGGAATGGTCTTCCAGTCCTTCAACCTGTTCGCGCACAAGACCGTGCTCGCCAACGTCTCGCTCGCGCAGGTCAAGGTCCGCGGCCGCAAGCGGGGCGAGGCGGACCGGCGCTCCCGGGAGCTCCTGGAGCGGGTGGGCCTGGCCGACCAGGCCGAGAAGTTCCCGGCCCAGCTCTCCGGCGGTCAGCAGCAGCGCGTGGCGATCGCCCGCGCCCTCGCCATGAATCCCAAGGCCCTGCTCTTCGACGAGCCCACCTCGGCACTCGACCCGGAGATGATCAACGAGGTGCTGGAGGTCATGCGCCAGCTCGCCCGCGAGGGCATGACCATGATCGTGGTCACCCACGAGATGGGCTTCGCCCGCTCCGCCGCGAACCGCGTGGTCTTCATGGCCGACGGACAGATCATCGAGGACCGCACTCCGGAGCAGTTCTTCACCGACCCGGAGAGCGACCGCGCCAAGGACTTCCTCTCCAAGATCCTCAAGCACTGACGGCACCGGGCACCGGGCACCTGGTGGCGGCCACCGGCCACCGGGTGCGGCCGCCGCCGGGCGGACCGGACCCGGCGGCAGCCGTGGATCACTGCTCGCGCAGCGGCACCGACACGTAGCTGGGGTCGGTGCGCGGCGAGGAGAAGGTCATCTGCGCGCCGAGCGGGTTGTGCTCGATGTACAGCGGGTCGACGGTGTCGACGACGAGGGCGAGCCGGTGGCCCGCGGGAACGTCGTAGGCGGTGGAGAACAGCTCCAGGTCCACCCCGAAGGCCTGGCCGGGAGTCTTGCCGTGGAAGGTGTACGGGGCGTTGCTGACGAGCTTGCCGATGCCGAGCGGGCCGACGTCGTAGAGGTACGCGACGAAGGTGCCGTCGCCCTTGGTGGGGGTGACCGTGGTGTGCAGTTTCGCGGTGCCGCGGATCCGGCGCGCCCGGTCGTAACGCTCCGACTGCCAGACGGCCGCGAAGGCCCGGGGCAGGAGCGGGACGGAGGCGATCGGCGGCGCCTTGACGAACTGGTCGAGGGCACTGGACAGGAGGAGGATGCCGCCGTTGGCGCCGGAGTCGACATTGGCGAAGAGGTGCTCGCTGTCGGAGAGCGCGAGCTTCTCGGTGCCCCCGGCGCCGACCGACTTCCAGTCGGCGTAGCCCTCGTACCCGTTGTCGCTACGGGACTTGATCTGTACCGGGGCCTCGGTGTCGACGCCGTTGCGCTCGCCCTTGAGGTAGCGGTCGAACCAGCGGTGCGCGTTGGTCCAGGTGTCGTTGGGCAGCCCGAGCAGGCCGGTTCCCTCGGCGGTGGCGTGGTCCCCGGGCCGGAACTCCAGACGCTTGGGGCCGGTCAGCCGCTCGTAGAACTTCGCGTACTGGTTGGGCGGGAAGATGGTGTCGCCCCAGGCGTTGCCGAGCATGATCGCGGCACCGTTGGCGTTGATCCGGTCCACCTGCTCGGAGGCCGAACGCCGCCTGCCCCACTCGATCATCTCCTGCTCCTTGTCCAGCCGGGAGCCGAGGAAGTTGCCGAGCAGCGTCTTCAGTTCGGGTCCGGGGCGGCCGGTGAGGTATCCGGCGGCGCCGAGCATCGCGGCGGCCTGGACGTGCTGGGTGCGACCGGAGTAGATGGACTCGATCAGGTCGGCCCAGCCGCTCATCGCGACCACGGCCTTGACGCGCGGGTCCTGGGCGGAGGCCAGCAGGGTGATGCCGGCGGCGTACGAGACCCCGCCGAGGCCGATACGGTCCGCGTCGGCGGGGGAGTTGGCGAGCGCCCAGTCGATGACGGCGCTGACGTCGGCGATGTCCGGCGGGCCGGCCACCTCGATCTCGCCGCCGGAGAGCCAGAAGCCGCGCGAGGTGTAACTGACCACGACGTAGCCGGAGTCGGCGAGCTTCTTGGCCTGGGCGATGTATTCGATCTGCGGCAGGCCCCAGCTGGTGGGCAGCACGATCAGCGGGTACTTGCGGCCGCTCTCGGCCCCGGCCGGGGTGAAGACGTTGCCCTTGAGGGTGATTCCGCCGGAGCCCGGGATGTCGTGGAAGCGCACCTGCGACGAGGCGTCGGCGGCGGCTGCCACGGTGGTGGCGGGCGCCGCCTGGGCCTGGTGGGGGGCCAGGCCCAGGGCGGTCGCCGCCAGCAGGGTCGCCACGGCCGCGGCGGTGGTGGTGCGGTGCATCTCTCGCTCCTCGCGTACGCCGGGGTTGTCAAAGTGACCCGACGGTAACGGGAGCGAGTTACCCAAAGTAACCCGTGAGTAAGTTACGCACTGGTAACGATTGGGTGGTAGGGGTGGACCGGCCCGCGCGGAGCGGCCGTCAGCCGTTCTGCGGGGCGCCGGACTGGGCGCTCTTGGCCTTCCACTGGTCCCAGGACAGGTTCCACTCGCCGTAGCCGTTGCCGATGTCGGCGTTGCCCTTGGAGCCCTCGCCGACCACCTCGAAGGCGTCACCGATCTGCGACTGCGCGAAGAAGTCCTTGGCGTTGGCGTCGCTCATCCCCACGCAGCCGGAACTGCTGTTGGAACGGCCGAAGTTGGCCTCGTTCCACGGGGCGGCGTGCGCGTACATGCCCGACCAGGTCAGCCGCATCGAGTAATCGACCATCTTGTCGTAGGCGTTGTCCAGGCCCACCGTCTGGGAGTCCATCCGGATGGTGCCCTCCTTCGACATGATCACCATCTTCCCGGACCAGGACGCCTTCTTGCCGCCCGGAGTGCCGGCCGAGATGGGGATCGTCTTCTGCGTCTGGCCGTCCTCGGTCACCGTCAGCTTCTTGGCGTCGAGGCTGACCTGGACCCGACGGTCCTTGCCGATCTTGAACTCGGTGTTGTAGTCCCGGGCGAACATCCCGCCGCCCTTGCCGGAGTCCACACCGTTCAGGTGCATCTCGACCTTCACGTCGGTGCCGGACTTCCAGTAGTCCTTGGGCCGCCAGTCGACGCGGTCGTTGCCGGAGTGGTCCTTGATCCAGCCCCAGGAGCCCTCGGTGTTGTTCGAGGTGGTGACCTTGAGCTGCTTCTCCACCTCGGCCTTGTTCGTCACCGGGTTGTCGAAGACGAGCGACACGGGCATCGCCACGCCCACCGTGCTGCCCTTGGTGATGTTGATCGAGACCTTGTTCACCTTGTCGGCGGCGCTCGTCCTGAACTGCGTGGTGGCGCTCTGGCTGTCGGTGTTCTGCGCCTCGACCTTGTACTCCGCGCCGGCCGGGGCGTTGCGCTCCGAGGTCCAGCTCTTCCCGTCGTCGGCTATCTTCCCCGGCAGCTCCGCGCCCTTGGCGTCGGTCACCTTCACCTGGGCCAGCTTGCCCTCGGCGACGGTCACCGTCACCGGCTGGCCCGCCTTCACCTGATCGCCCGTGAGGTTCACCGAGACCGCCATGGGCGCCTTCGGCTTCGCGTCGTCCTTGCCCTTGTCGTCGCCACCACCGTCGCTCCCGCCCGAACAGGCGGTGAGCGCGGCGGCCAGAAGTGCGGTGCCCGCCATGGCGGTGCGGCGTATACGGCTCAACGAAGGGCCCTTTCCAGGAGCGGTGGGGAGTGACGTTCGCAAAGGGAGATGCCAACGACCCGACTTTAGGTTCCGTGATCGGCGCAAAACCTCGTCCTTTCCCTTGTGACGTCGACCGCAGCGAAACGGTCATCATCCGGTCACAATCGCCGCGCACGGCGGTCACGGGCGGCTGTGAGAGTCCTGTGAGAGACCGTCAGGACGACAGGAAGGCCGTCTGCCGTGTGCGCACTGCTCGTGACCCCCGCCCAGCAGGACCATGACCAGGACCGGGAGCTCCGCGTGCGTGCCCTGTCCGTCTCGGAATACCAGGCGTTCCTTTCCCGCCACGGCGGGGCGAGCTTTCTCCAGTACCCGTCCTGGGCGCGCGTAAAGGACCTTTGGCGCTCGGAAAGGGTCGGTTGGCACTATGCGGACGGCCAGATTCAGGGCGCCGGTCTGGTGCTCTATCGGCAATTCCCCGGCACCCGGAAATACTTCGCCTACCTTCCCGAGGGCCCCGTCGCCGACTGGTCCGATCCGCACATCGACCGCTGGCTGAACCCGCTCATGCGCCACCTGCGCTCCGCCGGCGCCTTCGCGGTCCGCATCGGCCCCACCCCCGCCTACCGGCGCTGGGACGCGGCCACCGCCAAGGCCGCCTCCGGGCCCGGCCGGCAGATATCCGACGTGCTCGCCACCGAGGTCGACCCGGTGGGCGCCGCCCTCGCCGACCGGCTGCGCACCCGCGGCTGGACGCGGTGCGGCGGCGAGGACGACGGCGACGCCCAGCCCCGCCACGTCTTCCGCGTCCCGCTGGCCGGCCGCACCCTCGACGAGGTCTGGGCGGGCCTCAACCAGGAATGGCGGCGCAACGTACGCAAGGCCACGAAGTCCGGCGTGGAGACGGTCATCGGCACCGCCGCGGACCTCCCCGAGTTCTACCGCCTGCTGCGCATCACCGAGGAGCGCGACGGCTTCCGCCTCGGCCGCTCCCTCGCGTACTACGAGCAGCAGTACCAGGTCCTCAACGAGGAGGCGCCCGGCCGCATGCGGCTCTACCTGGGCGTCCACCAGGGCGAGATCCTCGCCGCCCACACGATGATCACCGCCGGGAAGCGGGTCTGGTACCAGACCGGCGCCTCCGCCGACCACCGCCGCGAGGTACGCCCCAGCAACGCCCTGCAGTGGCGCATGATGTGCGACGCCCACGCCCTCGGCGCACAGGAGTACGACATGCGCGGGGTACCCTCCACCCTTGACCCCTCGGCGCGTTCGTACGGGCTGCTGCGCTGGAAGCTCGGCACCGGCGGACAGGTCGTCGAGACGCTGGGAGAGTGGGAGATACCGATGGACGGAGTCGCCAACACGGCGCTCTACAAGGCGTTCCAGGCCTACCTGGCCCGCCGGTGACCGCCACCGACACCGACAGCGGCACCAGAGCGGACACCGCCCCGGCGAGCGCCGGAGCGTCCACGGGGAAGACCTCGGTCCTACGCAGCGGCGCCCTCATGGCGGCCGGTTCCATCGTCTCCCGCGCCACCGGCTTCATCCGCTCGGCCGTCGTCGTCGCGGCGCTGGGCACCGGACTCCTCGGCGACGGCTACGCCGTCGCCAACACGGTCCCGAACATCATCTACATGCTGCTCATCGGCGGCGCGCTCAACGCCGTCTTCGTACCCGAGCTGGTCCGGGCCGCCAAGGAGCACGCCGACGGCGGATCCGCCTACACCGACCGCCTGCTCACCGCCTGCACCGCCGCCCTCGTGGCACTCACCGCCGTCGCCGTCCTCGCCGCCCCGGTGATCGTCTCGGTGTACACCGACTACGACGGGGCCCAGGCGAGCACCACCGTGGCCCTGGCCCGGTACTGCCTGCCCCAGATCCTCTTCTACGGGCTCTTCACCCTGCTCGGGCAGGTGTTGAACGCCCGCGGCCGGTTCGGCGCGATGATGTGGACCCCGGTCCTCAACAACCTCGTGATCATCGGAGTCTTCGGGCTCTTCCTCCACGTCTCCCACGCCGGGGCACCCGGCCTGACCGGCGCCGAGACCCGGCTCCTGGGCCTGGGCACCACCGCAGGCATCGTCGTCCAGGCCCTCGCGCTGATCCCCTCGCTGCGCGCCGCCCGCTTCCGCTGGCGTCCGCGCTTCGACTGGCGCGGCAGCGGACTCGGCCGCCCCCTGCGCAACGCGGGCTGGACCGTCATGCTCGTCCTCACCAACCAGATCGCCTACTGGGTCGTCACCCGGCTCTCCACCACCACCGGGCAGCACGCCGTGGACGCCGGACTCGCGGGCGGCGCCGGCTACACCGCCTACAGCAACGCCTACCAGCTGTGGATCGTCCCGCAGGGCATCATCACCGTCTCCCTCGTGACCGCCCTGATGCCACGGATGAGTTCGGCAGCCGCCGAGGGCGACCTCGCCGCCGTGCGCCGCGACGTCTCCTACGCCCTGCGCTCCAGCGCGGCCCTCGTCGTGCCCGCCGCCGCGCTCTTCGCCGCCCTCGCCCCCTGGGTGATGGGCAGCGTCTTCGGGTACGGCCGCACCGGCGCCGCCGACATAGAGGTCATGGCGGGCATGCTCATCGCCTTCGCGCCCGGCCTGATCGCCTTCTCCGCGCAGTACGTCCTCTCGCGCGGTTTCTACGCACTCTCCGACACCCGGACCCCCTTCTTCCTGAACCTGGTCATCGCCGCGCTCACCGCCGGGCTGTCCGCCGCCGCCTACTTCCTGCTGTCCCCGCGCTGGGCCGTCACCGGCATGGCCGCCGCCTCCTCCGTCGCCTTCCTCGCGGGCGCCGCCGTCACCGCCCACACCCTCACCCGCCGGCTCGGCCCGCGCGAGGGCACCCGTACGCAGCGGCGCGCGACCGCCGTACGGACCCACCTGAGGCTCCTGGTCGCCTGCGCACCGGCCGCCGCCGCCGCGTACGCGACCGCCCGCGCCACCGAGCGGTTCGGCGACTTCGCCGCCGTCGGGGCGGGAACCGCCGCCCTGGCCCTCGTCGTCGTCATCCTCGCCGGGCCGCTGCGCCTGACGGAGATCACCGACATGCTGGACTCCCTGAGGCGCAGGACCGGCCTACAGCGGAGGTAAGGCCCCGCAACACCTTTGGGATACTGACCGGATGCCACGCGTACTGCTGATCGAGGACGACCCTTCCATCCGCGAGGGGGTCGGCCTCGGCCTGCGCCGCCGGGGCCACGACGTGAGTTCCGCCGAGACCGGAGAGGAAGGGCTGGCGCTGATGGGCGGCTTCCGCCCCGAGCTCGTCCTGCTCGACCTGATGCTGCCGGGCATCAACGGCGTCCAGGTCTGCCGCCGCATCCGCGAGACCAGCCAGGTGCCGATCATCATGCTCACCGCACGCGGCGACGACTTCGACATCGTCGTCGGCCTGGAGGCCGGCGCCGACGACTACATCGTCAAACCCGCCCGCACCGAGGTCATCGAGGCCCGCATCAAAGCCGTCCTGCGCCGGCTCACCGACCCCGTCGGCGCCCGCCCGGGAGTCGAGCACCACGGCGAGCTGAGCATCGACCGCGCCGGGCTGAGCGTCGCCAAGAACGGCGAGCGCGTGCCCCTCGCCCCCAGCGAGATCAAGCTCCTGCTGCACCTGTCGGCCTCGCCCGAGCAGGTCTTCTCCCGCCAGCAACTCCTCGAGTACGTGTGGGACCACAGCTACCACGCCGACGCCCGGCTCGTGGACGCCTGCGTCCGCCGGCTGCGCACCAAGGTCGAGGACCCCGACGCGAGCCCCCGCTACATACAGACCGTGCGCGGCTTCGGCTACCGCTTCGGTCCGCTGTAGGCGACCGTGCGACGCATAGCGCCGCTGGGCCTGCGCACCCGACTGATCGCCGCCTTCCTGCTGGTCGCCGCGATCAGCGCGGTGACCACGGCCGCCCTCACCTACCAGCAGGCGCGCAACGCGATCCTCAAGCAGACCCAGGACACCGCCATCAGCACCCTGCGGGACCAGGTCGAGCAGCAGGAGTTCCGGCTTCCGCTGGACCAGCAGGAGGTCCAGCGCATCGTCATCGAACTCGGCAAGCGCGGCAAACCGCACCCGTGGATCATCTTCGGCGAGTACGGCAGCGTACGGGTCTCCACCAACCCCGGCACACCGACCTCCAGCGTCATCACCGACGACCTGCGCCGGAAGGTCCGCAGCCACGACTACACCGCCTTCCAACGGGTCGAGGACCAGCGCGGCAACCCGTGGCTCACCGTCGGGGTCCCCGCCTTCATCGAGCACAACGGCTCCATCGAAGCCACCGGCGCCGTCTTCTACGCCAGCGTCCCGCTCGCCACCGAGAAGCAGACCGTCGAAGCCATGGTCGACGCCGCCAAGCAGGGCGCCGTCCCGGGGCTGGCCATCGCCATCGTGCCCGCCCTGCTGGCCGCCCGCAGCGTCCTGCGGCCGGTCCGCGACATGCGCCGGGCCGCTCAGAACCTCGGCCGCGGCCGCCTCGACACCCGGATCGAGGTCAGGGGCGCCGACGAGCTCGCCGGACTCGCCCGCACCTTCAACGAGACCGCCCGCGCCCTGGAGCAGTCCGTACGCGAACTCCAGGACGCGGAGGTCCGCGCCCGCCGCTTCGCCTCCGACGTCTCCCACGAACTGCGCACCCCCCTCGCCGGGATGCTCGCCGTCACCGAGGTCCTCGACGAGGACGCCGAACGCCTCGACGCCGACACCGCCAAGGCCCTGCGCCTGGTCAGCGCCGAGACGGGCAAGCTCGCCGTTCTCGTCGAGGACCTGATGGAGATCTCCCGCTTCGACGCCCGGGCCGCCGAGCTCAACCTCGACGACGTGGACATCGCCGAAGCCGTGCGCAAGACCTTGGAGCGCCGCCACTGGGTCGACGACCGCGTCGTCACCGAACTGCCGGACCGGGTACGCGCCCGCCTGGACCCGCGCCGCTTCGACGTGATCCTCGCCAACCTCGTCGGCAACGCCCTCCGCCACGGCGGCGCGCCCGTACGCGTCACCGTACGGACCGCACCGGGCGAGCACGGCGAACGGCTCCTGATCGACGTCGCCGACAGCGGACCCGGCATCGCCCCCGAGGTACTGCCGCACATCTTCGACCGCTTCTTCAAGGCCGACGCGGCCCGGACCCGCTCCGCCGGCAGCGGACTCGGCCTCGCCATCACCCTGGAGAACGTCCGCCTGCACGGCGGCACCCTCCTCGCGGCCAACGGGCCCACCGGGGGAGCGGTCTTCACCCTCGACATGCCGCTGGAGGCCGACGCGTGACCGGGCACGGAACGAGATCCCGGGCAGCCGCGGCCACGGCGACGCTGGTCGGCTGCGCCCTGCTGCTCACCGGATGCGGGATCAAACGCACCGGGGTGATCGACAGCGGCCACTCCGCCACCGTCAAGGTCTCCGGGGGCAACAAGAGCAACTTCCTCTACTTCGTGGCCAAGGACGGCGACCGACTCGCGCCGAGCCCGTTCAGCCTGGCGGAGGGCTACCGGATCAACCCCGTGGTGCTGTTGCGGCTGCTGCTCGACGGCCCCCGTGGCCGGGCCGCCGAGGTCGGGCTCACCACGGCGCTGCCCCGGCTGCCCGCCGGACAGGAGGAACAGCTGGCGGTGAGCCCGTACACGCACGAAGGAACGACGGTCCGGGTGCCGTTCGCCGTGGGCGACCTGTCGGACCTGGCCCGCATGCAGATCGTGTGCACCATCGGCGCCTCCGTCCTGACGGACACCCGCAGCCCCGTCATCCTGCAAGGTTCCGACACCACCCTCCCGGCCGCAGACTGCGACCGGAAACGCTGACCGGCCCGGCGCACCCCCGGCCGCGGCACCGCACTCTTGCGGCCGGGGGCGCCCACCCGTCACGGTGGCCCCATGGACCACGCCGCGGACGTCCCCGACGTCTTCGACCCCCGCATCTACGCCTCCGGCATCCCGCACGAGCGCTACCGGCTGCTGCGCGAGCGGCACCCCGTGGCCTGGCAGCCGGAACCGGAGATCCAGGGTTGGCCCGCCGGCCCCGGCTTCTGGGCCGTCACCCGCCACTCCGACGTCGTACGGGTCCTGCGCGACCACCGGACGTACTCCTCCTGGCTGGGCGCCACCCAGATCCGCGACCCCGACCCCGCCGACCTGCCCTTCCTGCGCCGCACCATGCTCAACCAGGACCCGCCCGAGCACGGCCGGCTGCGGCGGCTGGTGTCCCGCGCCTTCACCCCCGCCCGCGTCGACGCCTTCGCCGCGCGGGTACGCGAGCGCGCCCGCACTCTCCTCGCCGCCGCCCGCCGGGACGCCGAGGACGGCTCCGTCGACCTCGTACGCGCCGTCACCGACACATACGCGCTGCTGAACCTCACCGACCTGCTCGGCATCCCGGACACCGACCGGGCCCTGCTGCTGGAGTGGACCGTACGGATCATCGGGTATCAGGACCCCGACGACGCCCCGGCGCCGCTCCTCGGCCCGGACGGCACCCCGCTCAACCCGCGCTCCCCGGCCCTGCTCGGCGAGATGTTCGCGTACGCCCGCGAACTGGCCGACCACAAGCGCGCGCACCCCGGCGACGACGTGATGACCGCCCTCGCCGAAGCCCGGCTCGACCCGGCCGAACTGGAGATGTTCTTCTTCCTGCTCACCGTCGCCGGCAACGACACCGTCCGCAGCGCCGCCCCCGGCGGCCTGCTCGCCCTGGCCGAGGCCCCGGACGCCTACCGCCGACTCGCGGACGGATCCGTCCCGTTCGACCGGGCCGTCGACGAGCTCCTGCGCGTCCACCCGCCGGTGCTCAGCTTCCGCCGCACGGCCGCCGTCGACACCGACCTGGCCGGTCGGCCGATCCGCGCCGGGGACAAGGTGGTGGTCTTCCACGCCTCCGCCAACCACGACGAGCGCGTCTTCGCCGACCCGGGCCGCCTGGACCTGGCGCGGACGCCCAACCCGCACGTCTCCTTCGGGGACGGCCCGCACGTCTGCCTCGGCGCCCACTTCGCCCGGCTCCAGCTGCGCATCCTCTACGAGGAGTGGTGCGCGGCCATGCCCGCGCCCGAACTGGCGGGACCGCCGCGCCGGCTGGTCTCCAACTTCATCAACGGGATCACACGGCTGCCGGTTCGGGTGTCAGGGCGGCCCGGGTGACATCGGCCGCGAGCTCGGTCACATCGGGGCCGTAGGCATCGGAGTTGACCACCTTCAGCACCAGGCAGAAGGGATCCTTCTTGTACGTGCGGGCCAGCCGCTCGTGGTGACGGGCGAGATAGCGGGCCGCGGCCTGGTTGCTGACCGCCGTCTGCCCGGAGAGCAGGAAGACGGGACGGCCGCCCTGGGCCCCCGTCAGCCTGGCGAGCAGCACGTACTCCACCCGGCCCTTGGCCCACCGGTAGCTCTCGCCGCCCACCTGGATCGCGCCCCGGTCCTCGTGTTCCTGGGTGTCGATGTTCACCCGTACCCCCGGCAGCATCGAGGCCAGGTGCGCCACCGTACGGGTGTTGGACGTCGGGCCGCCGACGCAGAACTCGGCACGCTCGCCGAAGCCCTGACGCGCCTCGTCGTGCGTGACGATCTGGACGTTGGCCCCGCAGTCCTTGATCAGCGCGGATATCTCCAGCAGCGCGAACGCGTCGTTGCGGTGCACCGACGACTCCTTGCCGCCCATCTGCCGGTTGACCACGAACAGGCACTCGGCGCCGGCCGGCAGTCCGAAGAACCCCTGCTTGCGGCGCAGCGAACGGCGCCACAGATAGGTCCGGGCGAACCAGCCGAACCCGCCGCTGACGGCGGTGGCTATCACCCCGAGCACGATGTTGCGCACGTCGTCGTTCATGCGGCGGATGGTAGCGGCCGGGTGGCCTTCCTGACGCAGGGGGTGCGGTGAAGTTACGCTGCGCCGACCAGATCTGACAAGCCGTCGACCGGAGGAACCGGATGCGTGCTCCCGCCGCACGTCAGTTAGCGCTCGTCGCCCTCGCCGGGGCGCTCGTCTCCACCGGGGCCGCGGCCCCGCCCACCACGACCACCCCACCGGCCAAGGTGCCGGTCGCCGCCGGCTACGGCGGGGCCGTCGCCAGCGTCGACGCCGACGCCTCCGCCGCGGGCATCGCCGTCCTGCGCTCCGGCGGCAACGCCGTGGACGCGGCGATCGCCACCGCCGCCGCCCTCGGGGTGACCGAGCCCTACTCGGCGGGCATCGGCGGAGGCGGCTACTTCGTGTACTACGACGCCCGCACGCGCCGAGTGCACACCATCGACGGCCGTGAGACAGCCCCCGCCACGGCCACCGAGACGCTCTTCCAGGAGAACGGCCTGCCCATCCCCTTCGCGGAGGGCCAGACCAGCGGCCGCGGCGTCGGTGTGCCCGGCACCCCCGCCACCTGGAAGAGCGCCCTCGACGCCTGGGGCACCCGCCCGCTGGACAAACTGCTGAAGCCCGCCGAGAAACTGGCCCGCGACGGCTTCACGGTGGACGCCACCTTCCGGGCCCAGACCGAGCTCAACCAGGACCGCTTCAAGGACTTCCCGGCCACCGCGAAGCTCTTCCTGCCGGGCGGCGCCCTGCCGGTGGTCGGCACCACCTTCAAGAACCCGGACCTGGCCACCACCTACGCCGAACTCGGCCGCAAGGGGACCGGCGCCCTCTACCGGGGGCCCCTCGCCGAGGACATCGTCCGGGCCGTGCGCACGCCCCCCGTGGACCCGGCGGCCACCCGCAAGGTCCGCCCCGGCGACCTGACCACCGCGGACCTGCGCGCGTACGCCACCAAGCGGCAGGAGCCGACCCGGGTGGGCTACCGGGGTCTGGACGTGTACAGCATGGCGCCCTCCTCCTCCGGCGGCACCACCGTCGGCGAGGCGCTGAACATCCTGGAGCGGACGGACCTCTCGAAGCTGTCCGAGACGCAGTACCTGCACCGCTTCATCGAGGCCTCACGGATCTCCTTCGCCGACCGGGGCCGCTGGGTCGGCGACCCGGCGGCCGTGGACGTGCCCACGCGCGAGCTGCTCTCGCAGCGGTTCGCCGACTCACGTGGCTGCCTGATCGCGCCCGACCGTACGCTGACCAGCCCGCTCGCCCCCGGTGACCCGCGCCACCCGGCGCCCTGCGGCGGTTCCGGCCAGGCCGCCCCGACCCCGTACGAAGGGGAGAACACCACCCACCTGACGGCCGCCGACCGCTGGGGCAACGTGGTCTCCTACACCCTGACCATCGAATCCACCGGCGGCAGCGCCATCACCGTCCCGGGCCGCGGCTTCCTGCTGAACAACGAGCTGACCGACTTCTCCTTCGCCCCGGCCGCACCCGGGGTCCCGGACCCGAACCTGCCCGGCCCCGGCAAGCGGCCGCGCTCCTCCATGGCTCCGACGATCGTGCTGGAGGACGGTCGCCCGGTGCTCGCGGTGGGCTCCCCGGGCGGCGCGACCATCATCACCACCGTGCTGCAGACCCTGATCGGCCACCTGGACCGGGGACTGCCGCTGGTTGAGGCGATCGCCGCGCCGCGGGCCAGCCAGCGCAACCAGACCACCACCGAGCTGGAGCCGGGCCTGTGGAACAGCCCGGTGCGCGCGGAGCTGGAGGCGATCGGCCAGGCCTTTAGGCAGAACCCGGAGATCGGCGCCGCGACCGGCGTGCAGCGGCTGCCGGACGGCCGCTGGCTGGCGGCGGCCGAGACCAGCCGCCGGGGCGGCGGCTCGGCGATGGTGGTCCACCCGCACGGGAGGCCATAGCGCCACTTTCAGGCCCTAGAGCGCGGTGAGGATCCGCGGACCGTCGGCGGTGATCGCGACCGTGTGCTCCGAGTGGGCGGCGCGACTGCCGTCGACGGTGCGCAGGGTCCAGCCGTCCGCGTCGCAGGTGTAGTCGTCCGTACCGCCCGCGATCAGCATCGGCTCGATGGCGAGGACCAGGCCGGGACGCAGCGTCATCCCGCGTCCCGGCGGGCCCTCGTTGGGCACGCCCGGGTCCTCGTGCATGCTGCGACCGATGCCGTGGCCGCCGAAGCCGTCGGGCACCCCGTAACCGGCGGCCCGGCAGGTGGCACCGATGGCGTGCGCGATGTCGCCGATCCTGTTCCCCGGTACGGCGGCGGCGATCCCGGCCGCGAGGGCCGCCTCGGAGGTCTCGATCAGCCGGAGGTCGGCGGGGCGGGCCCGGCCGACCGTGAAGCTGATGGCCGCGTCGCCGGCCCAGCCGCCGAGCAGCGCCCCGAAGTCGGCGCTGACCAGGTCGCCGTCCTGCAGCGGGTGCTTGCCGGGGATGCCGTGCACGATCGCGTCGTTGACCGAGAGGCACACCGAGGCGGGGAAGGGCACCGGTGCGAACTTCGGCCGGTAGCCCAGGAAGGGCGAGGTGGCGCCGGCCTCGCGGAGCACCTCGCGCGCCACCCGGTCCAGGTCCAGCGGGGACACCCCCACGTCGGCGGCCTCCCGTACGGCGGCCAGGGCGCGGGCGACCACCCGGCCCGCGGCCCGCATCTCGTCGATCTCTCGGTCCGTCTTCAGTTTCACCATGCCAATAACTATACCGGTATAAAAATAACGGGATAGTTATTGGTGTGCGGGGTAGGATGAAGCCATGGTCCGTACCCCCCTCACCCCCGAAGAGCGCGAGCGCGGCGAGCGGCTCGGCGTCCTGCTGCGCGAGGCCCGCGGCGACCGGAGCATGGTCGAGGTCGCCGCCGGCGCCGGGCTCTCCGCCGAGACCCTGCGCAAGATCGAGACCGGCCGGGCGCCCACCCCCGCCTTCTTCACGGTCGCCGCCCTCGCCGCGGCCCTCGGCCTCTCCCTGGACGACCTGCTCCGCCGCTGCGCCGCCGTCCCCGTCTAGAGCCTGCCGTTCGGGCGGGCCCGCAGGCCAGACGGACCAATCCGCGGTGGGAGGTCCGAAGCGCGGGGCAAGCGTGAAGGCGTGTCAGCCATGAACGCATCCAAGCGCGTCGGATTCGCAGTCGTCGGCGCCCTCCTCGCGGGCGGCCTGCTGCTCGCCGCCTGCGCCGCCCCCGAAGGCCACGACGCCGGCGACGTGGTCTTCCACCACCCGGGCGTCGTCGTCAGCCACGGCGGGCTCCGGCAGGCGAAGCAGATGGTCGCGGCCGGCAAGGAACCCTGGACCTCGGCCTACCGGTCACTCCTGACCAGCCGCTACGCCTCGCTCGACTACACCCCGCACCCGGCCGACGTGGTGCCCTGCCCCTTCAACAGCGGCCCGCAGTCCTGCCTCGACGAACGACAGGACGCGATCGCCGCCTACACCCATGCCCTGCTGTGGTCGGTGAACGGCAGGACCGCCCACGCGCGCAAGGCCGTACAGATCATGGACGCCTGGTCGGCCGTGATGAAGACGCACCGCGAGGACAACGCCGCACTCCAGGCCGCCTGGTCCGGATCCAGCTGGGCGCGCGCCGCCGAGATCATGAACGCCGACTACCCCGACTGGGGGCAATCGCGGGTCGACCGGTTCAAGCGGATGCTGCGCACGGCCTACCTGCCGGCCGTCCGCACCCAGGTGCCCGCCTACAACGGCAACTGGGAACTGGCCATGACCGACGCCGCCGTCTCCATCGCCGTCTTCCTGGAGGACCAGGTGATCTTCCGGGAGTCGCTGGAGCGGTTCCGGGCGCGCGTGCCCGCGTACTTCTACCTCCGGTCGGACGGCCCGCGCCCGATGGCCCCGCAGTACGCCGCCATCCACACCGCCGACCAGGTCAAGGCGTACTGGTTCGACCAGGGCACCTACGTCGACGGCATCGCCCAGGAGACCTGCCGCAACCTGATGCACGTCGGCTACGCGCTCGCCGCGTCCGCGCACATCGCCGAGACCGCCTGGCACCAGGGCGTCGACCTGTACGGCGAGCAGTCCGCCCGGCTGCGCACCGCGCTGGAGTTCCACGCGAAGTACCAGCTCGGGGCCGAGGCCCCGCCGTGGCTGTGCGGGGGCAAGGTGGAGCGGACCATGGGGCCCGACCTGGAGGTGGCCCTGCACCACTACGAGACACGGACCGGCGCGAAGCTCCCGTACACCCGCGCCCTGGTCGAGAAGACCCGGCCGGCCGGGACGGACGAGCTGTTCGTGGCCTGGGAAACGGTCAGCCACGGAGAGGCGCCTTGATCCGAAAGACAGGCCCTAGGGTTCGGTCATGGATCTCGAAGAGTTCGGCAGGGCGCGGTACGTCAGTCTCACCACCTTCCGCAAGGACGGCACGCCCGTGGCGACGCCGGTGTGGGCGGTGGCCGACGCGGGTGAGCTGTACGTGTGGACGCGCAGCGATTCGTGGAAGGTCAAGCGGATCCGCAACAACGGGCGGGTCACCGTCACCGCGTGCGACATGCGCGGGCGCGTCGAGGAAGGGGCGCAGGCGCGGGAGGGTGAGGCCCGGCTGCTCGACGAGGCGGGCCTGCGGCGGGTGCGGAAGCTGATGTCGCGCAAGTACACCTGGCAGTTCTGGTTGGTGGACGTGCCCGCCGCCCTGGCGCGGCGCGGCAAGCGCCCGCACACCGCGATCGCCGTCAAGCTTTGAGATTCCCGTAGCCCGCCCGTAACACGGGTGGGGTCCAATGCGGTCATGGAGACCGCGACTTCGCTGGCGATCAGTCAACTCTCTGGATATTTGCGGGGATTGACGCAGAGGCTGGATCCCGGGGCAGGCTGGTACGGGGAGTTCGTGCGCAGGGATCCGGAAGGCCTGAAGGCCTGTCTCGACGGGGCGGCGATGCCTCCGTGGGACGTGGTGGAATCGCTGCTGCGGGACCTGGCCGGGGCCCGGGGCACGGAGTTCGCGGCGCGGGAGACCGTATACGCGGCCCAGCTGCGGGCGGCGGCCGTCGCCGTGTGGGACCGGCTGCCGGGCGGCGAGGGCGAGCTGCGGTCCCTGCTCGCGGCGGCCGCGGAACAGCGGGCCGCTTCGCAGACGGCGCTGCGGAGCCTGACCGTACGGCTCGGCCGGGCCGCCGACCGGGCCGAGACGGACGCCCTCACCCGGGAACTCTCCTGGGCCCAGGACGACGTGGCCCGCGCGGCGGCCCGTCACGAGGACCTGGCGGCTCGACTTCGGGCCCTGCGGGCGGGCACCGAAGGGCCCTGGCCGACGCGGCAGGAGACCGCGCAGTGGCTGCCCGGGGTACCCCGGCAACGGGAGACCCGCCCCGAACAGGGCCCTGGATCGCACCCCGCACCGTCCCCGGAGCCGCGCCCGGCACCACGTCCCGGGCCGGAGGCAGCTCCTTCCGAGGAGCCCCCCGCGCGGGCCGAGGCGCCGGTGGGCCGGGCCGAGGGGCGCTGGCTGCGCGGTGCCCGGCGCGCCGGAGGCGCCCGGTACGCGGGCTCGGCGGCCCCCGCGGCTCCGGCGTTCACCCCGCCGCCGGGGCACCCCGGCGGGGACGGCACACCGGGCGGCCTTCCCGGTGCGGCACTTCCCCCGCCGCGCGGAGCCCGCTTCGGCGTCCCGGACGCCGCCGCACCCGAACCCGAATCCGAGGCTCCCGGCGGCGGCGAGGCCGCGCCGCACCCCGTACCCCGCCCCGTACCCCGTCCTGAGCAGGCGCCAGGACCTTCGGCCGGTGTCCCCGGAGCGGTCGCCGCCGCCCTGCTCGCCCTGCGCGCCCAGGGCCGCAGCGGCGAGGCGCACGTCCTGCTGTGCGAGGCCGCGGCCCGGCCCGCCGAACAACTGCCCGCACTGGCCGCCGAGCTGACCCGGGCCGGGCTCGCGGCCGACTGGGCGACCCTGCTGTGGGAGGCGGCCTCCCTCCCGCCCGAGCGGCTCGCGGCGGCCGCGGCCGCCCTCGGCGCCGCCGGCCGGGAGGCCGACTGCGACGCCCTGCTGCGCCAAGGCGTCGCCCGCCCGGCCTCCGAGGTCGCCGACGCGGCACTCGCCCTCGACGGCGCCGGCCGGATCCGCGAGGCGGACGCCCTGCTCGGCGCCTTCGTGCGGGTGCGCACCGCCGAGGAGGCGGCGGGCCTGGCCCGGCACGACCCGCAGTGGTTCGCCCCGAGGCTGCTCCGGGCGGCCCGGGCGCTGCCCGGACCACGGCACCGTGACCTGCTCCACGCGCTGCGGGTGGCGGGCATCGCAGGTGCGTAGGGGTACTGATCCGCCCGTCTCCTGATCGCATTCGACCGCGTGGCGACGTAACGTGATCGACTACTCCAACCGCGCACGGCGCTCTTGCCCCACGCTGTGACGAGGCCTACGTTCTACTCCCTACGCACACCGTCTACGTGCGTAGAACTCGGCGTTCCCGTCGCGAGGAGCAGCTCATGGCCCAAGTCGTCCGCGCCGCGCTGGTCCAGGCCACCTGGACCGGAGACACCGATTCGATGATCGCCAAACATGAGGAGTACGCCCGCCGGGCAGCCGCCGAAGGCGCGCAGATCATCGGCTTCCAAGAGGTCTTCAACGCCCCCTACTTCTGCCAGGTCCAGGAGCCCGAGCACTACGCGTGGGCCGAGGCCGTCCCCGACGGCCCGACCGTACGCCGTATGCAGGACCTCGCCCGCGAGACCGGCATGGTGATCGTCGTACCGGTCTTCGAGCTGGAGAGCGAGGGCTTCTACTACAACACCGCCGCCGTCATCGACGCCGACGGCAGCTACCTGGGCAAGTACCGCAAGCACCACATCCCCCAGGTCAAAGGTTTCTGGGAGAAGTACTACTTCCGCCCGGGCAACCTCGGCTGGCCCGTCTTCGACACCGCCGTCGGCAAGGTCGGCGTCTACATCTGCTACGACCGCCACTTCCCGGAGGGATGGCGCCAACTGGGCCTGGCCGGAGCCCAACTGGTCTACAACCCCTCCGCCACCTCCCGAGGCCTGTCCGCGTACCTGTGGCAGCTGGAGCAGCCGGCATCGGCCGTCGCCAACGAGTACTTCATCGCCGCGATCAACCGGGTCGGCCAGGAGGAGTACGGCGACAACGACTTCTACGGCACCAGCTACTTCGTCGACCCGCGCGGTCAGTTCGTCGGGGACGTCGCCAGCGACAAGGACGAGGAACTCGTCGTCCGCGACCTCGACTTCGACCTGATCAAGGAGGTCCGCGACCAGTGGGCCTTCTACCGCGACCGCCGTCCCGACGCCTACGGAGGGCTCGTACAGCCGTGACCAACCCGACCCCGCTCCACAGCCGCCACCGCACCGTCCTGCCCGACTGGCTCGCGCTCTACTACAAGCACCCCATCGAGCTCACCCACGGCGAGGGCCGCCACGTCTGGGACGCCGACGGCAACCGCTACCTCGACTTCTTCGGCGGCATCCTCACCACGATGACCGCCCACGCCCTGCCCGAGGTCACCAAGGCCGTGTCCGAGCAGGCCGGGCGGATCATCCACTCCTCCACGCTCTACCTCAACCGGCCGATGATCGAGCTGGCCGAGCGGGTCGCCGCCCTCTCCGGCATCCCCGACGCCCGGGTCTTCTTCACCACCTCCGGCACCGAGGCCAACGACACCGCCCTGCTGCTCGCGACCACGTACCGCCGCTCCAACCAGATCCTGGCGATGCGCAACAGCTACCACGGCCGGTCCTTCTCCACCGTCTCGATCACCGGGAACCGCGGCTGGTCCCCGACCAGCCTCTCCCCGCTGCAGACGTACTACGTCCAAGGCGCGGTCCGTACCCGCGGCCCCCTCGCCCACCTGGACGACGCCGCCTTCACCGCGGCCGCCGTCGCGGACCTGGAGGACGTGCTCGGCCAGGCCCGCGGGGGAGTGGCCGCCCTCATCGCCGAACCCGTCCAGGGCGTCGGCGGCTTCACCTCCCCGCCCGACGGCCTCTACGGAGCCTTCCGCGAGGTGCTGGACCGCCACGGCATCCTGTGGATCAGCGACGAGGTGCAGACCGGCTGGGGACGCACCGGCGACAACTTCTGGGGCTGGCAGGCCCACGCCCAGAACGGCCCGCCCGACATCCTCACCTTCGCCAAGGGCATCGGCAACGGCATGTCCATCGGCGGGGTCGTGGCCCGCGCCGAGGTGATGAACTGCCTGGACTCCCACTCCATCTCCACCTTCGGCGGCTCCCCGGTCACCATGGCGGCCGGCGTCGCCAACCTCGCGTACCTGCTGGAGCACGACCTCCAGGGCAACGCCCGCCGCGTCGGCGGCCTGCTCCTGGAGCGGCTGCGCGCGATCGCGGCCACCGTGCCCGCCGTACGGGAGGTCCGCGGTCGGGGCCTGATGGCCGGCCTCGAACTCACCAGGCCGGGCACCGACGAGGCCGACCCGGACGCGGCCGCGGCCGTCCTGGAGGCGGCCCGCGAGGGCGGCCTGCTGCTCGGCAAGGGAGGCGGGTACAACACCAGCGTGCTGCGCATCGCGCCGCCGCTGTCCCTCACCGTCGCCGAGGCGGAAGAGGGCGCCGAGATCCTCGAACAGGCCTTGCGCAGCATTTGAGTAGGGGGATCACATGAGCATCCGCACCCTGATCCGTGGCGGCCTCGTCGTCACCGCCTCCGACGAACTGCACGCGGACGTCCTGATCGAGGACGGCCGCGTGGCGGCGCTGGCCGCACACGGCTCGGCGGCCGCCGAGGCCTGGACGGCCGACCGCACGATCGACGCGACCGGGAAGTACGTCATCCCCGGCGGGGTCGACGCGCACACCCACATGGAACTTCCCTTCGGAGGCACCTCGGCCTCCGACACCTTCGAGACCGGAACCAGAGCCGCCGCCTGGGGCGGCACCACCACGATCGTCGACTTCGCCGTGCAGAGCGTGGGCCACTCGCTGCGCGAGGGGCTCGACACCTGGTACGCCAAGGCCGACGGCAACTGCGCCGTCGACTACGCCTTCCACATGATCCTCTCGGACGTCAACGAGAGAACGCTCAAGGAGATGGACCACCTCGTCGGCGAGGGCGTCACCTCCTTCAAGCTGTTCATGGCCTACCCCGGGGTCTTCTACAGCGACGACGGGCAGATCCTGCGGGCCATGCAGCGCGGCGCCGCCAACGGCGGGCTGATCATGATGCACGCCGAGAACGGCATCGCGATCGACGTCCTCGTCGAGCAGGCCCTCGCCCGCGGGGAGACCGACCCCCGCCACCACGGCGAGGTCCGCAAGGTCCTGCTGGAGGCCGAGGCCACCCATCGGGCCATCCAGCTGGCGCGGGTCGCGGGCGCCCCGCTGTACGTGGTCCACGTCTCGGCGGAGGAGGCGGTCGCGGAGCTGGCCGCCGCCCGCGACAAGGGGCTCCCGGTCTTCGGGGAGACCTGTCCGCAGTACCTGTTCCTGTCCACGGACAACCTGGAGGAGCCCGACTTCCAGGGCGCCAAGTACGTCTGCTCCACCCCGCTGCGGCCGAAGGAACACCAGGCGGCACTGTGGCGGGGCCTGCGGACCAACGACCTCCAAGTGGTCTCCACCGACCACTGCCCCTTCTGCTTCCGGGGCCAGAAAGAACTGGGCCGGGGCGACTTCTCCAAGATCCCCAACGGACTGCCGGGGGTGGAGAACCGCATGGACCTCCTCCACCAGGCCGTCCTGGACGGGCACATCAGCCGCCGACGCTGGATCGAGATCGCGTGCGCGACCCCGGCCCGGATGTTCGGCCTCTACCCGCAGAAGGGCACCATCGCGCCGGGCTCCGACGCCGACATCGTCCTCTACGATCCGCACGCCGAGCAGGTCATCTCCGCCGAGACGCACCACATGAACGTGGACTACTCGGCGTACGAGGGCAGGCGGATCACCGGACGCGTCGACACCGTGCTCTCGCGCGGCGAACTCGTCATCGACCAGCGCGATTTCACCGGCCGGGCCGGCCACGGGGCCTTCGTCCCCCGCTCCACCTGCCAGTACCTGTAAAGCTCAAGGAGCCGCCCCATGGACTTCGGCCTCGTCCTGCAGACCGACCCGCCCGCCTCCCAGGTCATCAGCCTCATGAAGCGCGCCGAACGCAACGGCTTCCGCTACGGCTGGACCTTCGACTCGGCGGTCCTCTGGCAGGAGCCGTTCGTCATCTACAGCCAGATCCTCGAACACACCCGCAAGTTGCACATCGGCCCCATGGTCACCAACCCCGGCACCCGCACCTGGGAGGTGACCGCCTCCACCTTCGCCACCCTCAACGACATGTTCGGCAACCGCACCGTCTGCGGGATCGGGCGCGGGGACTCGGCGATGCGGGTCGCCGGACGCAAGCCCAACACCCTGGCCCGCCTGGGCGAGGCCATCGACGTCATCCGGGACCTGGCCGAGGGCCGCGAGGCCCTGGTGGACGGCAATCCGATCCGCCTGCCGTGGGTCCGCGAGGGGAAGCTCCCCGTGTGGATGGCGGCGTACGGGCCCAAGGCCCTGGCCCTGGCCGGGGAGAAGGCCGACGGGTTCATCCTCCAGCTCGCCGACCTCTACCTCACCGAGTGGATGGTCAAGTCGGTGCGCGAGGCCGCCGTGGCGGCCGGCCGCGACCCGGCGGAGATCACCATCTGCGTGGCCGCCCCCGCGTACGTCAGCGAGGACCTCGCCCACGCCCGCGACCAGTGCCGCTGGTTCGGCGGCATGGTCGGCAACCACGTGGCCGACCTGGTCGGCCGCTACGGCGAGCACTCCTCGATGGTTCCCGACGAGCTCACCGAGTACATCAAGGCCCGCGAGGGCTACGACTACAGCCACCACGGACGGGCCGGGAACCCGTCCACCGACTTCGTCCCCGACGAGATCGTCGACCGCTTCTGCCTGCTGGGCCCGGCCGAGGCGCACATCGAGAAGCTTCGCGCCCTGCGCGACCTGGGCGTCGACCAGTTCGCCGTCTACGACATGCACGACGCACGGGAGGCCACGATCGACGCGTACGGCCAACACATCATCCCGGTGCTGCGCGACTGACGCCGCGGTCGGCGCGGGGCCGCGCGGGCCCGGAGGACCGATTCCGGGCCCGCGCGACGGTCAGGCCTTCCTCCGGCCGCCCAGCCCCAGGCCCACCAGGACCGCCGCCGCGAGGACGATCACCGCGTCTAGCGCCAGGACCGTCCGCACCCCGTCGAACAGCGAGGCCTGCGTGGTGGCCAGGACACCCAGCATCGGGATCCCGATGGTGATGCCGACCTGCTGGGTGGTGGTGACCAGGCCGGTCGCCAGACCCTGCTGCTCGTCCGGCACACCGCTCGTCACCACGAGCCCGTACGAGATGATCGCGCCGAGGTGGCACATGCTGGCCAGCGAGACGGCCACGGTCGCGAGCAGTGCGCCCGACTGCGGGCCCACCCCGAGCAGCGCGGCGCCCAGCAGGCCCTGGCCGAGCAGCGAGCCGACCAGGGTGCGGCGGGCACCGAACCGGCCGATCACCTTCGGCGCGTACGACCCGGCGACGACGGAGGCGAGGCCCTGCACCCCGAAGACCAGTCCCGTCCGGAAGGACGAGAGCTCCAGCGTCTCCTGGAGGTACAGCGTCAGCACGAACACGACCGTCGACATCATCGAGAAGGTCACCAGACCGCCGACATTGCCCCAGGCGACCGTGCGTCGCTTCAGCATCGGCAACGAGACCAGCGGAGCCGGGGACTTCGACTCCACCACCACGAACGCGACGAGCAGGACCAGCCCGAGCACCAGCGTGCCCCGAACGTCCAGGTCACCGAAGCCGCGCCGGGCCGCCGTCGACAGGGCGTAGATCAGCGCGAGCAGACCGCCGGTCACGGTGACCGCCCCGGGCACGTCCAGCCGCGGCCGCTCCGTGGTGCGCGATTCCGGCAGCAGCCCCGGCGCCACGAACAGCACGATCACCGCGGTCACCGTGAGCAGCCCCATCGTGGAGCGCCAGCCCAGGGTGTCGGTCATGACACCGCCGAGCACCATGCCGACGGTGAAGCCGAGGGACAGCAGGGTGCCGGAGATGCCGAGCGCCTTGTCGCGCAGCGGGCCCTCGGGGAAGGTCGTCGTCAGCAGGGACATGCCGGTGGGCACGATGACCGCCGCGCCCAGCCCCTGCAGGGCGCGCCCGGTCAGGAAGGAGGCCGGATCCCAGGCGAGGGTCGCGAGCAGGGAGGCCGCGCCGAAGAGCGCGAGGCCGGTGAGGAACAGTTTCTTGCGGCCGTACAGGTCGGCGATCCGGCCGAAGAGGAGCAGGAAGCCACCGGACGGCAGGGCGAAGGCGGTGATGGCCCACTGGAGGGCGGAGCGGCCGAGGCCCAGGTCCTCGCCGAGCACCGGCAGAGCCACGTTCAGTACGGAGAAGTCGAGCGCCACCATGAACTGGGCGGCGCAGAGCACGAAGAGCACCCATCGGGCCCGGCCGGAGAGCCGGTGGTGCTCGGGGGCCGCCGTGTGCGGCCCGTCGGTCGTTGTCTGTGTGTCGATCGCCATGGCCACCACCCTCGCGGCCCGGGAATCTTCGTGCAGAGTGGGAACTTATCCTGTTGGTGGCACCAACAGGCAGCCGGACAGGGGGACCAGTGGCCACACCGACCGCGCAGCACAGGCGGCCCGAACTGCGCGAGTTCCTCATGAGCAGACGGGCCCGGATCACCCCGACCGAGGCCGGCCTGCCGGACGGCGGGGCCCGCCGCCGCACCCCGGGGCTGCGCCGCGAAGAGGTCGCCGTGCTCGCCGGGGTCGGGGTCTCCTGGTACCAGTGGCTGGAGCAGGGGCGCGACATCACGGTGTCCGGGCACGTCCTGGACGCGGTGGGCCGGGTGCTGAAACTGACCAGCGCCGAGCGCCGCCACCTGTACGTCCTCGCCGGGCTCAACCCGCCCGCCCTGGAGGTCGCCCCGGGCGAACGGGGCAGGTGCGACGGCCTCCGGCGGCTGATCGAGGCCTGGATGCCCTTCCCCGCGCACATCATGGACCGGTACTGGAACACCGTGATGTACAACGACGCGGCCTCGCTGGTCTTCGGGATGCGCCCCGAGATCACCCAGAACTGCCTGATCGCCTTCTTCACCGACCCCATCTACCGATCACGTTCCCCGCACTGGGCGGAGATCGCCCGCGTGGTGGTCGCCCAGTTCCGGGCGGCCTGCTCGGAGAGCCCCCACGACGAGGGCTTCCGGGCGGTGATCGAGGAGGCCCGGGAGCTCAGCCCGGAGTTCGCCGAGCTGTGGGAGCGGGGCGACGTTCTGCCCGGGGGACAGGTCGAGAAGCAGATCGAGCACCCGGTGACCGGAACGCTGCACGTGGAGTCGACCCAGCTGCGCGTGCCCGCCCGCCCCGACCTGGCGATCGTCCTCCACACCCCGCTGCCGGGCACCGGCACGGCCGAGAAGCTGGAATGGCTGACCTCGCCCGAGGGCCGACGCGGATCGATGTTCCCGCTGGCCGGCTGAGTCCCCGGACCCGGACCGGTTCACCCGGTGGACACCCGACGGCCGGCAACCGGTACGGGATCGGCGGTGGGGTTTGTCGGTCGGGCGTGCTTTGCTGGAGACATGATCGATGAGTTCCTGGCCCAGGGCCTGTCCGATGTGGAAGAAGCCGTCCGCAAGGCGGCGGCGATCGAGATCATGCCGAGATTCAGGCAGCTCGCCGAGCACGAGGTCGACGAGAAGAACGGCCCCCACGACCTGGTGACCGTGGCCGACCGCAAGGCGGAGGAGCACCTCACGGCCGCCCTGACGCGGCTGCTGCCCGGCTCCGCCGTGGTCGGCGAGGAAGCCGTGCACGCCGACCCGGGTGTGTACGCGGCGCTGCGCGCGGACGCCCCGGTGTGGATCGTCGACCCCGTCGACGGCACCCGTCAGTTCGTGAACGGCGACCCCGCGTTCTGCACCCTGGTCGCCCTGGCCCTGCACGGGGAGATCCTCGCCTCCTGGACCTTCGCCCCGGCACTGGAGGAGCTGGCCACCGCCGTGCGCGGGCAGGGCGCGTACCTCAACGGCGAGCGGATCCGAAGCGGTTCGCCCGAGCCGGGCGCCGCACTGCGCGTCGCCATCGCCCACCCGCTCTACACGAGCGACGAGAACAAGCGGACGCTGGCCCGCCTGGACGTCCCCGGCGTCGCGGCCCGCCCCTGCGGCTCGGCCGGCCTGGAATACCTGAAGGTGGCCCGCGGCGAGATGGACGGCCTGGCCTTCACCTGGCCCTCGGCCTGGGACCACGCGGCCGGGCTGCTGATGGTCGCCGAGGCCGGCGGCACCCAGAGCACGGTCGACGGGGTCCCCTTCCGGGTGGACCGCGACAACGCGCTGCCGTTCGCGGTCGGGCGTGACGAGGCCACCACCGTACGCATCCGGGAGCTGCTCCGGGGCGCCTGACCGGACCGTCGCGGCCGGGCGCGGTCGAGCCGGGTCCGGACGGGTCGGGCGGCGCAATATCCTGGGGGCGCGGGCGCGCCGGAGACGAAGGAGTCGCAAGTGCCGTCGATTCTCGATGTGGTTGTGGTGGGAGCGGGGCCGAACGGGCTGACGGCCGCGGTCGAACTGGCCAGGCGCGGCTTCTCGGTGGCCGTCTTCGAGGCCGGCGACACCGTCGGAGGCGGCGCCCGGACCGAGGAACTCACCCTCCCCGGCTTCCGGCACGACCCCTGCTCCGCGGTGCACCCGCTCGGCGCCGGCTCGCCGGTCTTCGCCACGATGCCGCTGGGGCGGTACGGGCTGGAGTGGCTGCACGCCCCGCTGCCCATGGCGCACCCCTTCGACGACGGCACGGCCGCGGTCCTGTCCCGCTCGGTCGCGGAGACGGCGGCGTCCTTCGGGCCGCGCGACGCGGGCACCTACCGGCGCCTGGTCGGGCCGTTCCTCGGCAAATGGGACACCCTGGCCCGGGACTTCATGTCCCTGCCGAGCACCGCGCTGCCCCGGGACCCGCTCACGCTCGCCCGCTTCGGGCTCGCCGGAATGCCGCCCTCCACCTGGCTCCTGAGCCGCTTCCACGACGAGCGGGCCCGCGCGCTGTTCGCCGGCCTCGTGGCCCACGTCATCGCCCCGCTCAGCGGGATCGCCACCAGCGCCGTGGGCCTGGTCTTCGCACTGGCCGCGCACGCGAACGGCTGGCCGATGCCGCGCGGCGGCTCCCAGTCCGTCTCCGACGCCCTCGCCGGATACCTGCGCGACCTCGGCGGGACCATCCACACCGGCTTCGAGGTCAAGCGGCTCGACGACCTCCCGCCCGCCCGCACCTACGTCTTCGACACCTCGCCGACCGCCCTGGCCCGCATCGCCCGCCTGGGCCGCGCCTACGACGGCTACCGTTACGGCGCCTCCGTGTTCAAGCTCGACTACGCGCTGGACGGCCCGGTCCCGTGGACGGCCGAGGCGCCGCGCCGCGCCGGCACCGTCCAGATCGGCCCGCGCGTCCGCGACATCGACGCCGCCCTGCAGCTCGCCTCCGGCGGCAGGGCACCCCGCGCCCCCTTCCTCATCACCGCGCAGCCCACCCTCGTCGACCCGAGCCGGGCGCCCGAGGGCAAGCACGTGTTCTGGGCGTACGGACATGTCCCCGCGGGCTGGGACGGCGATCTCACCGAAGCCGTCGAGACCCAACTGGAGCGCTTCGCGCCGGGCTTCCGCGACCTCGTGCTCGCCCGCGCCACCGCCGGCCCGCCCCAGCTCGCCGCCCGCAACCCCAACTACGTCGGCGGCGACATCGCCTGCGGTGCCGCCTCCGGCCTCCAGCTCCTGCTGCGCCCCAAGCTCTCCCTCACCCCGTACACGACGGCCCACCCGGCGGTCTTCCTGTGCTCCTCGGCCACCCCGCCCGGCCCGGGCGTCCACGGCATGTCCGGGCACAACGCCGCCAAAGCGGTCTGGCGACACCTGCGAAAGGGCTGCTGATGACCCGTATCACCCTGGTCCGCGGCGACATCACCGCCGAGAAGGTCGACGCCATCGTCAACGCGGCGAACTCCTCGCTGCTCGGCGGCGGCGGGGTCGACGGCGCCATCCACCGGCGCGGCGGCCCGGAGATCCTCGCCGCCTGCGAGGATCTGCGGCGTTCGCACTACGGCAAGGGGCTGGCCACGGGCCGAGCCGTGGCCACCACGGCCGGGCGGCTCGCCGCCGGGCACGTCATCCACACGGTGGGCCCGGTCTGGTCACGCGACGAGGACCGCTCCGCGCTGCTGGCCTCCTGCTACCGCGAGTCGCTGCGGATCGCCGACGAGCTGGGAGCCCGTACGGTCGCCTTCCCGGCCATCTCCACCGGCATCTACGGCTGGCCGATGGACGACGGCGCCCGGATCGCGGTGGAGACCGTGCGCGGCGCCCGTACCGAGGTCGAGGAGGTGCGGTTCGTGCTCTTCGACGAGGTGGCCTACCAGGCCTTCGCCGACCGGGTCGGCGCCGTCTAGGAGGCGTCGACCCACGCGTGGGCGAAGGCCAACTGCCTTGCGCGGGCTCCGGAAGGCGATATCGATATCAGTTTTTCGATGTCGGATGGATCACGTTTACAGAAGTCGCAGGCCGGTTCGACAATGGCGCGCATCCCCAACGGCTTTTCGAACGAGGGTTGCTCATGCTCAGTGGACGCTCCAGCCTTGTCTCCGCGCCCGACCATGAACTGACGGCGTCGGTGCGCGAGGGCGCGGACCAGGAAGCCGTCAGGATTCTGTATGAACGGCACTGGCGGAGCGTGTTCCACTACGCGCGTAGCTGCAGCCGCAGCGCGCACACCGCGGAGGACCTCGCCTCCGAGGCCTTCGCCCGGACCCTGGAAGCCGTCCGGGACGGCAACGGCCCCGAATCCGCCTGGCGTCCGTACCTGTTGACCGTCGTGCGGCGTACGGCGGCGCAGTGGGCGGCGTCGGAGCGGCGCACCGAACTCTCCGAGGACTTCGAGCGCTGGTGCGAGAAGCATCTGGGCCTCGTCGACGCCGAGAGCTCCGAGGACCGCATGCTCCACCACGAGGACCGCCGGCTGGTGTCGCGCGGGTTCCGTTCGCTGCCGGAGCGCTGGCAGGCGGTGCTCTGGTACTCGGAGGTCGAGCGGCAGCCGGCGAGTACCGTCGCCCGCCTCCTCGGGCTGAGCCGCAGCGGCGTCTCCTCGCTCAACGCCAGGGCCCGGGAGGGGCTGCGCGAGGCGTACCTCGCCGCGCACCTGCGACTCACGGGCGGGGACGAGGAGTGCCGGCGCTACGGCTCGCTCCTCGCCGCTTCCGTGCGCAAGCCCGACGCCCAGGTCAAGCGGTTCCTCGCGGCCCACCTCGACTCCTGCTCGACGTGCCGTCGGGCGGTGCGGGAGCTCACCGACCTGAACGAGCGGATCGGTGCCGTCCTCCCCGTGGGGATCCTGCTGTGGGGCGCGGAACGGCTCCTGTCCGGCGGCGCGGCCGCGACCGCCGTCGCCGGGAGCGCGCAGCCCCTCGTTCCGGCCGTGCCGGACCCGACGGTCACCGGTTCGCTGCCGGCCCACGGACTCCACTGGGGGGCCGGGGCGGCGGCCGTCGCCGTCACCGGTGTGGTCGTCGCCGTCCTGGCCTCCGGCCCTCCTCCGGCGCGCTCCGAGCCGCCCGTACCCCGCGCGGCCGCCCCCGCCACCCTGGCTCCGGCGGCGGCCCCGGTGCCCACACGGACGGAGGGTCCCCGCCCCACGGAGGCGCCGACCCCCACCGCCGTGGCCAACGCCGTCGCGACCGCCATGGCCACCGCCAAGGCCACCCCCACCACGTCGGCACCGACCGAGCCGCCCGTCGGAGCCTGGGCACCGGCCCCGCGCGACCGGACGACCATGCGGATCGCGGCCACGGGCCGCTGCATCGAGATCCCCGACGCGTCGACGGCGTCCGGCGTCCAGCCGCGCGAGGCGGGCTGCGACGGCAGCGCCGCGCAGCAGTGGGACGTACTCATGCCGTACAAGGGGGACCGCGGCCGGCTGCAGCTGCGCAACACGGCGACCGGGCTCTGCCTGCGGGGTTCCGGGACGAAGGAGGAAGGAGCGCCGGTCGTCCAGCATGCCTGCGACGCACGCGACCGTCGCCAACTGTGGTGGCTCCACTCCAGGAACGGGACCTTCGGAGGCTTCTTCGACCAGGACAAGGTCATGGTCCTGGGTCTGTCCGACCCGTGCGCGGGAGACCCCGGCCGACCGCACAGCCCGCACATCACCACGAACCGCGACCACGGCAACTCGCCCTCCCACTCGATCCGGTTCGACGGCGTCCTCCTCGACGACCGGATACCGGAGGTGAGTTCCCGCAGGACCTGACGGGCGCGGGCGGGGGACCGGGCGCAGAACGCCGCCCGGGCCGCCGGCCCGCCCGGGTCGCCGGCCCGCGGGGCCCGGCGGTCAGCGCGGCGAGCGCCGCGACCCGCCAGGGGCCGGTCGCGGGTACGTCCGGGACTGCTTGACACTGCCGAACGCGAAGCTCGACTCGATCGACGCGATCCCGGGGATCGCGTGGATCCGGTGGCGCACCAGGGATTCGTAGGCCTCCAGGTCCTCGATGACGACCCGGAGCAGATAGTCGCTGCTGCCCGCCATCAGGTAGCAGTCCTGGATGTGCTCGATGACCGCGACGTGCTCCTCGAACAGCCGCACCGCCTCCGCCGTGTGGCGTTCCAGCCGGATCCGGACGAAGACGGTCACCGGGAGGCCGAAGGCGACCTGGTCGACCATGGCCGTGTAGCCGCGGATCAGGCCCGCCTCCTCCAGCCGCCGGACCCGGCGCAGGCAGGGCGACGGCGACAGCCGCACGCGGTCGGCGAGGTCCTGGTTGGACAGGCGCCCGTCGGCCTGCAACTCCCTGATGATCTGCAGATCGACTGCGTCCATGGTCACTCCTTGGCAGAATCTGCCCCAAACGTATGTCCGAGCGACAGAACTGGCAATCGGCTGCCCCGCCCCACGCTCTAGCGTTGCCCAGGCACGGACCGGATCGGTCCGTGCCTCAGAGGCTGGAGCACTTCCTTGGTCGCGACGAACACCACCCGGGCGACCCTGCCTCCCGATGCGGCGGGCCCGCGGGCCGGACACCCCGGCCGGCGCGGGCTCTCCCCACAGGCCGAGGGCATGCTGGCGCTGTTCGTCACCGTGTCGATCTGGGCGGCCTTCGCACTCAGCGCCCGGGCCCTGAGCGGCTCCTCGCTGCTGCCCGCCGACGCCGCGCTGCTGCGCTTCGGCGTCCCCCTCGTCGTCCTCCTCCCCGCCCTGTGGCGGCGCCGGCGCGCCATCGCCGCGGTGCGCCCGGGCCCCGCGGTGAAAATCATCTGCGGTGCGGGGGTGCCGTTCTTCCTGGCCGCGATGCACGGCGGCGCCCTGACCTCGGCCGCCTTCGTCGGCTCCATCGTGCCCGGCATGGTCCCGCTGTTCGTCTCCGCGATCATGATCCGCCGGGGCCACGGCGCCCCCCGGGGCACCCAGGCCGCCGGGCTCGCCCTGATCGCGGTCGGTGTGGCCGCCCTCGTCTGGCGCTACGTCGTCCCCGTCGACACCGACGTACTCGCCGGTGCCGGCACGCTCCTGGTGGCCAGCGGCCTGTGGGCCCTCTACACCGTCGGCCTGCGCGAGGTCGACCTCGACCCCGTCGGGTCGATCGGACTGCTGTGCCTGCCCTCCTTCGCGGTGATCGGCGTCCTCGTACTGACCGGGGTGCTCCCCACCGGCATCGCGCACGCCGCGGGCAGCGACATCGCCCTGTTCCTCGTCGTGCAGGGGCTGGGCGTCGGCCTGTGCGCGGGCCTGCTCTACGCCTTCGCCATCCGCCGCCTGGGAGCCGAGCGCAGCGCCGTCGTCGGCAGCCTCAGCCCCGTCGCCGTCGTCCTGCTCGCCGTCCCGCTGCTCGGCGAGACGCCGACCCTCGCCGTCCTCGTCGGCGTCCCCCTGATCACCGCCGGCGTCGTTCTCGCCAACCGCCGCCCACGACCCGAGGTTCCCGCAGATGCTTGAGCTCCTCCCCACGCCGCCCACCGACCCGCTGTGGGACCTGACCTACGAGTTCGGCGGCGACGAGCGGCCCGAACGTCTCAACCTCGTCCTCGGCGTCTACCGGGACCAGACGGGCACCACTCCCGTCATGACCGCCGTACGCGAGGCCGAGATCCGGCTGGCGGAGCGCTCGTACTCCAAGGAGTACCGCGGGCTCTCCGGCAACGCCGCCTTCAACCGCTCCCTGCTGGAGCTGGTCCTGGGTCCGGCCGGCCCCACCGACCGGGCCGCGGCCGTCCAGACCGTCGCCGGTTCCGGCGCGCTGCGACTGCTGGCCGACCTGATCTGCCGGACCCGCCCGGGCACCACGGTGTGGATCAGCGATCCGGCCTACGTCAACCACCGCCCCATCCTGGAGGCCGCCGGGCTGCGCGTGCGCACGTACGGCTGGCGCGACGCCGAGGGCGGCTTCGACACGGCCGGGGTGCTGCGGGAGCTGGCGGACGCGCAGCGGGACGACGTGGTCCTGCTCCAGGGCTGCTGCCACAACCCCACGGGCGTGGACCCGCTGCTGGACGACTGGGAGGCACTCGCCGAATCGGCCGCCCGAGGCGGTTGGGTGCCCTTCGTCGACCTCGCCTACCACGGCCTCGGCGACGGCCTGGAGGCCGACATGCTGCCCACGCGGATGCTGGCCGCGCGGGTACCGGAAATGCTGATCGCGGTCAGCTGCTCGAAGAACTTCGGCCTCTACAGCGACCGCGTCGGCTGCGCCATCGTGCTCGGCGCCTCGGACCGGGCCGTCCGGCACGCCGAGACCGCCCTGCAGAACGCCGCCCGGACCCTCTACTCGATGCCGCCCGAGCACGGCGCGGCCGTCGTGACCACGATCCTCCAGGACGAGGGGCTGCGGGCCGCCTGGCGCGCCGAGCTGGAGGTCATGCGCGGCCGGATCATGGACAACCGAGCCGACCTGGTCGCCCACCTGAGCGCCCTCGGATGCGCGGAGCAGGCACGCTCGCTCGCCCGCCAGAAGGGGATGTTCTCCATGGTGCCGCTGTCCGCGCAGCAGATGCTCCGGCTGCGCAGGCAGTACGCCATCTACGGCACGACCTCGGGGCGGATCAACATCGCGGGCATCCCCGCGCACCGGATCCCCTGCCTCGCCCGGGGCATCGCGGGAGTCCTCGACACGACCCACGCACCCCGCACGCCGCCCACGCTCCCGCGGCAACAGTCCGGACCGGCCGCCGCCCTGCAGGCCTGAGGCGGTCGTCGTGCGGGGGAACGTGCGGGGGAAGCAGGGGCCCCGCGGGACATGACAGTCCCCGGCAGTCCGTCGATTCCATGAGCCATCCGCCGTCGCCGATGGCTCCCCTGGTCGACAAGTGCTGCCGGGGGCCTGGCCAGAGCCTGGACAAGGGTCACGCGGGCCTGAGGACGTCTCCAGAGGGAGGTGCGGCTCTTTCCGGTTATCCGGTGTATTCATGAGTTTCCTCCCAATTCGCACCCAGTCAAGGCCCTGTACGGACGTAGTCTGTAAAGAAATCCGCGTCGCGCTCGGCACGAGCCCGACGGAAGGGGCTGCCATGACCACATGGCCCGTTCCACGAGCCGCCCCAGGGCCCGGCGCCACGCTCTGGGCGCCCGAAACGGTCACCGCCGACCCGTACAACGCCCAGACCCCCGCGGCCGCCCTGGTCGAGCCGCTCACCCCCGTAGGGGCCTTCTTCGTACGCGACCACTTCGGCATCCCCCGGATCCCACCCGGCCGCTGGCGGCTACGCATCGGCGGCCCCGCGGCCGCCGCCCCCTTCACCCTCGGCTACGACGAGCTCCTCGCGACGGAACACCGGGAACTCGACGTCGTCGTGGAATGCGCCGGCAACGGCCGCGGCCTGATGACACCCCGCCCGCCCGGCCTGCCCTGGGGCCGACAGGCCGTCGGCTGCGCACACTTCGCCGGTGTCCCGTTCCGCCTCCTCGCCGAACGCGCCCTCATCGGACCGACCGCCGTCGAGATCGTCTTCACCGGAGCCGACTCCGGCCCCGTGCACGGCCGCCGAGCCGCCTTCGAGCGCAGCCTCCCGCTCGCCGCCGCCCTCCACCCGGACACCCTCCTCGTCACCCGGATGAACGGCGAGCCGCTCACCCCCGAGCACGGGGCACCGGTCCGCCTCCTGGTCCCCGGCCGCTACGCCGTCGCCGACGTGAAGTGGCTGGTCGGAGCCCGAGCCGTCACCCACCCCTTCACCGGCCTCTTCCAGAGCGAGCAGTACCGCTACGTGGCCTCCCGCGGCACCCCCGAGGGCCCGGTGACCGACGTGCGCGTCACCTCGATCGTCACCGAGCCCGAACCGGACACGGCCGTGCGCCGCGGCCACGAGACCCTCGTCCGCGGACGCGCCTGGTCGGGCGGCGGGACACCGCTGCGCGGCGTCGAGGTGCGGGCCGAGTACGAGGACGACGACCGGCACCGCGAGCGCGGCTGGCACCGGGCCCACCTCGAACCGCCCACCGGCCCCTACGGCTGGAGCGGCTGGTCGTACCGGTGGACACCGCAGCGGCCCGGACCCTACCGGCTGGTCTCCCGCGCCACCGACGCCCACGGCGACACACAGCCCCCGCACGCCCCGTGGAACGCCGGTGGCTACGGCTGCAACACCGTGGCCTGCGTGGACGTGGTGGTCGTATGAGCGACGACCGCGATCCAGGCACCGCACACCGCCCGCCGGACCGCACCCCGGCGGGGATCGGCGGACACAGAGCCCCGCGCCCACGCCTCGGATAGGGTGAATCGGTAGGAATCAGGCCCCCCGGGGTGAGGTCGGTGCGTTGGACACTTACCAGGCGACGAGCGAGGTGCCGGACCCGCCGGCCGCGGCTGTCGGGTACGCGGGCGTACTCAGCGAGCTGCTCCCGATCGCCCTCTGGCGCGAGGACGCCGACGGGCGCATCGTCGAGTGGTCCCTGGCCGCCCAGGACCTCCTCGGACACCGCCCCGAGGACATCATCGGCCTCCCCGGCAGCGCCGTGCTCGTCCCCGAGGCCAACCGCGAGCTCGCCGACCAGCTGACCCGGCGCGTCCAGTCCGGCGAGACCGTCGTCGGCACCCTGCCCGTACGCCACCGCGACGGCCACCGCGTCCCGATGGAGATGTGGATCGTCCCCGCCGCCGACCCGCAGGGCCGGACGGGGGCCCTGCTCATCGCCGTGGAGACCTCCGAGGTGCTCCACATGCGGGACTCGCTCGCCGCGCTCCAGAGCCTGTTCACCCAGTCGCCCATAGGCCTCGCCACCCTCGGAACCGACCTGCGGTTCCTCCGCGTCAACGACGCCCTGGCCCGGATGAACGGCGTCTCCGCCGCCGAACACCTCGGCAAACGACTCACCGAGGTCGTCCCCGGGGTCAACGCCGCCGCACTGGAGTCGACGATGCGGCAGGTCCTCGACCGGGGCACCGCCGTCGTCGACGTCCGCCGCACCGGACGCACCCCCGCCGACCCGGAGAACGACCGCACCTGGTCCTGCTCCTACGCCCCCCTGCTGGACGGCTCCGGTCGGGCCCTCGGCGTGATCGCCTCGCTCATCGACATCACCGAGGGCCAGCAGGCCCAGGCCGACGCCGAACGGGCCCGACACCGCTTCGCCCTGCTCGCCGAGGCGGGCACCCGCATCGGCACCACCCTGGACCTCCACCAGACCGCCCAGGAGATCGTCGACGTGCTGGTGCCACAGCTCGCCGACTCCGCCGACGTACAACTGCTCGAAGCGGTACTGGGCCCCGACGAGGGCCCCGTCCCCACGGCCTCCACCCGAGGTGTCCTGCGCCGCCTGGCCGCCCACTTCCCCGACCCGACCGCCCCCACCGCGAAACTCACCGCCGGCCAGACCTTCCAGATCCCCATGGGCACCACCTACGAGCAGGTGATCTCCGAGGGACGGCCCATGAACCTCTACCTCGCCGACATCCCGGCACTGATCACCTCCCCGCGCGCCGAGGCGCTGCGCACCTACCTCGCCACCCTGGGCTCGGCCCGCCTGGTCCCGCTCGTCGCCCGCGGCACGGTGCTCGGCGCCGTCGCCGTGACCCGCACACGCGCACGGGAACCCTTCGACGAGGAGGACAGCGTCCTCGTCGACGAGCTGGTCGCCCGGGCCGCCCTCAACATCGACAACGCCCGGATGTACACCCTCCAGCGCCAGGCCGCCCTGACCCTCCAACGCAGCCTCACCAACAACGCGCTGCCCGACGTCACCGGCCTCGAACTCACCGGGCGCTACCTGCCCGCCAGCGACCACGACGTCGGCGGCGACTGGTACGACGTCATCCCGCTGCCCGGCGGCCGCACCGGGCTGGTCATCGGGGACGTCATGGGCCACGGGATCCACGCCGCCGCCGTCATGGGCCAGCTCCGGACGGCCGTACGCACCCTCGCCCGCCACGACGTGCCCCCGGCGGAGCTCCTCCGCTCGCTCGACGCCGTCGTCGCCGAACTGGGCGAGGACGAGATGGCCACCTGCGTGTACGCCGTCCACGACGCGGCCACCGGGGCCTGCGTGATCGCCCGGGCCGGCCACCCGCCGCCCGCCGTCGTCACCCCCGACGGGAGCATCACCTTCCTCGACGGCCCGCCCGGCACCCCGCTGGGCACGGGCGGCCAGGACTTCCGTACCGAGGAGCTACGGCTACCCCCGGGCAGCCTGCTCGTGCTCTACACCGACGGCCTCATCGAAGCCCGGGACCGGGACCTCGACCAGGGCATGGCCCAGCTGGCGGGCGCCCTGCAGCGGGTGGACCAGCCCCTGGAGGAACTGTGCGACGGGATCCTGCGGCGGCTGCTGCCGTGCGCCCAGCAGGACGACGTCGCCGTGCTGCTCGCCCGCACCCGGCCGGTGTGAACCGCCCCCGGACCACCGGCCCGGATCCTGCGGCTCACCAGGCCAGGTCCTCCAGCGCGTCCAGGTCCAGCGGGACCGCCGGCTGCGGATCCGAACCCCCGGTCAGCGGCACCTCGGCCCAGATCACCTTGCCGCGGTCGGTGTAACGGGTGCCCCACCGGGCGGCGTACTGGGCGACGAGGAACAGCCCGCGCCCACCCTCGTCGGTGGTCGCCGCGTACCGCAGGTGCGGCGAGGTGCTGCTGCCGTCCGAGACCTCGCACACGAGGGCGCGGTCGCGCAGCAGCCGTACCCGCACCGGCGCGCTCCCGTAACGGATGGCGTTGGTGATCAGCTCGCTGAGGATCAGCTCGGTGGTGAAGGAGATCTCGCCCAGCCCCCACGCGGCGAGCTGCGCCGCGCCCGCGTTGCGCACCCGCGAGACGGCCGAAGGCTCGCCCGGTACCTCCCACTCGGCGATCCGGTCGGCCTCCAGCCGCCGCGTGTCGGCGATCAGCAGGGCGATGTCATCGCTCGGCACCGGGAACAGCATCGCGGCGAGCACGTCCGAGCAGGCCTGGTCGGGGCTGCGGCCGGGCCGCGCCAGCGCCTCGCCCAGCAACCGCAGTCCGGAGTCGAAGTCCCGGTCCCGGTCCTCCACCAGACCGTCGGTGAACAGCACCAGCCGACTCCCCTCGGGGAGCGTGAACTCGGCGGCCTCGAAGGGCATGCCGCCGACGCCCAGGGGCAGCCCGGCCGGCAGCTCGGGGAACTCGACGTCCCCGCCGGGGCGGATCAGCGCGGGCCCGGGATGGCCGGCGCTGGCCATCCGGCACTGCCCGGAGACCGGGTCGTAGACCGCGTAGAGACACGTGGCACCGGTGACCCCGGCCGGCTCCGCGGACCCGTCCGAGGCGTCCTCGCCGCCGTCCGTCCCGTCCCCGTCCGAAAACCCGCTCCCGGTGGCGTTCTGGTCGATCCGGTTGATCAGCTCGTCCAGGTGCCCGAGCAGCTCGTCGGGCGGCAGGTCCAGGGTGGAGAAATTGTGCACCGCGGTCCGCAGCCGGCCCATGGTCGCCGCGGCGTGCACCCCGTGCCCCACGACATCCCCGACGGCCAGCGCCACCCGGCCCCCCGGCAGCGGGATCACGTCGAACCAGTCCCCGCCCACCCCCGCCTTCGCGGGCAGGTAGCGGGAAGCGACGTCCACGGCGTTCTGGGCGGGCAGCACCCGGGGCAGGAGGCTGCGCTGGAGCGTCACGGCCATCGCGTGCTCGCGGGTGAAGCGGCGGGCGTTGTCGATGGAGACGGCCGCGCGCGTACCCAGCTCGGCCGCGAACGAACGGTCCTCCTCGTCGAAGGGCTCCGGGGTGTCGGCCCGCCAGAAGTTGGCCATGCCCAGGACCACGCCGCGGGCCCGCAGCGGTACGGAGATCAGCGAGTGCAGCCCGTAGTCGAGCGCCACCCGGGTGCCTTGGGAGTCCTGGGCCCGCCAGCCCATGGCCGCGTTCAGATCGGCCGCGAGCACCGCCCGCCCGGCGTCCAGGGCCGCCGCCATGGGGGCCGTCGGCACGACGAACCGGATGATGTCACCCACCGGCTGGAGCGGCGAGTCGGCACGAACGCCGGTGATCGCGGCCCGGCGCATCTCGGTGTAGATCCCGGTGACCAGCGAGGGCTCGTCCCCGTGCAGCACCGGCTCCAGCAGCTCCACCGTGACGAAGTCCGCGAACCGGGGGACGGCGACCTCCGACAGCTCCTCGGCGGTCCGCACCACGTCCAGGGTGGTCCCGATCCGCACACCGGCGTCGTAGAGCAGCTGCAACCGGCCGCGGGCCACCTCGGCACGACCGGAGAGCGCGGCGAGCTCCGTGGAGTCGCGCAGGGTCACGACGCTGCCCGTGGACATGCCCTTGTACTGCGCGGTGGGCCGCACGTTCACGGCGAGCAGCCGGTCGCCCGCCAGGTGCACATGGTCCGTCACGACCTGGCCGGAGGCGAGCAGCTCGGCGGTGCGCGGGTCCAGACCGAGATCGGTGACGTGCCGGTTCTCGGGGTCGGGCGGCAGGCCGAGCAGCCGGCGGGCCTCGTCGTTGGCCAGGACGAGCCGCTGGTCGGCGTCGATGATGACCACGCCCTCGCGGACGGCGTGCAGGACGGCCTCGTGGTGCTCGTTGATCCGGCTCATCTCGGCCGCGCCCAGGCCCCGGGTCTGGCGCCGCAGCCGGCCGCTGACCAGGGCGGCGCCACCGGTACCGAGCAGCAGGGCGCCCGCGGCCGCACCGAGCAGGAGCGGGAGCTGGCCCTCGACGACCTGGGAGACGTTCTCCACCTCTATGCCGGTGCCGACCAGGCCGACGACGACGCCGTCGGCGTTCCGTATCGGGACGACGGCCCGCACGGCGTCGCTCGGCTCGCCCCGGAAGGTCTCCGTGAAGGCGTGCCCGGCGAGGGCCCGGCTGAGGTCACCGGTGGCCCGTCGGCCGATCAGCTCGGGCCGTGAGTCGGTGTAGCGGACCCCTTGGGTGTTCATGACGGCGATGAAGTCGACGCCCGAACCCTGGCGAGCCGCCTCGGCCAGCGGCTGGAGCACGGCCGTCGGATCCGCCGAGATCAGCGCCGCCGCGATACCGGGAGCGTGCGCGAAGGCCTCGGCCGCCGCGAGCGAACGGTGCCGGGCGTCGCGCTCGCTGTCGTACCGGGCCTGGAACACCAGGGCCGACGCGCCCGCGGCGATCAGCAGGAGCACGATCATCGCCTGGAGTGCGAAGACCTGACCGGCGACGCTGTGTGCCCACCGGGACAGGCGCGCGGACAGGCGCGAGCCCCACCCGGTCGGCTGGCGACCAAAACGTCCGGTCATGAGCCCTTTCTAACACTGTCCGGAGGGTTTGGTGCGGCTGCCGATGCGCAGGAGGCCGCACGGTACGCGCGAGGGCCGAGACCGACGTACGCGGTGAAGTGCTGGCGGAAGGTGACCTCACTGGCGAAACCGGCCCGCCGGGCCACCTCCGGCACCGGATGGTCGGTGCGTTCCAGCAGCTTGCGGGCCGCGTCCAGCCGGTGGCCCAGCAGCCACCGGTGCGGGGTGGTGCCGGTGGCGGCGGCGAAGTGCCGGGCGAAGGAGCGCGGGGACATCCCGGCCCATGCGGCCATGGTCGCCACGGACAGCGGCTCGTGCAGCGAGCGCAGCGCGCGCGCCCGTACGGCGGCCAACGCCTCGGCCGTCCGGTCCGCGGCCGGGACGGGCCGGTCCAGGTACTGGGCGTGGTCCCCGGTGCGGAAGGGGCCCGTCACCATGGAACGGGCGATGGCGGCCGCGGCCTCGGCGCCGTGCGCCTCCCGGACCAGGTGCAGGCACAGGTCGATCCCGGAGGCCACCCCGGCGGAGGTCCACAATCCGCCGTCCTCGACGTAAAGAGGGGCGTCCTCGACCACGATCCCCGGGTAGCGGGCGGCGAGCTGCGGGGCCAGCCACCAGTGGGTGACCGCCCGGCGCCCCTCCAGCAGACCGGCCTCCGCGAGGATGAACGCCCCCGCGCACAGGGCGGCGACCGGCACGCCCCGGCCGTGCGCCTCACGCAGGGCGGCGAGGATCGGCCCGGGCGTCGGATCGGCCGGCTCGGCCAGGGCCGGTACGACGACCAGGTCCGCCGTGGCCAGCCAGTCCAGCCCCCGGTCGGGGGCCAGGGTCAGCCCGCCCGGCAGCGGGATCGGACCCGGCTCCAGGGCGCACCGGCGCAGCTCGAAGCCCGGCACCCCGACATCGCTGCGGTCAGGGCCCCATACCTCGGTGATGACGGCGAGGTCGAAGCTGCGGATGCCCGGCTGGACGAGGATCGCGACACGGCGCATCGGGCCAGTCTGCCAGGAGGTCAGGACTGCCAGACTGGCAGGATCCCATCGGTACGGGGCCTCGCGGGCGCTGTCGGGCCCGCGGCCCGGCCGACAGCATGGAGCCATGACAACGACCGCGATCGAGATCGCCCCCAACAGTGCCCTGCTGGTCATCGACGTGCAGAAGGGCTTCGACGAGGAGTCCTTCTGGGGGCCCCGCAACAATCCGGCGGCCGAGGACAACATCGCGGCCCTGATGGACGCCTGGCGGACGGCCGGCCGGCCGGTGGTCCTCGTCCGGCACGCCTCCGTGCAGCCCGGCTCCGTCCTCGCCGCCGACCACCCCGGGTATGCCTTCAAGGACCTGGTCGAGAAGCGGAGCGAGGGGGCCCTGGTGGTCACCAAAACGGTGAACTCGGCCTTCTACGGCACCCCGGACCTGGCCGAGTGGCTGACGGCCCAGGGCATCGGGCAGCTGGTGCTGGTCGGCATCCAGACCAACATGTGCGTCGAGACCACGGCGCGGATGGCGGGGAACCTGGGCTACGACGTGCTCGTGCCGCTCGACGCCACGCACACCTTCGACCTCGCCGGGCCGGAGGGACTCGCCCTGACGGCGGACGAGCTCGCCCGCGCCACGGCGGTGAACCTCCAGGGCGGAGGCTTCGCCCGCGTGACCACCACGGCCGCCCTCCTCGGCTAGCCCCGCCCGAATCCGGCCTCACCGGCAGGACCGGCTGCTTCGCCGGGCCGATCCCAGCCTCGCCGGCGTTTGAGGCGCGGGGTCTGGGGCGGAGCCCCAGGAAACCCGGCTCCGCCGGGCACCGGGCTCCGCCTGGACCCTCCCCCAGCTACCGCTGGGAGGTGCCCCCTGCTCAAACGCCGGAGGAGCTGGATGTGGCGAGGCCGGATCGCCCGGCGAGGGCGGGAAAGGTGAGGGCCCCGCCCCACGGGTGGTGGGGGCGGGGCGGCCGTGTCAGAGAACGTCGGCGGCGATGTTCGCGGCGACCTGCTCCAGCAGGGGACCCGCGTTCGGGATGGACCTGGCCGGGTCCGGCTCCAGATCGGTGAGCGGGTACGCCTTGCGGATGCCGGCACCCTCAAGGGCCTCCTGGGACAGCAGCAGCCGCCCGCAGACGGCCACCACGGGCTTGCCCGCCGCGCGCGCCGCGGCCGCGACGCCCGCCGGGGCCTTGCCGTGCAGGGTCTGCTCGTCCAGGGAGCCCTCACCGGTGATGACCAGCGTGGCGCGCTCCAGCGCCGGGGCGAAGCCCAGTACCTCCAGCATCAGCTCGATGCCGGGACGGAACGTCGCGCCGAGCAGCAGGGCGCCGTAGCCGATGCCGCCCGCGCCACCGGCACCCGGGAGCACCGCGCACTCGGCGGCCTTCGCACCGATCGACTTCTCCAGCACCACCGCGAAGTGCGCCAGCGCCGCGTCGAGCGTCGCCACGTCCTCGGGCGAGGCACCCTTCTGCGGGCCGTACACCGCGGCGCAGCCCTTCGGGCCGGTCAGCGGGTTGTCCACGTCGCTCGCGAGGACGAACTCCACCTCCGCGAACCGCGGGTCGACGCCGGACAGGTCGGCCGAGGCCAGCTCGGCCAGCGCGCCGCCGCCCGGACCGACCGGTTCGCCGTTCGCATCCAGGAACACAGCGCCCAGCGCGGCCAGCATGCCGGCGCCGCCGTCGGTGGTGGCACTGCCGCCCACACCGAAGACGATCGTGCGCGCGCCCGCGTCCAGCGCGGCCTTGAGCAGCTCGCCCGAGCCGTACGTGGTCGCCGTCAGCGCGGCGAAGGTGCCGGCCGGCAGCAGCTGCAGCCCGGAGGCCTCCGCCATCTCGACCACCGCGGTGCCCTCGCGCAGCGCGAAGGTGGCCGTGACCTGGTCGCCGAGGGGTCCGGTGACCCGTACCTCCCGCCGTTCGAAGCCCGCTGCGACGGCTGCCGCGACCGTTCCGTCGCCGCCGTCCGCGACGGGGAGGGTCTCGATCTCCACGTCCGGTACGGCCCTGCGAAGGCCGGCCGTCACCCGCTCCGCGACCTGAACGGCCGTGAGCGAGCCCTTGAATTTGTCCGCGGCGATGAGCACGCGCGCGGCCTCGTTTACTGCTCCGTCCGTCACCTTGCTATTCCCTTGCTATCGAACAGTGCAGTCGCGCCGCCATGAGCTTATCCGGAGGATCCTCCTATGCCCATGAGTGGCCTGGGCCACACCCGGCGTGCCATGCCCCTAAATAGGGATATACGCCTGCATAGTGTGGCCGCATGAGCGCGGAATCACTGGATCAGCCACGTCCGGACACCCCGGGAGGGGGCGCCGACGGCCCGGTGGACGGCGCGCCCGACCACGCGGTCGTCACCGTGGGTGTGCTCGCCGTGCTGGCCGTCGTCGCGTGGGCGGCCCTGGGCAAGGACTCCTTCGACACGGCGTCGGCCACCGCGCTCTCCTGGGTGCTGGGCAACTTCGCCTGGCTGTTCGTGATCGCCGCCGACGTCTTCCTCGTCATGTGCGTCGTCCTCGCGATCAGCCGGTTCGGCCGGATCCGGCTCGGCGCCGACGATTCCGAGCCCGAGTTCACCAACCTCGCGTGGATCGCGATGATGTTCAGCGCCGGCATGGGCATCGGCCTGATGTTCTACGGGGTGGGGGAGCCGCTCACCCACTACCTGGCGCCGCCCCCGGCCTCCGGCGCGGCCCCCCGCACCGGCGCCGCCGCGCTCGCGGCCATGGAGTACTCCTTCTTCCACTGGACCCTCACCCCCTGGGCGATCTACGGCATCGCCGGCCTCGCCCTGGCCTACGCGACCTTCCGCAAGGGCCGCGGCAACCGCCTGAGCTCCGCCTTCGTCCCCCTGGTGGGCGAGGAACGGGCGGCCGGCCCGGCCGGCAAGGCCATCGATCTGCTGGCGGTCTTCGCCACCGTCTTCGGCACCGCCACCAGCCTCGGCCTCGGCGCCCTCCAGGTCTCCAAGGGGCTGAACCTCACCACCGGAGTCGAGGACTCCGTGACCTTGGAGCTGATCATCATCGGCTCCCTGTCGGCGGCCTTCGTCCTGTCCGCCTTCTCCGGCCTGCACAAGGGCGTGAAGTGGCTCAGCACGATCAACCTGGTGCTGGCCGCCGTCCTGATGCTCTTCGTCTTCGTCCTCGGCCCGACCGTCTACATCCTCGACGTGATCCCCGCCGGCGTCGGCGGGTACCTGAGCGAGCTGGTGCCCATGGCCAGCCGCACCGGCGCCTTCACCGACTCCAAGTGGCTCGGCGCGTGGACGATCTTCTACTGGGCGTGGTGGCTGTCCTGGGCCCCGTTCGTCGGCACCTTCATCGCCCGCATCTCGCGCGGCCGCACCATCCGCGAGTTCCTCATCGGCGTGCTGCTCGTCCCCAGCGGGGCCACCGTCATCTGGTTCTGCGTCATGGGCGGCACCGCCATCCGCCTCGACTCCACCGGCGCCGTCGACTTCGCCGTCACGCTCAAGGACGGTACGGAGGCCTCGCTCTTCGCGATGCTGGACGCCCTGCCGCTCTCCACGATCACCTCGTGGGTCGCCATGGTCCTGGTCATGACCTACTTCGTCACCAGCGCCGACTCGGCCTCCCTGGTGATGGGCTCGCTCACCAGTCGCGGCTCCCTCAACCCGCCCACCTGGCTCGTCGTCACCTGGGGCGTGCTGATGGCCGCCGTCGCCGCCGTGCTCCTCGTCGCGGGCGGCCTGAAGTCCCTGCAGACCGCCACCATCCTGGTCGCGCTGCCCTTCGCCGTCGTCATGCTGCTGCTCTGCTGGGCCCTGCTGAAGGAGCTCCGTACGGACCCGGGCGCCGGACCCGCCCGCCACCACCCCCTGCACGGACTGCGGGACGCGGTCCGGGCCATGGTCGGCGACGCCATCACCGAACAGGGGGCGGCCCGCCGCCCGCGGG